>JBFLXL010000001.1 GCA_040757205.1 Bacillota bacterium
TGTATACTTGGAGCACGGTTTCAGGGGGTGACATTTTCTCAGGCCACTTTAACGATCTTAAGGGGTGACATTTTCTCAGGCCAAATTAGCGTGTTCTAAGGTGACATTTTCACTGGCCGTTGACAGTGCTTATTTCAGGCAGTGCTTATTTCAGGCTTATTTCAGGCTGATTATGGGCCGGTCGTGGCAATTCCGCCGTGCCGAGGTATTGTCGAAGGTCACCGCCGGACCCTATTGGGCCTGAAGCGGCGCTTCCCTTTCTTCGCTCCTTTCGGATGAGGACACATTCAGGTTGTACCATTTGCCGCACCGGGAACCCCACCTGCTGATCAGGTTGTCGCCGATGTAGAATTCGTTCACCTCACAGTTGTTCGGGCAGTCCGCGCAGGAAAAGGTGCGGGGCCGGCAAGTGAATCCGGCGATTTGGGCCGCGCCGCGGAAGTTGGTGGCCGTGCGCCGCCGCTCGGCGTTACGCTTGGCCAGGATGGCGGCGCCAAAAGCACCCATCACCTGGAAGGTTTCGGGAACCACGATGTCCAAACCGAGCCGCTTCTGGAATGCGGCCCGGATGCCGGCGTTGGCGGCCACGCCACCCTGGAAGAGGACCACCGGTTCAATCTTGCGGCTGCGCGCCACGTTGGCGAGGTAGTTTCCGACCAGAGCGATACAAAGCCCGGCGATAAGGTCTTCCTTCCTGTAACCCATTTGCTGCTTGTGAATGAGGTCGGACTCGGCGAAAACCCCGCACCGTCCCGCGATCTTGATCGGGCTTTCCGAACGGAGAGCGTAGTCGCCGAACTCTTCAATCGGGATGCCGAGACGAACCGCTTGATGATCAAGAAAGGAACCGGTTCCAGCCGCGCAGACGGTATTCATGTTGAAGCCCACCGGAACTCCGTCCCGAAAGAAAATGATCTTTGAGTCCTGCCCGCCGATGTCGATCACCGTGCGCACGTCGTTCCGGAAGTGGCGCGCCGCGACCGCGTGAGCGGTGATCTCGTTCTTGATGACGTCAGCACCCACCATTATCCCCGCCAAACGGCGCCCGCTGCCCGTGGTGCCCACCCCGGCGATGGGCGGCTCCCCGACGGTCTCGTGCAATTTCCGAAAGGAATTCTGGATGGCCTGGATCGGACCGCCCTCAGTCCGCAAGTAGGACCGGAACAAAAGTCCGGCGTGCTCATCGATCACGGTCAGTTTTGTAGTGACACTGCCTACGTCAATGCCAAGATAGTAACGCAAACTTATGCTCCCTCCTCCAGCTTGAGACGACCGGTCCGGCGGTCCTTCAAGATGTCCAGGAAAGCTTCCACGCGGGTCTCAAAGCCGGCCTCACCGGTCTGGTCGGTGATGATGAAGGTCAGCACCGGAAGATCCAATTCCTCACTCAGTTTCACCATAATGTTCTGGGCTACGATTTCGGGCATACAGGTAAACGGCATCAGGTGAATAATGCCGTCGATGCCTTCCTGCGCCGCCAAGGCCGTGAGCCCCACGCTGAAGTTCCCGTGCCCGCCCACGTCTGTTTCCAGGTAGGGAAACGCGGCCTGCTTGATCTGGTTCTTTCTGGCGGTGGCCTCCCGGGTCGGAAAGAGGTTTTTGTGAAACCACTGGGTTACCGAAATTTCACGGTCCACCCACACCCGGGGGTCCTTGGATTTGCCCAGCAGAGATTCCAGGTGCAGGTTGATGTGGGCTTCGAGCACCACCCAGATTTCGCCCAGGATTCGGACCCGAACCGGGTTGGTGTCTTCGGTTTCGATAGCCTCCGCCTGGTCTCGGAACTCATTCAACAACATCCAAACCGACTCGGTGGAAGCAGCGCGCTCCACACGGCGCACGAACCCGGCGAACAGCCGGTCCACCGTTCCCGGCCTGCTTTCGAAAGCACGCACCTGATGACAGATGCTCTCGGCTTGGTCAATGGCGGCCATGCGGTGGTAGCCGGCGTACAGGGCCCGCAGAATTTGCAGCCAGGAGGCCTGATTGGTGGTCCGTTTCAAGGTCCGGCGGAAGTCCGACCATCGCTCCCGCAGCGGAAGCGGTGAGTCGATGACGATGAGTTCGAACTCGTAGCCCAGGCGGCGCAGCAACTGTTCTTGTACCTGGGCATACCACCCCAACCGGCACTTGCCCTTGCCGCCGACCATGAGCAGGTGGGTGGCCCCGTTTTCCAGAAGCCAGCGCATTTGGCCCAGAGTGATGGTGAACGGAAGGCAGACGAACTCGGGTGACAGGTGCTTGCCCAGCTCCAGGACCTCCTGGTTGGCGTGAGGGGTCTTGACCGAATCCACGCCGCAGTCCGCCAAGGCGGAACGAATCGCCAGATCGAGATGTCCCATGGTCGGCATGCCGATCACAAACCGTTCCGGGCGCAGCCCGGGAACGGGCACTTCCGGGACGGTCCGTGAAACCTCGGCCGGGAGCGGCTGGACATCCATGAACGCTTCGATCCGGGTTGCCAGCCCGGCGTCGGCGGTATGCTCGTCCAGGGTCAGGAGAAGGAAAGGTACTCCGTAACGGGCGGCCTCCTCCTCCACAAAATTCTCGATAATCGATTCCGGGCCGCACTCAAAGGAGCCCACCAGGACCAGTTTATCCACCAGGTTGTTCCGGAGATAGTGAAGGGCGGCGCCGAGAAGCTGGGCTTCAAAACTCCACAATCGTTCGCCGTCCGACACCGTTTCCATTTGGCGGCGGATCTCTTTTGGGGAAACCATCTCGGCGGTCAGCACCCGGCCGTACTGCTTGAACTTGGGCAACAGATCCATGCTGAAGGCGTCAAACAGGATATAAGGGTGACCGATGACGGCCACCGTTTCATCGGCGGAGCCGGCGGCCGCCTGGTCATTCCCGCGTTTGAGCACCTTTGACTCCAGGACGTGGAACGCTTCGACCGTCGACAGAAGTTTCTGGACGCAAAGCGTTTCAAAGCGGTGCTGAGCCTTCCAGGCGGCCTGGAGGGCGCGGCGGGCGCGATCCGGCGTGGCGCCCAAAAGCAGGCCGGTTTCCACCCAGGTCCTTTCCCAGTCACGTTTCCCCTGAGACAGGTCAATCACCGGACTCAACACTTGAGTGCCGCTTTCAAGCGCGTTTTTCACCATGTACGGGATGCCCATGAACTTCGGACAGCAGTAGTTCTTGGGCTCCAGACTGACCAGGCATGGAATGAAAAGGCGGTCGATTCCGCGGTCAAGCAGTTCGCGGGCGTGTGCGAACAGCAGTTTCACCGCCACACAAGGCTCATCGGTGGGGCAAAAATCCATTTTCTCCAGCACCCGTTTGGTGGTGGGCGGGGATACCACCAGTTGCACGCCGATTTCGCGGCAGAACTCGGCGTAGAAAGGGTACATATAATAGTAAGCCATCGCTCGGGGCAAACCTACGGTTGCCATTAGACTCACATCCAAAGAGGTCTGGGCCCGGTCTCTCAGTATGCCCGCTTCCGGTTGCCGAATACCAAAAAAAAATCGCCCACTGGTATCACCGCTAGTTTAGCAGAATATGGGCCGCTAGTCAATTTTGGCTGCCAACAGCCGCCAACAGCCGTTTCGACCAATTCAGCCAAAATTTGGCCGGTCCTTGCGGGACAGAATCCATTATATCCTGGTTATTGAGCCGGACACACGGCGCCAAAATAAGCACAAAGCATGTTCGGAGGCGGGCATATTTGAAAAGCGGTAAAAAAAAGAACCGAAAGAAAAGCACGGTGCGTCAGGAAGATAGTGTACAGAATCTTGAACTCGGTCGCGAAGTCGGTATTGATTTTAGGAAAAAGAGTCATTATGTTCTAACATAAGCGGCCGGTCAGAAGTCCATAATAATTTCAAACAGAAAAAAATAAAATAAACACAAAACAGTAGAGGAGGCAAAAACAATGGGTCGCACGAATCCCGCGATTGTTCCGCAAGCCAGAAACGCGCTGAATCAGATGAAGTATGAGGTGGCCGGCGAAATCGGCCTCGCCAACTACCAGGCGCTTGACAAGGGTGACCTGCCCTCCCGGGTCAACGGCAAGGTTGGCGGCAATATGGTCCGCAAGATGGTGGCCTTTGCGGAGCAGGCTATGGCCCAAGGCAACGTGAATCAGGTCCGGGCGGCTGCCCCGCCCGAGCCTTTCGGCACTCAGGGTCAATAGTCTTCGACCCGGCCGGACAATGACAGATGAAACCCCGTTCCAGAGCAGACGGCAAAAGCCGATTCTGCTCTTTTTTTACTGCAGGTAATCGGCGAAACGTTCGGGGGCGATACCCGGATGCAAGGCCACGGACAAGCCGCCGGCAATTATGCGGGCACAGTTTTTGATCAGGTCGTCTATTTCCTTGGGAGTGACCATGAGCTGTCCGCCAAAGGGCTCCAGCAGTTGCTGGATGATTCCCTCCATTTCGGCAACTTGCGGCGGTGTCCGTCCGTGTATCTCGTAGAGCTTCACGATGGCGTCACGAGCGATAAACGCGGCGTGAACAACGGTCGGAACGCCGATGGAGATTACTTTTACACCAAGAGTTTCTTCGGTGAGCCCCTGGCGCCGGCCTCCGATTCCAGACCCGGGATTGATTCCCCGGTCGGAGAGTTGAATGGAGGAGGCGATTCTCTCGACCGAGCCGGCCGCGAGGGCGTCGATGCAAATCACCAGTTCGGGGCGCACGTGCTCGACGACGCCTTTGACGATTTCGGCGGTTTCGATGCCGGTGATTCCTAACACGCCCGGTGCCAGCGCGCTGACCACCCGGGTTCCCTCCGGGATATGCTCCGGCGCGAAATGATAGACGTGCCGGGTTACGAACGTATGGTTGGCGGCTCGCGGACCCAGGGCATCAGGAGTGGCGTTCCAGTTGCCCAATCCCACCACCAGGATATTTCCCTGGTCGCTTACTTGGATCATTCCCTTGAGGGCTCCGGCGAGTTCCCGGACTACGGCGGAATGGGCGTCCGGATCTGTGACTCGTATAGCCGGTGCTTCAATGGTAATGTAAGTGCCCGGAGGCTTGCCCATGGCTTGCGCGCCGTATTCATCGGTGATTCTGACCGTGGTGATCTTGCCGTGCTGGAATTCACGGCGCTCCACCGCGACCCCGGAGATTTCTTGACCGGTCTGGGCTCGCAGGGCATCGTGCGCTTCAAGCGCCAAATCGGTCGAAACACCACAGACTCTCATAATCGGCCTCCTTTTGCCCCTAACTGTTTTCCAAGAGTATCGTGGCCCGCGCCGGCGCCGAATATACCGGAGGTGCTCAAGGTTTATGTCTGGGCTGCGGAGGCAGAATACGGGGATAAGGAAAGGAGAAAAAGCTCTATGTGCCGGCAGGATGTGTTATAATGATTGCGAATTTATCCCAGAACCGGGTGAATGAAATTTGCGTATTATCGCCGGAAGTTTAAAGGGCAGGCGTTTGCAGGCCGGGTCCGGGTTGGCGGTCCGGCCCACCACCGGCCGGGTGCGGGAGGCGCTGTTCAATATTATCGCGGAGCGCGTTTTGGAAAGCCGGTTTTTGGACCTTTATGCCGGAACCGGAGCCGTGGGCCTGGAGGCATTGAGCAGGGGTGCGTCTCTGGCTGTATTCGTGGAAAACGACCGGCGAGTGGCGGCGGAATTAAAAAGACGCTTGGACGAAACCGGGCTGGCCGCAAAGGGCCGGGTGCGTTTGGGCAAAGCGACGGCGGTGGTCGGCGCCCTGGGGGTGGAGGGCCGGGTATTTGACCTGGTGTTCATGGATCCTCCCTACTCAGGTGAGCTTATGACCAAGACCCTGTTCCGTCTTTCTGAGTCCGGCGTTGTCGACCCGGCCGGTTGGGTGATCGCCGAGTCTTCCTTCCGGCGGCCTCCATCCGACAGGGCGGGCGGCCTTTATGTTTGGCGCCGCGAACGGTACGGCGAGTCTTTGCTGTCGTTCTACCGGGCGGAGGAGAAGTCGGGATGAAGATTGCAGTGTATCCCGGCAGCTTCGACCCCATCACCAACGGGCATCTGGATGTGATCCGGCGGGCGGCGCAGGTTTTTGACCAAGTCATTGTGGCCGTAGCCAAAAGTTCCGCCAAGCAACCCTTGTTTTCCATCGCGGAGCGGCTCGAGATGCTCCGGATTGTTTTGCGGGAAGTGCCAAACGTGCGCGTGGACGCCTATCAGGGCTTGACGGTCCGTTATGCCCGGGAGCAGGGTGCGCGTGCGCTGATCAGGGGCCTGCGGGCGGTCTCCGATTTTGAATACGAATTTACCATGGCCCTTACCAACAAGAAGCTGGCGCCGGAAATCGAAACCGTCTTTTTGATGACCGAGGCCAAGTACTCATTCATCAGTTCGGGTTCCGTCAAGGAGGTGGCGCGGTACGGCGGCTGCGTGGAGGATATGGTGCCGGTTCAGGTGGAGCGGATATTGAGGGATAAATTTCGGATGAGGGGTGAGGGGTAATTGGAATTGCTGTCCATACTCAATGACCTGGAAGAATTTGTTCAGAATTCCTCCCGGGTGCCGATGACCAAGAAGGTGCTGTTGGATGAGGAGAAGTTGTTGGACTTTCTGGACCGGGCCCGTACCATTCTTCCGGAAGAAGTGCGCAAGGCGAAGTGGCTCGTGCAGGAGCGGGAGAAGGTAATCAGCGAGTCCCGCCAAGAAGCGGCCCGTCTGTTGGAAGAGGCCCAAAGGGAAGTTGAAAAGAGGGCCGACCAGAGCGAGGTGGTCCGCCGGGCTAAGGAAATAGCGGACGAAATTATAATGAAGGCCGAAAAGGCCTCCCGCGAGATGAGGTTGGGGGCGCGGGACTATGCGGACGAGGTGTTGTCCAAGCTGGAAGCCCGCGTTGAAAAGATGATGAAGGAGATCGAAGGGGGCCGCTTGGAACTAAAGAACATGAAGTAGACGCCGCACCAGATGGACGAACATGGCAAAGCTGAAAAGGGCCGGAGGCAGGCTCAAGGCTAACAAGATAGAAGTCTGAAGGACTTCTGTCCAAGTCATGACCAGTTCCGGGCGGGTCACGGCCTGGGTCACCAGCAGCGGCTCAACGACCGGGAACAGCAGCAAGGTCAACACAGCCGCCAAGAAGGCATGTGCGACGCGCCCCACTAAGTACAGCCGGAGCCGGATGTCCGTCTGGGATACAAAACTGGCGACTTGGGCCTGGATGGAAAGGCCGCTCCAGGCCAGAATCAACTGTACGGCCACCAATTGTTGAACCAGCGGTGCGGCGGTTTCACTCACCGCCCTGATCCCGAGAGTCATCTCCAAAAAGCCGGTGGCCAACGCCGGGTTCAAAGACGGGTGCAAGCCAAGGGGCCCAAGAAAAAGACCGAACAATGCGGCCAGGATACTGAGCAGTCCGAAGCTGTCCAAAAGACGGATGACGACGGCGAATAAAACGATGAACCCACCAATCACCAGCAGTTTGCCCACGGCGGTTTTCACCGCCTCACCCAGAATCAGTCCCGGATGGCGCCCGTCAGCAGCCATGAACTCGTGGACGGCCCGCCTCCATAGGTGGCGGTACTCCCCGGCGTGCCGTCTCCGCTCGTGGGGGCGGTAGTGCCGGAACAGTAGCCCCAGGGTGAGGTTGGCCGCGTAGTGGATGCCCAGGAGAAAAGGCCCCAGCGCGGGATTGTTAAAAAGCCCTACCGAAACGGCGACCAGAACGAAAAGCGGGCTGGCATTGCTGGTAAAGGAAAGCAGGTGTTCGGCCTCCACCCGCGTGCATTGCCCGGCGGAGCGGAGACGAGCGGAGAAGTTGGCCCCGACCGGATACCCGGATGTGTAACCCACGGCGACGGCGAACGAGGCGCTGCCCGGTAGGGCGAAGACCGGGCGCATGACCGGTTCCAACAGTACCCCGGCGAAACCTACCAAGCCAAGACCAAGCACCAGTTCGGACATGACAAAAAAAGGCAAAAGGGCCGGAAACACGATATTCCACCAGGTATCCACTCCGAGGAGGGCTCCCTCGAACGCGGTATGGGGACGGGCGGCCAGGACGACTAACAGAGCCAGGGCGAGTATGGCCGCTGGCAGCCTTCCGAAACCCGAACGCATGTGTTTTTCCCCATTTCCCCGAGTAATGAAACATGAGCCGGGCGATTCCCGACTAACAGAGCCTATGGCCGGCAAAGCCGCGTGAGACCAGGTTTTTATTGACAAGCCCAAGGGCCGCCATTATAATGGGCCTGTTAAGCGATTGGGGGAAACCGATGTTTGGGCTCGACTTAAGCGCCGTCAGGGACCGGCAAGGCCAACCGGTAACCTTCGGTTTCCGGGAAGAACTGCCGGAACTGGACCGTTTCGAAGGGGCCGGTTCCACCGTGGGACCGGTGGATGTTACGGTTACGGTCACGTACCTGGAAGGGATTTTCTGGCTGGAGGGCACCGTGGAGGGCCGGTTCGGGACGGAATGCGCCCGGTGTCTGGAGCCGGTCCGGTCTCCGTTTGGCATCAAGCTGGTGGAGAAGTATACCCTCGGACGGCGGGATGATGCCGTTGGCATACCGGTTGACGGTGATTTCATCGACTTGACGGAGAGAATTGTCGAGAGCGTGCTCCTGGCGCTGCCGATGAAGCCGTTGTGCGGCCCCGATTGTCTGGGACTGTGTGCCGAATGCGGTCAGGCGCTCAACAAGGCCGCCTGCGATTGCCGGCCCGAAGGTGTTGATCCCCGTCTGGCCGGATTGGGCAAGCTTTTCAAAACCGGAATGAAAGGGGTGGAATAATGGGAGTTCCCAAGCGGAAGCATTCCAAGCAGCGCCAGCGCACGCGGCGCGCGGGGTGGAAGACCGAAGCGCCCACCCTGGTGAATTGCCCGCAGTGCCGGGCGCGGATGGTTCCGCACCGGGTCTGCCCGGAATGCGGGTACTACAAAGCGAAAAAGGTCGTAAACGTCGATAAATAAGCTTTTGGTTCACCAAAAGCTTATTTTTTACCGTTGTTGCTTTTAACTGGCAAGTTGGATATACTCTCACTTATAGAATGATCCGGGGGGGCCGGCAGTTGCGCATTGCGGTAGACGCCATGGGAGGCGATTTCGCTCCCCGGGAGATCATCAGGGGTGCGGAAGCGGCGGCCCGTGAGTGGGGTTTTGAGGTTGTCCTGGTCGGAGACGAAGAGGCCATCGCTAAGCACGCCGATTCAGCCTTACGCCTTCCCGTGGTACATGCCCCGCAGGTTGTGCAAATGGACGAGTCCCCCGTGACGGCCGTGAAGCGCAAACCCGATTCCTCAGTGGTCAAGGCCGTCGAGTTGGTCAAGAACGGCCGGGCCGATGCGGCCGTGTCCGCCGGCCATACCGGTGCCACTTTCGCCGCCAGTTTGCTCCGGTTGGGGAGAATCCGTGGTGTCGAGCGTCCGGCACTGGTCAGTGTTATCCCGAACGAAAAGGGTCAAACCGTGCTCTTGGACATCGGCGCCAACGTGGACTGCAAACCGGAGCACTTGCTGAAGTTCGGCATAATGGGCAGCCTGTATGCCGGGAAGGTGCTGGGCGTTTCCAATCCCCGGGTGGGTCTTTTGAGTATCGGTGAGGAATCTTCCAAGGGAAACGAGCAAACCCTGACGGTGTTCCCGCTGTTTAAGCGGGCCCCGTTTGATTTTGTGGGCAACGTGGAGGGTGGGGACCTGTTCAGCAGCCGCGTGGATGTGGTGGTCTGCGACGGGTTTGTCGGCAACATTGCGTTGAAAACAGGAGAAGGCGTGGTTCGGACGTTGGAAAAGGCGGTAAAGCAGGAAGCGGCCACCAATTGGGTTTCAAAAGTCTGTGCGTTGCCCACCGTCTATATGCTCCGGAACGTGCGCAAGCGCTTCGACTACACCGAGTACGGCGGTGCCCCGTTGCTGGGGGTCAACGGGGTGGTGGTGGTGAGTCATGGCCGGTCTAACGCCAAGGCCGTAAAGAACGCCATCCGTGTGGCCGGTGAAGCGGTGCGGACAAACCTGGTCGGGACCATCGCCGGCGGCATCGCCAAGGTACGGGAGAATGGAGCCGGGACCGCTGATGGCTGAGCGGATTTCGGCCGGAATCGTCGGCATTGGGACCTGTGTGCCGGAGAAGGTCCTTACCAATCAGGACCTGGAAGCGCTGGTGGACACTTCCGACCAGTGGATCCGCGACCGCACCGGGATCCGGGAGCGCCGGATCGTTGATCCGGGCCAGTCTACATCGGACCTAGCCGTTGTCGCCGCCCGCCGGGCCCTGGCCGACGGCGGCATCGGACCCGGGGAGCTGGACTTGATTGTTGTGGCCACGGCCACTCCGGACATGACTTTTCCGTCCACGGCCAGCCTGGTGCAGGAACAACTGGGTTGCGGGCCGGTGGCGGCTTTTGATCTCTCCGCCGGATGCACCGGTTTCATGTACGGCTTGGTGGTCGGCGCGCAGTTTATCGCCGCCGGTACCTACCGGACGGTGCTGGTGATCGGTGCGGAGACTATTTCCAGGATTCTGAACTGGGAAGACCGGACCACTTGTGTGCTTTTCGGGGACGGAGCCGGGGCGGTGGTGCTGCGACCAGTTCCACCCGGACGGGGTATGCTGGCGGCCAATCTGGGGTCGGACGGGTCCGGAGGTGACCTGTTGAAATTGCCGGCGGGGGGTTCCAGACTGCCGGCCTCAGCGCTCACCGTGGAACAGAAGCTGCACTACGTGCACATGAACGGGCGTGAAGTGTTCCGGTTTGCCGTCCGCATTATGGGTGAGGCAGCCGCCGCGGTGATCCGGGAGGCCGGTCTCAGGCAGGACCAGATCGATCTGTTTATTCCCCACCAGGCGAATATTCGGATTATTGAGGCGGCGGCCAAGCGGCTGGACCTACCCATGGACCGGGTCGTGGTCAACGTGGACCGCTACGGCAACACTTCCTCCGCGTCCATTCCGTTGGCCCTGGAAGAGGCGGTGCTTTCCGGCCGGCTGGCGGACGGTGACCGGGTGGTGATGGTCGGCTTCGGCGCCGGACTGACCTGGGCCGCGGTCGTCATGGATTGGGTCGGCACCGGCGGACCGGGTTAGAGAAACCGTTTGTTTGAGGAGGTTCCAAAGAGTGCTTAAGACCGAGATTTGTGAATTGCTGGGTATCGAGTACCCGATTCTGCAGGGCGGGATGGCCTGGGTTTCGGAGGCCAAGCTGGCGGCGGCTGTTTCCGAAGGCGGCGGCCTGGGGATTATCGGCACCGGTCAGGCACCGCCGGACTGGGTCCAAACGCAGATACGCGCCGCAAAATCGCTTACAGACAAGCCGTTCGGCGTAAACGTCATGCTGCTCTCGCCGTTTGCGGACGAGGTTATGCGGGTGGTTTTCGAGGAACGCGTGGCCGTGGTCACCACCGGAGCCGGCAACCCGGGCAAGTACATCAATGCGCTGCGGGAGGTGGGCTGCCGGGTGATACCGGTCGTACCTTCGGTCGCCTTGGCCCGGCGTCTGGAGCAGACCGGAGTGGACGCCCTGATCGCGGAGGGCATGGAGTCCGGCGGCCACATCGGGGAATTGACGACCATGGTGCTGGTACCCCAGATTGTGGATGCCGTCAGCCTCCCGGTGATCGCCGCCGGAGGCATCGGTGACGGCCGGGGGGTAGCGGCGGCGTTCGCGCTGGGTGCGAAGGGGGTACAGTTGGGTACTCGCTTCATCTGCGCCGAGGAGTGCACGGTACATCCGTTGGTGAAGGAGAAGGTCCTCAAAGCCAAGGACCGGGACACCGTAGTCAGCGGGCGGAGCACCGGTCATCCGGTAAGGTGCCTTAAGAATAAGCTGACGCGGCAGTTCGAGGAATTGGAGGCCAGGCAGGCCTCCCCGGAAGAGCTGGAGAAGTTGGGAGTGGGCAAACTGCGGGCGGCCATGGTGGAAGGGGATGTGGAATACGGTTCGGTGATGGCGGGCCAGATTGCGGCCCTGGTCAACGAAATCAAGCCGGCCGCGGAAATCATCCGGCAACTGGTGTCGGAGACGGAACAGGTCGTGGAACGGTTGGCCCGAGCGGGAGAAACCAAATGAAAACGGCCTTTTTGTTTCCCGGCCAGGGTTCCCAGTACGTGGGCATGGGTGAAGAGTTGCACCGCAACTACCCGGTGGTGAGGCGGGTCTTCACCCGTGCCGATGAAATCCTCGGCTTTTCCCTGACCCGGCTTTGTTTTGAAGGGCCCCGGGAGGAACTCCAGAAAACGGCCAACACTCAGCCGGCGGTGTTTGCGGTCAGTATTGCCTGTTTCGAAGTGCTCCGCGAAAAAGGAATCACACCGGACGTAGTCGCCGGACACAGCCTGGGTGAGTATACCGCCCTGGCCGTGGCCGGCGCCTTTTTGTTCGAGGATGGTTTGCGCCTGGTGCGCCGGCGGGGACAGCTCATGCAGGAAGCCGTTCCCCTTGGGACCGGCGGTATGGTGGCCGTCCTGGGACTGGAGCGGGAAGCCCTCAAGGAAATCGTGGCCGAGGCCGGGCGGGCGGGCGTGATCAGCCCGGCCAATTTCAACTGCCCCGGACAGGTGGTGCTGGCGGGAGAAATGCCTGCTCTGGAGCGGGCCGTGGACCTGGCGAAACAGGCCGGAGCAAAGAAGTGCGTGCCGCTTTCGGTCAGCGGGCCGTTTCACTCCTCCCTGATGCGCAGCGCCGGGGAACGTCTGGCTCAAGCGCTTGACGGCATCGAGATCAGAGATCCCCAAACGCCGGTGGTGGCCAACGTTGACGGCCGGTTCCTGACGGCGGCGGCGGACGTAAGGGCGGCACTGGTCCGGCAGATTTACAGTCCGGTCCGCTGGGAGGAAGGGATACAGGCGCTTATTGGGGCTGGAGTGCGCACTTTTGTGGAAGTAGGCCCCGGCAAAGTACTGTCCGGGCTGGTCAAAAAGATCGCCTCCCGGGAGGCCGTCATCCTGAACGTGGAGGACGGAGATTCCCTGCAAAAAGTCCTTGCTCGCCTGGAGGAGGTTGGCTAGAATGAGACTTGACGGAAGAACGGCCTTGGTGACCGGGGCCTCGCGTGGTATCGGGCGGGCCGTGGCTTTGGCTCTGGCCGCCGCCGGGGCCGACTTGGTCCTGAACTACGCCAGCAACACCACGGCGGCCGAGCAGGTGGCGGCCGAAGCCGAACGTTCAGGCTCCAGAGTGCTGTTGTTCCGGGCTGATATCTCCCGGCCGCAGGAAGCGGCAGAGTTGGTCCAGGCCGGACTTAACGGATTCGGAGGTCTGGACATCCTGGTGAATAACGCCGGGATTACCCGGGATAACCTGCTACTGCGGATGACTGATCAAGATTGGGACGAGGTATTGAACGTAAATCTGAAAGGGGCTTTCAACACCACCCGGGCGGCACTCCGGCCCATGATCAAAGCCCGCCGGGGCCGGATCATCAATATTTCGTCCGTGATCGGACTGCGGGGTAACGCTGGTCAGGCGAACTATGCCGCTGCAAAGGCGGGCCTGATCGGATTCACCAAGTCGGTGGCCAGGGAAGTCGGTTCGCGCCACATCACGGTGAATGCGATTGCGCCGGGCTTCATCCAGACCGAAATGACCCAGGGACTGTCCCCGGCGGTGCGTGAGCGCATGGTTTCCGAGATTCCGCTGGGGCGTTTAGGCACCCCTGAGGACGTGGCGGCGTTGGTCGTCTTTTTGGCCGGTGATGCGGCGGGATATATCACCGGGCAGGTGATCGCCGTCGACGGCGGTATGGCCTTATAGGAGCGTGCGAGCTTGGATGGCGCGCCGGAATAAATCAAAGGCACAAGCGCTGGAAAGGGGGTGACAGGCGAATGTCTGAAAAGTTTCAAAAAATACAATCACTGATTGTGGAACAACTGGGGGTGGACGAAGAAGAGGTTACTATAGAGGCCTCATTTGTAGATGATCTTGGCGCTGATTCCCTGGACCTGGTGGAACTGGTGATGGCCTTTGAGGAGGCTTTTGAGATACGCATTCCCGATGAGGATGCCGAAAAGATCCGTACCGTCGGCGACGCCGTAACCTACATTGACGAACGGAGTTAGCGTTCCCGGCCCCGCCTGGGGGAGGTGCTTTTATTGCGGCCGCGAGTGGTAATTACCGGTATGGGGGTGATCACGCCCCTGGGCACCGGTCTGGAGCCGTTCTGGTCCGCCCTGGTCGCGGGGCGTTCCGGAATCAGAAGCATCCAGTCGTTTGACGCCGGCGCTTTCAGAACACGGATCGCCGGTGAAGTGCCCGATTTCGAACCGACGGACTACATCGAGAAGAAAGAAGCCCGGCGTATGGACCGTTACGCGCAGTTTGCGGTGGCCGGCGCGGGGATGGCCATTAAAGACGCCGGTCTTGAACTGGAAGGCTTGCGCCGGGAGCGGGTGGGAGTGGTCATTGGTTCCGGAATCGGCGGCATGCACACCTTCGAGGAACAGGCCCGGGTTCTGTTCGAACGTGGGCCCGACCGCGTGAGCCCCTTTTTTGTCCCGATGATGATCGGGAATATGGCGGCCGGCCAGATCGGGTTGACCTACAGGCTGTGCGGGCCCAACGTGACCGTGGTTACCGCCTGCGCGTCCGGCAACCACGCGATCGGGGACGCCTTCAAGGTAATCCAGCGCCAAGATGCCGACATCATCATCTCCGGCGGCACGGAGGCCTCGATCACCCCGCTGGGCTTGGCCGGTTTTTGCGCGATGAAGGCGACGTCGGCGCGTAACGACGCCCCCGAGCAGGCCTCGCGGCCCTTTGACGCCGAGCGGGACGGGTTCGTTATGTCCGAGGGCTGCGGCATTCTGGTACTGGAAAGTCTGGAACACGCCCGGCAACGAGGGGCTCCGCGGATTTACGCCGAGGTCGTCGGGTACGGCACCAGTTGCGACGCCTACCACATCACCGCCCCCGATCCGGAAGGATTGGGCGCGGCACGTTCGATGCAGGCCGCTCTGCGCGACGCGGCCGTCGAACCGGACGGGGTGGACTACATCAACGCCCACGGTACTTCAACGTCCTTGAATGACCGGGTGGAGACCATCGCCATCAAGAGCGTTTTCGGCCCCGCTGCCTCCAGACTGGCGGTCAGTTCAACCAAGTCCATGACCGGACACCTTCTGGGCGCCGCGGGAGGCCTGGAGGCGGTGATCTGCGCCCTGGTGCTCCAGCGGCAGGTAATCCCCCCGACAATCAACTATGAATATCCGGACCCGGAATGCGACCTGGACTACGTGCCGAACTCGGCCCGGGAGGCCCGGGTGCGGGTTTGCCTGTCCAACGCCTTCGGCTTTGGCGGTCACAACGCCACCCTGGCTTTTCGAAGGTACGAGGACGGTGACCGGTAGTGGTGCCGTTCACAGACCTGGTGGAATTCCAGGAGGGAATCGGGCTCTTCTGGCGGGATCCGGGTCTTTTGCTTGAAGCGCTGACGCACAGCTCATACAGCTACGAGCACCCGGGTCACCGGCACAACCAGCGGTTGGAATTTCTCGGCGACGCGGTGCTGGAAATCGCGGTCAGTGATCATCTGTACCGGCGGTTGCCCGACGCTCCCGAGGGCGACCTTACCAAAATCCGGGCCGCCGTGGTGTGCGAACCGGCATTGGCCCATGTGGCCCGGGAGATGAACTTGGGCATGTACCTGCGCATGGGCCGAGGGGAAGAACTGTCAGGCGGCAGAGAGCGCCCCTCGGTACTCGCCGACGCGCTGGAGGCGTTGCTGGGTGCGCTGTATCTCGACCAGGGCCTGGAGACCGCCCGGTGGTTTGCGCTGCAACGTCTGGAACCCATAATCCGCGCCACGCTGGCCGGCAAGGGGGAGGCCGACTACAAGACCAGGCTGCAGGAGCTTTTGCAGAAAAGGTCGGCCGAGCCGTTGCGCTACGTGATCATTAAGGAAGAGGGCCCGGACCACGATAAGTTGTTCACCGCCGGTGTGATGTACCGGGGCAAGGTCCTGGGCCGCGGTACCGGACGGACGAAGAAAGAGGCCGAACAGCACGCGGCCAGGGAGGCGCTGGTCAGTTTTGAGCGCTCAGAACAGCATCACTAGGAGGTTCTTATGGGCTTATTCAGCCGCCTGAAACAGAGCCTGACCAAGACCCGGGAGGTACTGGCCGAGAAGGTGGAGGGCCTGGTGTACGGGAGGACGACCGTAGACGAGTCCCTCTACGAGGAACTGGAAGAGGTGTTGATTCAAGCCGACGTCGGCGTGGAGACGTCCCTGGGACTTGTGGCCCGGGTACGCGAGCGGATGAAGGCGCAAAGACTCGATGACCCAACCAAGCTCAAACCGATTCTCAAGGACGAATTGCGGCAGATCTTTGCGGGCGGGGATGACACCGCAAACTTAAGTCTGGACGGGAAACCGGCGGTGGTTCTGGTGGTGGGAGTCAACGGCACGGGGAAGACGACCTCGATCGGCAAGCTGGCCTACCTGTTCCGCCAAGAGGGAAAGAAAGTGCTGCTGGCGGCGGCCGACACTTTCAGAGCGGCGGCGATTGACCAACTGGAAATCTGGTCGAAAAGAGCCGGGGCGGAATTGATCCGGCACGGTGAGGGGGCCGATCCGGCGGCCGTGGTTTACGACGCCATCCAGGCCGCCCGGGCGCGGGAGGCCGACGTGTTGATCATCGACACGGCCGGCCGGCTGCACACCAGGGTTAACCTGATGGAAGAGCTGAAGAAAGTATTCCGGGTGGTGGCCCGGGAACTGCCGGGTGCGCCTCACGAAGTCTTGCTGGTTTTGGATGCGACCACCGGGCACAACGCGGTCAGCCAGGCCAAAATGTTCGGCGAGGCCGTCGGCGTGACCGGGATCGTGCTGACCAAACTGGACGGTACCGCCAAAGGCGGGATCGTAGTGGCGATCCGGAACTCGCAGCAGATACCGGTCAAGCTGGTGGGCACCGGCGAGAAAATCGAAGACCTATCGTATTTCAATGCCGGCGAGTTCGTGGACGGGCTGCTGGGGTAGGACGGGAAAGGGAGCCAGAATTCAGAATTCAGAATCCAGAATTCAGGAGCCAGAATGCAGAACGAGAGGAATAGGCTTGCCGAACGTTTCGCCTGGTCCACGGAAGGGCAGGGGTCGGAAGCTGGGAGCTCGCAGTTGCACTGAAATGGTCCGGGTGAGCCTCAGAGTGAACGCTGATTCCGGTTTATGTCCCATATTCTGAATTCTGGATTCTGAATTCTGTTTTATGGGGGGCAGCGGCGGCCCCTTCTTTTATGCAGGCCGTAAACTTCGGCGTATAGGCGGGTTTGGGTCGTCAGAAGCTAAAACCATGCATGGGGGAATTGAAATGACGGTGAGGATCGCCCTGATTGGCGGAACCGGGGTGTACGACCCGGCCATGTTGAGTGACTTACGTGAGGAGCATGTGACCACCCCTTACGGGGACGTCGGCTTAAAAGTCGGCCGTCTCGAGGGACGGGAGGTCGCGTTTATGGCCCGCCACGGCCAGGGGCATTCGGTGCCGCCGCACCTGGTCAACTACCGGGCCAACATCATGGCCCTGAAGCAACTGGGTGTGCGGAGCATTCTGGCCACCGCCGCCGTCGGTTCATTGAACCTGGATATGGAGCCCGGACACTTTGTGTTCTGTGACCAGTTCCTGGACTTTACCAAGTCCCGGGCTCAGACTTTCTTTGAGGGCGGCCCGGAGGGCGTGGTGCACGTGGATATGACCGAGCCGTACTGTCCCGAACTCCGGGCGCTGTTGGGAAAGGCCGCGGCGGCTCTGAAGGCGGCGGTGCATCCGGTCGGTACCTATGCCGCCACGGAAGGCCCCCGTTTCGAGAGTCCGGCCGAGATCAGAATGCTGAGACAACTCGGCGCCGACTTGGCCGGGATGACCGGAGTCCCGGAAGTGGTACTCGCCCGGGAAGCCGAAATTTGCTACGCCACCATCTGCATGGTCACCAACTTCGCGGCGGGCATTTCGCCCGGCCGGCTGACCCACGAAGAGGTACTGGAAGCTATGCAAGTGAACGCCGCCAAGATCCGTTCCCTGATTGCGGACACCGTGCTCCTGATCGACCCGGAACGCAAATGCCTGTGCCACGAGGCGGTGCGGGGCCCGGTGGCGGGGCCGGACGATAATGGTGGTCAGTCGCCGGTGGTCGGTGGTCGGTCGCCGGTGGTCGGTGGTCGGTCGCCGGTGGTCGGTGGTCGGTCCGGCTCTCGGAATCAAAGCGGTGCCGTACCGCAAGAGGAACAGTGATGTCCGTCGAGACCCTGTACTGGAAGGACGGCCGGCTGTACGTGCTCGACCAGACCAGGCTGCCGGAGGAAACGGCCTACGTCGCCTGTAGTTCCTACCGGAACGCCGCCGAGGCCATCAAGGCGATGCGGGTCCGGGGGGCACCCGCCATCGGAGCCGTGGGGGCCTTTGGTCTGGTGCTGGGTGCGCTGGAAACCGGCGGGGACCGGGAGTCCTTTCTGGCCCGCTTGCACGAGATCGCCGGTGAACTCCGGGACACCCGGCCTACGGCGGTGAACCTGGGTTGGGCCCTGGAACGCATGCTGGCGCGGGCGGCAGGCACCCCGGGCGAACCCGGGGTGTTGCGAGGCGCCCTGCTGGCTGAGGCGGAGGCCATCGTGCGGGAAGACATCGAGGCCAACCGCCGGATGGGGCTCTTCGGCCGGGACTTGATCCCGGACCCGGCCCGGATTCTAACCCACTGCAATGCGGGGGCGCTGGCTACAGCCGGCTACGGTACGGCCCTGGGGGTGATCCGGGCGGCCCGGGAGGCGGGGAAACAGGTCAAGGTTTTTGCCGGGGAGACGCGGCCGTTCCTGCAGGGCGCACGGCTGACGGCCTGGGAGTTGATGCGCGAGGGAATCGAGGTGGTACTGATCGCGGACAATATGGCCGGTTACCTGATGGCCCGGGAGGGGCTGGACCTGGTGATTGTGGGGGCCGACCGGGTGGCGGCCAACGGGGATGTGGCCAACAAGATCGGCACCTACAGCCTGGCGGTGCTGGCGCGGACGCACGGCCTTCCGTTCTACGTGGCGGCCCCGCTCTCCACGATCGACCTGCGGACGGCTGCCGGCCCCGACATTCCCATTGAAGAACGCGACCCCGCGGAATTAACTCATTTCCGTGACTGCCGGGTCGCTCCGCCGGAAGTGGCGGTTTGGAATCCGGCCTTCGATATCACCCCCAACGAACTGATCACCGCCCTGATTACCGATGCCGGGGTGCTTAGGCCTCCCTTTGGGGGAGCTCTCCGCCGGGCAGTGGGTGGGGGATGTGGAAAATGATGAACTGCGCCATCCGAAATCCGGCCCTGGCGCCACAGGGCCGAGTGAAGATCGACTGGGTCCGGGCCCACATGCCGGTCCTGGGAGCGATTCGGGCTGAGTTTGAGCGGTCCCGGCCGTTTGCCGGCGTCAAGATCGCGGTGAGCGTGCACCTGGAGGCCAAGACCGCTTACCTGGCCGAGGTCTTGAAAGCCGGCGGCGCGGTGGTCGCGGTGACCGGCTGCAATCCCCTGTCCACCCAGGACGACGTGGCGGCGGCGCTGGTAGAGGCCGGAATCGCCGTGTTCGCCTGGCATGACCCGACACCGGAGGAATACCGGACGCATTTGATCCAGACCCTGGAGAACGGTCCCGGAATTGTAATCGACGACGGGGGCGACCTGGTGCATCTTTTGCACACCGACTTGGTCCACCTGGCTCCAGGGGTGATTGGGGGCTGCGAGGAGACGACCACGGGGGTGATCAGGCTGCGGGCCCTGGCGCGTGAGGGCCGGTTGGCCTTTCCCATGTTTGCGGTCAACGACGCCCACACCAAGTACCTGTTCGACAACCGCTACGGCACCGGGGAGTCGGTCTGGTCCGGGATCATGCGGACCACCAATCTGCTCGTGGCCGGCAAGGCGGTGGTGGTCTTCGGGTACGGCTGGTGCGGGCGGGGCATCGCCATGCGGGCCCGGGGGCTGGGGGCGAACGTGGTCGTTTGCGAAGTCGACCCGGTCCGGGCGATCGAAGCGCACATGGACGGCTACCGGGTCATGCCCAGCCTTGCGGCCGCCCGATTGGGGAACGTATTCATTTCCGCCACCGGCTGCCGGGACGTACTCCGCGCCGAACATTTCCGGGTAATGTCCGACCAGGCGCTCCTGGCCAACGCCGGGCATTTCAACGTGGAGATTTCCGGACCGGACCTGGAACGGCTGGCCGTCTCCCGGCGGGCGGTACGTCCCAACATCGAGGAGTTTCGGCTGGCGGACGGCCGGCGGTTGTACCTGCTGGCCCGTGGCCGCCTGGTGAATTTGGCGGCGGGGGACGGGCACCCGGCCGAGATCATGGACATGTCGTTCGCTGTGCAGGCGCTGACGGCTCGGTATGTTCTGGAGCACGCGGGGGGACTGGAAAAGAAACTCTACCCGGTACCCCCGGAAATCGACCGCCGGGTGGCCGGGTTGAAACTTGAATCGCTGGGCATTGAGCTTGACCGGCTGAGTCCCGAGCAGGAGGAGTATCTCACCGGATGGGAGCCGGCGTGAGACCCCGGTCTCGGCTCCGGTGCTCCGCGCCGACGGCAGCGCGGCTCGTCGCGGAGCCCTGCACGCCGCCTGCGGATTACCATCGTTGGTGATACCGGTTCAGACGGTACGGTAGTGCTCCAGGAGTTGTGGCGGCCGGTTCACAGTCAATGTTTCGTGGCGTCCTCGGCGGCGGCAGGGCTTTCCGCTTCTTCGCCGGCAGCCGTTCGCGGCGCTCCGCAATGTCGCCTTCGCCGGGGCTCTCAGCCGGCTGTGTGCGGATGGGGGCTGGCATAATGGAAGTGAGAAGTGGGAAGTTAGAGGTGTGAAAGCATGTTGGGGGGCGGGTCGAGAAAAGGAGGACTGTCCCCTTTTTTCCCCCGGGGACTGTCCCCCTTTTCTTGATCCGTTAGGAGGGACGCGGGATGAGTTTGGCGGCCGACAAGGCCAAGGAGATACTGGTCCGCCTGGGACAGAAGGTGGCCGAATCGGGGCTGGTGATCGGCACCTGGGGCAACCTCTCCTGCCGGGTGGCCCGGGACAACGTGGTGGTGATCACCCCCAGCGGTCTGGACTATCGTCGGATGACCACCCGGGATATGGTGATCATCGGCATGGACGGGCGGGTGGTCGAAGGTGAGCGCAAACCCTCCACCGAACTCACCCTGCACCTGGCGGTCTACCGCTCCCGTCCGGACGTGCAGTGCGTCATCCATACCCATTCACCATACGCCGGAGTAATGGCGGTAAACCGGATGCCCATCCCGGCCATTCTGGAGGACGCGGTGGCGATGATCGGGGGCCCGGTGCCGGTTACCCAGTATGCCGTTTCCGGCAGCCGGCGGCTGGCGGAACTGGCGGCCGCCGCGCTCGGCCGGGTCAACGCGGTTTTGCTGGCCAACCACGGGGTGGTCGGCGTGGGCCGGACTCCGGACGAGGCGTTTCAGGTGTGCCAGCAGGTGGAGAGAGCGGCTCAGGTGTACATCCTGGCGCGGGCCATCGGTACTCCGGTGGTCCTTACCGACGAGGAAACGGCGGTCCTGCTGGAACACTACGCCAAAGAATACGGCCAGAGGGAGCGTGGCGAGGGATGAGGATACTGGTTCAAAACGCCTACGTGATTCCCGTGGCCGGGCCGGATTTTGCCGGGAACATTGCGGTGGAAGCGGGCCGGATCGTTTTTGCCGGGCCCGAAGGATCGGTGCCGGGGACGTTCGCGGCGGACGAGACCATTGACGCCACCGGGATGGTGGCGACTCCCGGTTTGGTTAACTGCCATACCCACGCGGCGATGACCCTGTTTCGGGGATACGCGGACGACATGCCTCTGATGGAGTGGCTGACCCGAAAGATTTGGCCCGTGGAGAATTTGCTGACCGGAGAGGACATTTACTGGGGCAGTCTGCTGGCGGGGCTGGAAATGCTGAAGTCAGGCACCACCACCTTTGCCGACCAGTACTTCGAGATGGACCGGGTGGCGCAGGCCGTGGCGGAAATCGGGCTGCGCGCCTCATTGTGCCGGGGCCTCATCGGCGTATCCGGGCACGCTGATGCGGCGTTGGCCGAGGGGTGTGAATTTGCGCGCCGCTGGCACGGGGCGGCATCGGGGCGCATTTCGGCCATGCTCGGGCCGCACGCCCCCTACACTTGTCCCCCGGCGTACCTCAAGAAAGTGGTGGCTGTGTCAGAAGAACTCGATGTTGGGCTGCACATCCACCTGTGCGAAACCCGGACGGAGATTGAACAGATCAAAGCGGAGTACGGCTGTTCGCCCATCGCCCTGATGGAAGAGACCGGCCTTTTTCACCGGCCCGTGCTGGCGGCGCACTGCGTGCACCTGAGCGAGGCGGACATTGAGATCCTGGCCCGGCGGGGCGTGGGAGTGGCGCACAACCCGCAAAGCAACATGAAGCTGGCCAGCGGCATCGCCCCGGTGGTCCGGATGCTGGCGGCCGGGATCCGGGTGGGCATCGGCACTGACGGTGCGGCCAGCAACAACGATTTGAACATGGTGGACGAGATGCGGACGGTCGCCCTGCTGCAGAAAGTGGCCCAGGGAGACCCCACGGTGCTGCCGGCCGGCCTGGTGTTGGAGATGGCCACCGCCGGAGGCGCGCGGGTGCTGGGTTTGGAGGACCGGATCGGCACCCTGGAGGTGGGCAAGCGGGCGGACATCGTGCTTTGGAACGTGAACCAGCCGCACCTTTGCCCGGCGCACAGCTACCAGGCCCACCTGGTTTACAGCGCCGGCCGGGCCGACGCGGACACCGTCATTGTTGACGGCCGCACGCTGATGCGCAACCGGCGGGTGCTGACCGTTGACGAGGAAGCGGTGCTCCGTCATGCCGGACGGGCCGCGCGGCGGCTGATCGAATCCGTGTAGTCTCTGAGGGAAAAACGGGCGTATTCCGCGGCCCGGCAGCAATAAGGGCCCGGTGACGCGTCCGGGCCCCGAAACGTGTTTGGTGTCTTCGGCTACTGCCGGTTGCGGCTGTAGGTCTGCACCAGCCCGCCCAGCCTGGACGTGGCGGCGCCCAAAAAGCTCTTGCGCCGGGACAGTATCTGTTCCAGCGACTCCAGGACGTAGTCCAGGTCCTCCCGGCCGACGTTCAGCGGGGGATAAAGCCGGATGACCGATGGGTTGTTCAGGGTGTACACGGAGAGCACCCGGTGGTTGTTCAGGAGTTCGACCGATACCAGGCTGCTCACCTGCCCGACGTCGCCAACCACCTTCTCGGAGATGCTGGTGGAGAGCTTGGCCAGCAGCCCCTTGCCCTCGTCGGCGAGTTCGATGCCCACCATCAGCCCGCGTCCGCGCACGTCCTTCAACAGGGGATAGACGCCCTTCAGCCGTCTCAGCCCGTCGAGGAAATAGGCGCCGTTTTCCCGGGCCCGGGCCGGCAGGTCCTCTTCCAGGGTGACCTGCAGGGCGGTGATCGCCACAGCGCAGGCCAAGGTGTTGCCCCAGTAGCCGCCGAAGGTGGAAGTGTGCAGGAGGGAGGTGTCATAAGTGCCGTAGGCCTTCTTCCAGATTTCTTCCGTGGTGAGATAAGCGCCGGCTGGGACCATGCCTCCGCCCAGCGCCTTGGAGAGGCAGAGGATGTCGGGCTCAACCCCCTCGTCGGCGCAGGCAAATAGGGCGCCGGTGCGTCCGAACCCCGTTTGGACCTCGTCGGCGATGAACAGGGTGCCGTGCTGGGCACACAGCCGGCGAGCCTGGGCCAGATAGCCCGGGGGAGGTGTGACCACCCCTCCCTCTCCCTGGATCGGCTCGACGATGAAAGCGGCCGCTTGGCCGGCTTTCAGGGCGGTTTCCAGAGCGTCCAGGTTCCCGAAGGGCACCAGCGTGCAGCCGGAAAGCAGCGGCTCGTACGGGGTCCGGTACTTTGGCCGCCCGGATACCGACAGGGCGCCGAAGGTCTTGCCATGAAAACCCCCTTCACAGGAGATGAACCCCGGGCGTCCCGTGGCGGCCCGGGCGATCTTCAGCGCGCCCTCGACAGCCTCCGCGCCCGAATTGCAGAAGAAGGAGCGCTTCAGGTTTCCGGGGGCGACCTGGGCCAGGTTGTGCGCCAGCGCCGCAGGCAGCTGCTGCAGCGAGACCTGGACCAGCTTGGGCATCTCCTCGACCCGGCGCACGGCTTCGAGAAGACGGGGGTGGTTGTGGCCCACGTTGATGGAGCCGTAGCCGCTCACAAAATCAAGGTATTCGTGCCCGTCCAAATCCCACAGCCGGGTGCCCTGGGCCCGCACGTACTGCCGGTCGGCGTTCGTCAGAATCTGGATGGAAGCATGGGGGGTGCTGAGGTAGGTTTTATGCTTGTCCCGCACTTCGGCGGTCCGCATCCGGAGCGCTTCTTCCAGTGAGATCAGGGACATTTTCGATCCCAGCTTTCGTTGGCATTTAAGGATATTCTAACCGTCCCGACTCCTAATTTTCCAGGCCGGGCCTGAAAACCCTTCCATGCGGGATGTTTTTTCTTGACATCGGCCCGGTGGTTATATAAAATCTCGCTGTAAAGTAAAAATACTTGATAGGGGCGCACGGTTGGATAGATTCGCCTGGATCAACTTGCTCTACGACTTCTATGGGCCGTTGCTGACGGATCGCCGGCGGCAAGTGTTGGAGCTTTACTACGAGCAGGATTTCTCTCTCGGCGAGATCGCCGGGGAGCTTTCCGTAACCAGACAAGCCGTGCATTATACGCTCAAGCGCGCTGAGGAGTCACTCGAGCATTTCGAACAGAAACTGAACCTGGCGGCCCGGTACTTAAGCGACCGAAACCGGATCGGTGAGGCCTTGGCGGCCCTGGACGATCTGGGCGCCGGCCGGGAAGAGGCCGTGACGCGGTTGAGACAACTCCTGCAGGAGATGCAGCGATCCGGCAGGCCAATTTCGGGAACACTCGGCTGAATATGGTAATGCGCATCGCCGCCTGCAGGAGATGCAGCGATCCGGCGGACCAATTTCGGAGAACGGGGTGATCTGATGGCCTTCGCCAGTCTTTCCGACAGGCTGCAGGAGACCTTCAAAAAACTGAGGGGCAAAGGCAAGCTCACCGAGGAGGACGTAAACCAGGCGCTGCGGGAGGTGCGGTTGGCCCTCCTGGAGGCCGACGTGAACTTCAAGGTGGTGCGCAATTTCGTCAATGTCGTGCGCCAGCGGGCCACCGGCCAGGACGTGATGGCCAGCCTGACCCCGGCACAGCAAGTGGTCAAAATCGTGCACGAGGAGCTGACCGCGCTGATGGGGGGGCAAAACGCCCGGCTGGAGCCGGCCCCGAAACCCCCCACCGTGGTGATGCTGGTCGGCCTGCAGGGTTCGGGCAAGACCACCACCGCGGCCAAGTTGGCCAACCTCCTCAGGAAGCAGGGCCGCCGGCCCCTGCTGGTGGCGGCGGACATCTACCGGCCGGCCGCCATCAAACAGCTTCAGGTGCTCGGCGGGCAGATCGACGTGCCGGTGTTCAGCATGGGTGAACAGGATCCCGTCGGTATCGCCGGGGCGGCCCTGGAGAGCACCAAAAAGGGCGGTCAGGACGTGGTGATTATTGACACCGCCGGCCGTCTGCACGTCAACGAGGAACTCATGGTCGAGCTGGAGCGGATCAAGGCCGGCGTTCAGCCGCACGAAATCCTGCTGGTGGTCGACGCCATGACCGGTCAGGACGCGGTGACGGTGGCCGAATCTTTCCACCAGCGCCTGGTGCTGGACGGAGTGATCCTGACCAAGCTGGACGGCGACACCAGGGGCGGCGCCGCGCTTTCGGTGCGGGCGGTTACGGGCTGCCCGGTCAAATTCGCCGGCCTCGGCGAGAAGTTGGACGCACTGGAACCATTCCACCCGAACCGGATGGCGGACCGGATCCTGGGCATGGGTGACGTCCTTACCCTGATCGAAAAGGCGCAGGCCGCTTTTGACGCCGAACAAGCGGCCGAGATGCGCAAGAAACTTAAAAGCGCCGACTTCAATCTGGAGGATTTTGGGGAACAACTGCGCCAGTTTAAGAAGATAGGCCCGCTCGACCAAATTATGGGGATGATCCCGGGGATGGACCGGATGACGAAGAAGATGAAAGGAGCCATGCAGTTCGACGAAAAGGAACTGGTGGTGGCCGAGGCGGTCATCAATTCCATGACCCCGTGGGAGCGGCGCAACCCGGAGCGGATCGACGGCGGCCGACGGCGGCGAATCGCCCGGGGCAGCGGCACAAGCGTTCAGGACGTGAACCGGCTCTTAAAACAATTCGACCATACCAGGAAGCTGGTCAAACAGTTCGGCGACTGGGAAAAGGGCGCCAAAAAGGGCGGCAAGCGCAAGTTTCCCTTTAAAATGCCAGGCATTTAACTCATGTCGTGGCCGTCGCTTTTAGGCTGAGAGTTTATTTTCATTCCCGCATGAGCGACGATAAATCGTCGTGAGCGATTGCTCCGAAAATACAGAGCGGCGGCTTGGTGCTTTTGATTAAGTGGTGCCGAGTGCGGTATAGCGATCTGAATAAGTAAATAAGTTGGGTGCCTGGCACCTGAGAGATGAAGGCAAACACCCTATGGCAGCCCTGGGCGCAGCGAATAAGTAAATAAGTTGGTGCCTGGCACCTGAGAGGAGGTGAAGCGGTGGCGGTTAAGATCAGACTAAAGCGGATGGGGGCCAAGAGGGACCCCTTTTACCGGATTGTGGTTTCCGACGCCCGTTCGCCGAGAGACGGGCGGTTCATCGAGCAGATCGGCTACTACGATCCCCTGGAGGAACCGGCGCGGATCTCGGTGGATGAGGCCAAAGCCCGCGTTTGGTTGCAGCAAGGGGCCCAGATGACCGAGACGGTGCGATCCCTTTTCAAGAAATCCGGAGTACTGGAGCGCCTGGGTGCGGAACGAGCCGAGGAAAGGGGTTAACCATGGAAGAACTGGTGGCCTGACGAACGTTTCAGTCTTGTAGTGTCGTCAGTGAAAGGGGTTAACCATGAAAGAGCTGGTGGAGGTTTTGGCCCGGTCGTTGGTGGACCAGCCTGGGCAGGTTGAGGTGCGGGTTGTGGAGAACGACCAGGCGGTGCTCATCGAACTCCGGGTCGCGCCTGAGGATATGGGCAAGGTGATCGGGAAGCAGGGGCGGATTGCGAAGGCGATGCGCACGCTGGTGAAAGCGGCGGCCAACAAGCAGCGCAAACGGGTGACCATGGAAATCATATAGGCGTTAGAATGGGCCTGCCGGAAAAGGGGCCTGGCCCCTTTTTGAAGGCCGGGAGGTGCGGCGCTTGCCGAAAAGCATCATCGTCACCCGCCCGGTGGCGGTCAAAATCAGGGTTACCGAGCGCTACAAGACGGCCCTGCTCCATCAGATCGAGTACTCCGTGCGCCGGCTGGACCTGGAACTTGAGCGCCTGGAGCGCCTGCAAACCCCACCGTCCGAGGAGGAGCGGCGCAAAAGGCTCGAGGCGCGGCAGAAATTGGTTGAACAGGCGCAGGGTGTGCGCCGGCTGCAGCCGGGTGACGAGGTGTGGCACGGGCGGGTCGAAAGCCTGGTCAGGCTGGCGGTCGGCGACGACTGGCAGAGCGTGATGGAGGTTGAAGTGCTTCTGGAGGACGGCCGCGTGGTGGACATCAGGACGCCGGCCGGAGGTCCCGGCAATGAATGAGGAATTGATTTTGATCGGCGAGATCGTCAATACCCAGGGGCACCGGGGTGCCGTCCGGGTGCTCCCCCTGACGGACTTTCCCGACCGTTTCCGCCGGCTGAAGGCCGTCTACCTGGAGCAGGGGCCGGTGCGCCGGCTGGTACACATCGGGCGGGTATCCTACCATAAGCGGTTTGTGATCCTTGAATTCCGGGAGATCCCGGACATGAACGCCGCCGAGAAGCTGAAAGGGGCACAGCTCAAGATACCCCGCTCGGAGTTGGCGCCTTTGCCCGACGGTCACCACTACGTCTTCGAAATCGTCGGCGCGTCCGTCTTCAGTGCAAAAGGGGATTACCTCGGTGTCGTCGCTGACGTGCTGCGCACGGGGGCGAACGACGTCTACGTGGTAAAAAGCGGCGACGGAGAGGACTTTTTGCTCCCGGCGCTCAAAACCGTGGTGCGGGAAATCGACTTGAAGCGGCGGCGCATCACCGTGGCCCTGCCCGAGGGATTGCGGGAATGATCATCAGTATCTTGACTTTGTTCCCCGAGATGTTCGCGGGGCCCTTCGAAAGCAGCATCATTAAGCGGGCGCGGGAACGAGGCCTGGTGGACATCGAGCTGTTCGACATCCGGGACTTCTCACCGAGCCGGCACCGGACGGTTGACGACACACCCTACGGGGGCGGGGGCGGAATGGTGATGCAGGCCGAACCCATCCGCCGGGCGCTCGGCCACCTCGAGGAGCGGGGACGGGGCGGGGGTACGGTGGTGCTCCTGTGTCCTCAGGGCCGGCGGTTTGACCAGGATGCGGCGCGCGCTCTGTCGGCGGCCGGGAAGCTGGTGTTGATCTGCGGTCACTACGAAGGGGTGGACGAAAGGGTCCGCGAAGACGCAGATCTGGAAATCTCGGTGGGCGATTTCGTGGTCACCGGGGGCGAAATCCCGGCGATGCTGGTGGTGGACGCGGTCTGCCGGTTGATTCCCGGTGTGCTGGGCGAGCCGGGCGGCGCCGCGGACGACTCCTTCGCCGGCGGGCTGCTGGAGTACCCTCAATACACGCGGCCCCGGGAGTATTTGGGACGAGAGGTGCCGGATGTCCTTTTAAGCGGGCATCATGGCGAAGTGGAACGCTGGCGCCGGCGGGAAGCCCTGCTCCGGACCCTGGTGCGCCGGCCGGATTTGATTGCCGGGGCCCGGCTGGCGGCGGGCGACCGGGAGTGGCTGGCCGAATTGGCCCATCGGCTGAGGGAGTTGGGCCTGGCCTAACTCCGGGGCTCACGCCCCGGCGCCGCTCTTGGTAAGGCCGGCTCCGGGGCGTGAGCTGACGCACGCCTTTAAAAACGCAAGTATATCAATGCTTGCAAGGATCGCAGCAGGAAAACTTTTCGTGCTATTTTTATCAAGAAATTGCTAGGCTCAAGGGTTTGTGAGCATTTTTCATGCGTCAGCCCTGTCCGGGGCCGTGAACCCTTGCAGTATGTGAGAACCATGTGGTAAAATTACGGTTGGCTTGAGGCCACGAACGATGAGGAGGCAAGTGTTGATGGACCATATCCGGACTTTTGCCGAGGAGCAGTTAAAGCCGGACATCCCGGTATTCCGCCCGGGTGACACCGTCCGGGTTCACGTAAAGGTGGTCGAAGGCGAACGGCAGCGCATCCAGGTTTTTGAGGGCGTCGTGATCAGAAGACGCGGCGGCGGCGTGAGCGAGACCTTCACGGTGCGCCGGGTATCGTACGGCGTGGGCGTAGAACGTACTTTTCCGCTCCATTCGCCGCGGGTGGACCGGATTGAGGTGATCCGGCTGGGCCGCGTACGGCGGGCCCGGTTGTACTACTTGAGGAAACTGCGCGGTAAGGCGGCCCGCATCCGGGAGAGAAAGGTCAGATAACGTGGAGAGGGGCTGCAAGACAGTTCCCTCTTTAACTTTTTGTGCCACGGAGGGGTTGAGTATTGGGGACGGGTCGGCGCCGCCGCCTATTTGGAGATTTTGTCGAGTCACTTCTGATTGCGGTGATCCTGGCGCTAGTGATACGGTTCTTCATCTTTCAGCCGTTTTATATCCCTTCGGGTTCCATGGAGCCCACGTTGCTGACGGGGGACCGGATAATCGTGTCCAAGTTCAGCTACTACTTCCGCGAACCGGAGCGGGGAGACGTGATCGTGTTCAAATACCCCCTTGATCCGAAGCGGGCCTTTGTGAAGCGGGTGGCGGCCCTGGGCGGGGAGACGGTGGCGGTCCGGGACGGCCGGCTGTACGTCGACGGCGTACCGGTGGTGGAGGAATACCTGTCTCCGGGTGTGTCCTACCGCGATTTCGGCCCCTTGAGGGTGCCGGAGGGGAGTCTCTTTATGCTGGGCGACAACCGTGCCAACAGCGACGACAGCCGGGTCTGGGGAGATCTCGACGAGGACCTGGTGATCGGCAAGGCGGTGGCCATCTACTGGCCGGTCACCCGCCTCAGCGCGGTGCACTGATAGGTGGCGGGACATGTCTGTACACTGGTATCCGGGCCACATGGCCAAAACCAAACGTCTGATCCGTGAACAGTTGCGTCTGTGTGACCTGGTGTTCGAGCTGGCCGACGCCCGCATCCCGGAAAGCAGCCGGAACCCGCTGCTGCTTGAAATAACCGCCCACAAACCGCGGATGCTCATCCTGACCAAACCCGACCTGGCCGATCCGGCCCGCACCGCCAAATGGCTTCAGGTATTCAACGCGCAGGGTGTCCCGGCGCTGAAGTTCAACGCCGTCCGCGGGGGCGAGTCGGACGTTTCGGCCGTGACACGCGCCGTCCGGAGCCTGCTGGAAAGCCCGGCCGGAAAACAAAAGCCGGTGTACAGAGCGGTAACAGTTGGGATACCGAACGTGGGCAAATCCTCTTTCATAAACCGTTTGACCGGACAACGCGCGGCCCAGACGGGCAAAGTGCCTGGCATCACCCGGGGCAAGCAGTGGATTCGCGTGAACCGTCGGCTGGAGCTTCTGGATACGCCAGGCACGCTCTGGCCGAAACTCGGCGGTCCGGAGCTGGGGTTCAAGTTGGCGGCCACCGGCGCGGTCCCGGAAGAAGTATTCAGCCGTGAGGAAGTGGCTGGATGGTTGATTTCCTGGTTGCGGCACAATTCCCCCCGGGCCCTCCGGCAGCGCTACGGCCTCCCGGCGGTCCCGGCCGCCACCGCCGACGCGCTGGAGGTGATCGGCCGCAAGCGGGGCTTGTTGCTGCCGGGCGGGAAAACCGACCACGACAAAACCGCCGCCGTGGTGCTCAAAGACTATCGGGAGGGCGCCCTCGGCCGTTTCACGCTGGACATCCCGGGGGAGGGACGGGGGGATGACGAATAGGGAAGGACCGAAAAGTTTGACCCTGCAAAAGATCCGGGAACGCCTGTTTGCGACGGTTGTCCCCGATGCCGGACTGCTGGAGATGCTCGGCCGGGACGCACGCGCCGGCGCCCGGGAGCTGCGGCGCCAAGCACTGCGCCGAATCGCCAGGGACCGGGCGGAAGCCGAGCGCTTGCAAATGCTCTACGGCTACGAGCGGGCATTGGAAGCCGCCGGGTGTGGGCCGGTGGCCGGAACCGACGAGGCCGGGAGGGGACCCTTGGCCGGTCCGGTGGTGGCCGCCGCCGTGGTCTTGGGCCGCGGTGCGGTGCTCCCGGAACTCAAGGACTCCAAACAACTGACCAGCGCGGCCCGGAGCCGGCTGGTGGACGAAATCCGGGCCCGAGCTCACTCCTGGGGGATTGGAATCGCCGACGCCGGTGAAATTGACCGGATGAACATCCTGTGCGCCGGATTGCTGGCCATGCGGCGGGCGCTGGAGGGCTTGAGCCTCGTTCCTGGGTGGGTCCTGGTCGACGGGACTTTTACTGTGTCCCACTTTCCCGCCTCCCAGACCGCCCTGGTAAAGGGAGAGCAGGTCAGCGCCTCCGTGGCGGCGGCGTCGATTCTGGCCAAGGTTTACCGGGACGAGTTAATGTTGCGGATGCACCACCTGTACCCCGAGTATGGTTTCGACCGACACAAGGGCTACCCCACGCCCGAACACTACCGGGCGCTGGAACGCTACGGCCCCTGTGCGTTGCACCGGGTTTCCTTCCTGCGCCCGCTCTCCCGCCAAGCCGGCTTGAAGCCGACACCCTGAAGCCGACCGCCTGAGGTCGGCCGCCTCCGTTTGGAGGCCAACAATCATCACCACGTTCTTTTGTCTGCCGGCGGATAGCACCCGGATTACATTATTTTTCCACCGCGTAATTACAGGGACACCATACTCAATTATTGGGAATTACGGGGGCGCCTGCCCTGAAAATGTTCCACTGTTTTCGTTCTCAGGTGGTGCCGCCGCAGGCGGCATGAGACTTACTTAATTATTGAGGCGATCTCATAATTGAGTAAAATGTCCCCGTAATTCCTAATCCCCGTAATTCCTAACGTAATTCCGTAATTCCCCGGCTTGAAGCCGACACCCTGAGGTCGGCCGCCTCCGTTTGGAGGCCATTGTCTTGGGAAACCGTCTATGACCGGTATTTTCCGCAACGTGAGGCTTAGGGTGAGAACGCGGACACCTGTGGTCACGGCGGTTCAATCAGGAAATCGGGCCCCAGTTCCTCGGCCACCTGCAGCAGCCGCTCGTAGTCGGCGGCGGTAAGCAGAGGGTCCTCTTCACCGGCGAAGGCGGGAATGGCCTCGTGCACCGGAAGCACCCGGTAACGCACCCTGCCGGCCGATACATAGGTGTGGACCCATACGGGAACCAGTTCCACCTCCTCCAGAACCGTCACGCCGCCCGCGGGGTCCTTCCTGACGGTCAGCCGGACCAGCAAACCGCTGTCATTGTAACGCCGACGCTGGTTGGAGATGAAGTTCCCCAGGGAATAGGCCGCGAACTTCTTCCTGGGCACCCCCTCCTTGAGGACCGTCCTGGTAAGGGTGGGCTGCACCACGTGCGGGTGGCTGCCCAGCACGACGTCGACCCCCGAATTGAACAAGAACTCCACCAGTTCCCTCTGATTTTCCGTAGGATAGCGCTCGTACTCGACACCGAAGTGGAGACAGGCGATGATGATGTCGGCCCTGGCTTCCTTGAGGCGGGAGATCTCTTCCTGCAAGGTCCCGCGGTCGATCATGTTCACCAGGTACGGCATGCCGTCGGGGAGCGGCAGGCCGTTGGTGGATTCGGTGTAGTTCATGATCCCCACGCGAATTCCCCGGAGTTCCGTGATGAAGGGACGTTCCCGGTCCTCGGGGCCGGCGTGGGTGCCAATGTGGTCCAGGCCGGCCGCCTCCAGGTGACGGATGGTGGCCAGCACGCCTTCCACCCCTTGGTCCAGGCTGTGGTTGTTGGCGGTCAGGAACATGTTCAGCCCGACGTCCCGCATCTCTGCGGCGAGGTCGGCCGGGCAGTTGAACAGGGGGTAGCCCGAATAACCCCGGTGCGCGCCGGCCAGACGGGTTTCCAGGTTGGCGATGGAGTAGTCGGCGTCCGCAAACAGGTGCCTGACTGGGCCGAAGATCTCGGCGAACTCGAAACGGCCTGTTTCCGCGTTATGCACCGAATAGATCACCGGCAGGTGCATGAGGAAGTCTCCCACCGCGGTGATGGTGATCCGGACCTCCTGCGGCTCCGGTGCCGCCGGGGTCTGTCCGGACTGCGGGCCTTCGCCGTTATTGCCGGTGCAACCACCTGCCAAGCAAAGACAAAAAAAGGCTAAGAGCCACCAAATAGACACACGGCGCAAGAATCATCACCACGTTCTTTTGTCTGCCGGCGGATAGCACCCGGATTACATTATTTTTCCACAATGCCGGGGTAATTCCTGCTTGTTTCGCGCCTTCACGACCTTTGCGCCAGGTTCTTTTTTGGGTTAACCTTGAGTGAAAGGTTTGGCCGGGTATCGGCCGTTGCGGGAGAGGATAAGCGTTGGACCGGCGGTTGCTGGGGCAAAAGGCGGAAGCTTTGGCGGTTGAACACTTGCGGAAGCAAGGGTTGCGCATTGAGGAGCGCAACTTCCGCTGCCGCCTGGGGGAAATCGACCTGGTGGCCCGTGACGGGGCCACCCTGGTTTTCGTGGAGGTACGGTCCCGGACCACGGTCCAGTTCGGCTTTCCCCAGGAGAGCGTCGGCCATCGCAAACAACAGCGCTTGCGCCGGATCGCGCAGGTTTACCTTCAAGGGCGGGGTGAGGCCGCCGTCCGCTTTGACGTGGTGTCCGTGAGCTTTGACCGGCAGGGCAACCCGGAACGGATCGAGCATATTGCGCACGCCTTCTGAGGTTCCGGCAGACACGAAATATGCGAATCATTTTATTCTTTGCCGGAAAACCCATTTCTAGCACTTATTGTTCGAAAAGGGGCAATCGGCGTAAATAATCGAGAAATAATCGCCAAAATACTTGTTTTTTTGAGCTGAACGTGCTAAATTTTTTCAAAGCAGGTGCCAAATGGATGTTCCTGCCTTCTTTAGAATTTTGCGACAAAGTGGGTGATAGCACGGCTGGCGTACAGCGGAACCGATTGTCCCGGATTTTGGGACTAGTTTTAGTGGCTCAAAATATGAGAACATTCTAATTATTCAGTTAAGGAGAGCTGAGAAAATGAGGAGCTGGAGTAGAATAGCTCTGGTTTGCCTAATTTCCGTGACCCTTGCCTTTTTTGTCGCCGGTTGTGGGGGTCAGACCGGGACACCCGAGAAGGAAACGGAGCCGTACAAGATCGGAGCCGTCATTGACGTCAGCGGCCCTGCCGCCTCGCTCGGGATGCCCCAGAAAAACACCCTGGAAATGCTGGCCGCCGACCTGAACGCCAAGGGCGGGATCAACGGCCGACCCGTGGAACTGATCATCCTGGACAACAAAACCAACGAGACCGAGGCCGTCCTGGCGGCCAAGCGCCTGATCGACCAGGACAAGGTGCTGGTCATTCTGGGCTGCAGCACCAGCGGCACGTCGCTGGCCATGATCGATACGGTCCAGAAGGCCGGGGTGCCGATGATTTCTCACGCCGCCTCCGCCAAGATCGTGGAGCCGGTGGCGGAACGCCACTGGGTGTTCAAGACCGCGCAGAGCGACATCCTGGTCGCCGACAAGATCGCCGCGCACCTCAAGAGCAAAGGGATCACCGACGTGGCCTTCATGTCCATGAACAACGCCTTCGGCGACAGCGGCCGGGGGAACTTCATGACCGCGGCGGCCGACCACGGCCTGGAAGTGGTCGCGGACGAGAGGTTCGAAGTCGACGACAAGGACATGACCACGCAGCTCACCAAGGTCAAGGGTTCAGCCGCCCAAGCGCTGGTCGTGTGGGCCATCCCCCCTTCCGCGTCGATTGTGACCAAGAACTTTCGTGATCTGGGGATGACCATCCCCCTGATCCACACGCACGGGGTGGGCAACCAGACCTTTCTAGACCTGGCCGAGGGAGCCGCGGACGGGATCATCGCCCCGATGGGCAAACTCCTGGTGGCTGAACAGCTTCCCGACACCGATCCCCAGAAGGCGGTGTTGCTTGGGTACCTCCAGGCTTACCAGGCGAAATACGGGGAGCGGCCGAGCACCTTCGGCGGGCACGGTTGGGACGCCTTCCAGCTGGCCGTCAAGGCCATCGAAACGGCCGGCGACGACCGGGCCGCCATTCGTGACGCACTGGAGAACATCACCGGCTTTGTAGGGGTCAGCGGCGTTTACAACATGTCGGCGGAAGACCACAACGGCCTGGGAGCGGATTCAATGGTGCTGGTCGAAGTAATAGACGGGAAATGGACGCTCTTTAATCCGTAACTACTGATGCCGGAGAGGATTTGCCGACGTGAGCCTTGAAAGCCAACTGCTCCAGTACCTGATTTCCGGCCTGACCCTGGGGAGCATCTACGCCCTGATCGCCATCGGGCTGGTGGTGACCTTCAACATCACCGGGATCTTCAACCTGGCGCTGGGCGAGTTCGTGACCCTGGGGGCCTTGGTATCCATCGCCCTGTATGCCGCCGGCTTGCCGCTCATCGCGGCCTTCGCGCTGGCCGTGCTCATCGCGGCGGCGCTGGGCGCGGTCATGGAGCGGACGGCGATTCACCCGGCGCGGAAAGCCAACGCGACCATCCTAACGCTGGTGATCATCACCATCGGTGTGGGTATCGCCATCCGGGGTGCGTCCCTGCTTATCTGGGGGACGCACCCCTATATCCTGCCCTCTTTTTCCGAACACGCCCCTTTCACGGTCGGGGGGGCCGTCGTCATCCCCCAGAGCCTCTGGATCCTGGGGTTGGCCGTGGTTTGCGTGGCGGCTCTCTTTGCGTTTTTTGAGTTCACCTATCTCGGCAAAGCCGTCCGGGCCTGCGTGATGAACCGGACGGCCGCCCGCCTGGTGGGTATCAACCCGCAACGGCTGTCGCTGGCCGCCTTTACCGCCACCGGCGCCCTGGGGGCGCTCGCGGGTATTTTCATCGCGCCGATCACCTTTGCCACCTACGACATGGGCTTCATGCTGGGCTTGAAAGCCTTTGTGGCCGCCATCCTCGGCGGGGTGACCAACGTCCCCGGGGCCATTGTCGGCGGGTTTTTGCTGGGCATTCTGGAAGCTTTCGGGGTGGGACTGGTCGGTTCGGGACTCAAAGACGCAGTGGCGATGATCGTGATGATCCTGGTCATGTTGATTCGCCCTACGGGCATTCTTGGGGCCTTCCGGCGCGAAGCATAATGATTTCCCGGGTGATGAAGTGGAATTAGTGAAAAAAAACAAAAACGTCATCCTGATCGTCTTGATCGCCGCCCTGTTCGCCGTCTTCCCCCTGATGGTCACGAGCGGGTATTATCTCGGGATTCTGGTGATCGTGGGACTCTACTCCATTGTGGCGATCGGCTTGGGACTGCTTTTGGGTTACGCCGGCCAGGTGTCCTTCGGCCAGGCGGCCTTCTATGGTTTGGGGGCCTACACCGCCGCCATTCTGTCCGGGACCTACGGCTGGCCGCCGCTTTTGGCGCTTGCCGCGGCGCCCTTCCTGCCTGCGGTGGTGGCGGCGGTGATCGGGCAGCCGATTCTAAAGCTTAAGGAGCATTTCCTGGTGCTGGCCACCCTTGGCTTCGGCATCCTGGTCTACATCCTGATGAAGGAGTTCGTGGACCTAACGGGCGGGCCGTCCGGCTACACCGGGATTCCGTACTTGAGCATCGGGGGCCTCGTGCTCACTACCGACAAACAGTTCTTCTACCTGGTCTGGTTTCTGGCCTTTCTGACCCTGGTGGGCGCCTGGAACCTGGTGAACAGCCGGATGGGCCGGGCGTTGCGGGCGATTCACGGCAGCGAACAGGCCGCCGAGGCCGCCGGGATCGACACCGCCCGCCTGAAGCTATATGTGTTCATCCTGAGCGCTTTCCTCGCCGGCTTGGCCGGTGGCCTTTATGCCTTCTACATCACTTTCGTCAGCCCGTCGCCTTTCGGCTTCCACGCCTCCATCCAGTTCGTGCTGATGGCCGTCGTGGGCGGGGCGGCCACCGTCTGGGGACCGGTGGTGGGCGCGTTTGTCATCGTCGGCCTGATTGAATTCCTGCGCTGGGCGGTACCGGTAGTGCTTCCGAAGGCCGGCGGGGAGTTCGAGATCATTTTCTTCGGTATCATCCTGGTGTTGGTCCTCCTTTTCCGCCCCGAGGGGATCATGAGCCACAAACGCCGCAAACAGCGTTCACAGCCGGAGGCGGGTAAGGAGGCGGCCGGAACGTGCTCGACGTAAGAGACCTGACCAAGAGTTTCGGGGGCCTGGTGGCCGTCAACCGGGCGAGTTTTTCAGTCAATCCTGGAGAGATCCTGGCCGTCATCGGCCCCAACGGCGCCGGCAAGACCACCATTTTCAACCTGATCACGGGCATGCTCACCCCGGACGAAGGCGAGATTCGGTTCCAGGGCCGCCCGCTTGCCGGACTGAAGCCCCACCAGATCGCCAGGCTGGGGATTTCCCGCACTTTTCAAAACCTGGAGCTTTTCCGGACCATGACCGTAGCTGAAAACGTGATGGTCGGGGCGTACACCAAAGGGAAGACCGGTTTTGTCCGGGCCATCTTGCGCCGCCCGGGAATGACCGCCGGGGACCGGAAGCGCTACGGCGAGGCCCTTGAACTACTGGGCGCCGTCAACCTGGCCGAATACGCCGACGAGCCCGCCCAGAGCCTGCCCTTCGGTCTGCAGCGGCTCCTGGAGATCGCCCGCGCCTTGGCCGCCGGGCCGCAGTTGGTACTCCTGGACGAGCCGGCAGCGGGATTAAACGCCGGTGAATCGCAGGCGCTGGTCGCCTTCCTGCGCCGCCTGCGAGAGCAGAACCTGACCTTTGTGCTGGTGGAACACGACATGGCGACGGTGATGGACGTGGCCGACCGGATTGTGGTCTTAAATTTCGGCTCCGTCATCGCGGAGGGCACACCGGCGGAAATCAGGTCCAACCCCGAAGTCATCCGGGCCTACCTGGGGGAGGATGAAACGTAATGCTGACGGTAAAGGATCTCACGGTGTTCCGGGGCCACATCCGGGTATTAAACGGCCTGACCTTTTCGGTGTCCGCCGGTGAAATCGTGGCCGTGCTGGGGGCGAACGGCGCCGGCAAGAGCACGCTGGTCGGGGTCCTGGCCGGGCTTTACCCGCCCGCGGCCGGGGAGATCGTCTTTCAGAACCGGAACCTCACCGGCCGGCCGCCGGAAGCCGTGGTGCACGCCGGTATCAGCCTGGTGCCGGAACACCGCCAGCTCTTCGCGGGCTTGACCGTCCGGGACAACCTGATTCTGGGAGCCTACCACCGCTACCGCGACGCCAAGAAGGAACTGCCGCAGCTGCTGGAGGACGTGTACCGCCTGTTTCCAGCCCTGCGCGAAAAACAGAACAAGCCCGCCCAGACCTTAAGCGGCGGCCTGCAGCAGATGCTGGCCATCGGGCGGGGGCTGATGGCCGACCCGCGCCTCCTGCTGTTGGACGAACCGTCCATGGGCCTAGCCCCGCTGGTGGTGCGCGAAATAATGACCACTCTGTCCGACCTGCGCGCCAAGGGCCAGACCATCATCCTGGTGGAGCAGAACGCCCACGCCGCCCTCAAGATCGCCGACCGGGCCTGGGTCCTGGAGCGCGGCCGCATCGCCCTGTCCGACACCGCCGAAAACCTCCGCCAGGACGCCCGCATCCAAGCCGCATATCTGGGCCACCGCCAGTAAGTCGACAAAAAGCCCACGTTGAGACTGACCAGCTTCAAGTCCACTCTTTTCATGAATTCTCCCGAATTTGACTCCTGCTCCAGTCCATCTCTTTGCTTCCAAAACAGAAACAGCAAACAGAAGGAATTGTCACTGCCGCGAAGAATCAAGCATTTGGGGGCTATGTGGATATATATGGATGCTGGGTAAAAAATTTGGCAGATTGTACTATTGCGGTGCATCAAAAACTGCTGTTTGGAGGCGCAGGATGACCAGAAGCCACGCCAACTTATGGCAACTGTATGCTCGGGTTTATGACTCCGTTATATTGTTGTTTCTGCCATATAGAGACTTGACACATAAGGTGGTCGACAGACTAAAACCCACACCCGGCGCACGTATTCTTGATGCCGGCTGCGGTACCGGCAACTTGATAGTGCATCTTGTTAAGACGCGGTCGGATGTAGAAGCGGTTGGTATCGACTTTTCCGAAGCGATGTTGCGCCGTGCCGGGAAGAAAAGCAAACAACTGCGGACGGTCACTCTTCTGGAGGCGGATCTGAACGAATGGCTGCCGTTTGGTGACGGAGAGTTTGACGGGATCACGTGCGTAAATGTACTGTACGCTGTCAAGAGGCCGTCATTTTTGCTGAATGAGATGAACAGGGTGCTTCGAACAAGTGGAATAATTGTATTGGCCACCCCGATATTCAAAACAAAGATGAGTCTTATTTTCAGTGAGCACGTTGCCGGTCTGAGGAGATCATATGCTCGGTTATGGCCGCTGGTACTGACTATGCAAATCGCCCGTGTGGCGCCTTCGGCAATTCCTTTTTTGTTGATCAACAAATTCATTCAAGAAGAACAAGCGTTTCACTTTTTTCAGGAAGAGGAACTACGGCTGCTTGCTGAAGAATGTGGTTTTCGAATCGATTCCCTTGAGAAAGCCTACGGGGGACAAGTATGGCTCCTCGCTGGGCGAAAGGAAACCGGATAGAGGATCATAAACCGTTGAACACCAATGGGAGCTGATGTGAATGACCGAAGCGGTAATCACCGGGCTGGGTCCCGTAGCGCTAAACGGTCTCGGTAAAGATCGGTTCTGGGAAGCCCTTAGGAATGGAAAGGCAGGGATTTGTCCAGTAGTCCATTCCCAAGGGGATAGACACTCAAGGGAAATCGCTGGCCGGATTCCACGAAGCTGGATCTTGGAGAGAGACTCGTACTCCCATTTCAACGGTGCTTCCTGGCGCACTAAGTTGATTGTGGCTGCTGCACGCCTGGCTCTTCAGGACGCAGGGCTTACTCAAACGGAGTATTCCTCCTGCCGTGCCAGCGTCATCATGGGCGCGAGCAACATTGATATGGAGGTCACTGAGAGAGAACTCGCCGTTTATATGGAATCGGGTGCCGCGTGTCCTACGGGCATTGCCTCGGCTTCACCTCATGCAGCGGCTAGTGAAATTGCCCGGGAATTGAACTGTTCTGGGACGGTCCTCACCTTCACTGTCGCCTGTTCGTCCGGGTTAGTGAGTATTATTGCTGCAGTGGAGTCAATCCTGAGGGGCGAATCGGACTTGGTACTGGCGGGAGGGGGGGACGCCTCTGTGACTCCGTTTTTCGTCAACTCATTGTGTGCTACAGGTGTTCATCCGTCCAACTCAGGGAACGGTTCGGCGATGGCCAGCAAACCGTTTGATGCTCAGCGTGAAGGTGGTGTACTTACTGAAGGCGCCGGAGTGGTCTTGGTGGAGAGTCTTGAACATGCTCGTCAGCGCGGAGCACACATCTATGCTCGAGTAACGGGTTGGGGTATTGCCAATGCGACATCACCCAAGTTACTAAGGGAGGCGTTTGCGTCCGCAATGGAGCAGTCCTTGGCTAGGGCAGGACTTAGTCCAGGTATGATCGATTATGTTTCCGCCCATGCTCCCGGAATTCAACTGTCGGACAGGCTGGAAGTGCAAGCGATCAAGGACGTATTTGGAGTGCAAGCTTACAATTTGGCGGTTGGCTCAATCAAGTCCATGATCGGTAATCCGATGGCGGCCTCGGGCCCCCTTCAAGTCATTGCAGCAGCCCAAAGTATAGAACACGGATACCTACCACCCACCACCAATTACCAACATCCCGATCCGCACTGTGATCTGGATTTTGTACCCAACCTAGGAAGAGTGGCCCGAATCCGCAAGGTAATGGTCAACTCTTCCGGTATTGGGGGTTGTATAGCATCCCTGATAGTGACCAAAGTCAATCCTGGGTCGAGATAACGTTATGGATAGTCTTACCCTAATACCGACATTTGTCGGTCTGACATCGGCAGCGCTGGGCTTGACAGCGGTGACCTTTTTGTATCTAGGTGTTACCGTCTTCAGGAGAAATCCTCAGTCCCTTTTGCACCGCATTTTTTTGGCGTTGTCTTTGAACGCTTCTCTTTGGGTTTTTGCCGTTCTAATGATTTCCTTAGTTGAAGAATACCAGACCCTCGTGTTTTGGATGAGGTTTGCACACGCCGTTGCGTCAATTGTTCCGTGTTTTGTCATCGCCTTAGTGTACACCTTTGAAACTGACAGAAAATACCCGAAGGCAAAGGTGTTTGGTATTTTTGTCTTGGGGCTGATTCTGGGGGTCTTAAGCATGACCCCGGCAATCATCAGCGATGTAGCATACCCCCTTGAAGAAAAGAATCTGGTCTACGGCAACTGGTTCGTCCTGTATCCGCTGTTCTTTAGTGGGGTCATAGCCTTCGCTCTGTACAAACTATTGCGTTTATTACGAAAAACACGTGGAATAGCTCGGCTGCAACTGCGATACTTTTTTGGAGGTCTCCTGGCTTCTTTCATTATAGGCAGCTTGGCAAACCTTTTTCTCCCTTGGATCGGCCTGACAAGCGTGGCTATTCGAAATCTGGGGCCACTATCCATTATGGTTGCCATATCCATGATTACCTATGCGATTCTGCGCTACCGCCTGATGGACATTCGTTTGGCTTTCGGCACCGGTCTCACTTACGGATTTGCTGTTGTCATCCTGTTCGTCGTGACCGCCTTGCCGGCCTATGTAATGGAAACCGTTTTCAATGTCCGGATGGAGGCCTTGTTTTACTATTACATAATATTTGTGGCGGGCACGGTCGTTATCCTTTTCCGGCCGTTGAGAAACGGGCTGGAGTCTTTGGTCCACCGCTTTTACCACCGTAGAGCATACGACTACTTCAACGCCTTACTCGCTGCCAACAAGACGACCGTTACCATTCTTGACCGGGATAGGCTCTTGAAATTCCTGATTGACAAGTGGGTAAGCACCATCGGCATCGTCGGCGTCGTCTTTTTCCTCAGGGGGCTCGACGGCCGCTTCATTCCGGTGGCCGAAAGGCGCCCGCCGGCGCACGCCCCTGAAGACAATGGCAAGGCCCGCACGCAGGCGGAAGTGGAGCACGCGGTCAAAGAGGGTCACGCCCTTGAAGACGATAGTGAGGCCCGCACGCCGGGCCGGGCGCTCATATCTCATCTGGAGGAGCACGGGGACGTGCTTCTTTTTACCGACTTAAGAGGTCTTGCCCCACGGGAGAAGGGGCAGTTGCTTGCCCGGCAAATGGCCGCACTCCGAGCCGAGGCCGCGGTTCCGGTGATCATAGATGGGCGGCTGGAAGGGATATTCTTTCTGGGATCCAAGATCTCGGGCGAACCCTATTCGCAGGAAGACGTGAAGCTGCTGGCCACGCTGGTGTCGCAAGTCGCCATTTCTTTGAAAAACGCGCAGCTCTACCAGGAAGTACTGGTAATGAAACGGTACTTGGAGAACGTGCTGGAAAACATAGGCAACGGCTTAATTGCGGTTGATTGGTCGGGCACTATCACCACCTTTAACAGCGCCGCCGAGAGGTTGACCGGAATATCCGCCGGAGAGGCACTGGGGAAAAAGGCGGACGAGGTCCTTGACCCGGCGATAAGCGGGCTGATAGTCCAGGCGATGGAGACCGCCGAAGCGAAGAGTAAAGTGGAATTGGAGCTTCAGGCCGGGGAGGCCGTCCGCTTCGTTTCCTGCAGCACGGCGGTGGTGGAGGCGCCGGAGAGTGGGCGGCGCGGCGCGATTCTAGTGATGAGCGACGTTACGCAGGTCAAGGAACTGGAACGTGAGAAAAGCCAGATCGAGCGGCTGGCGTCCCTGGGTCAGGTGGCGGCCGGCATAGCGCACGAGATCAAAAACCCGCTGGTTTCGATCAAAACATTTGCGGAGCTTTTGCCGGAGAAGTATGAAAACCCGGAGTTTCGCCTTGATTTCTCCCGCATCGTCAGTCAGGAAATTGAACGGATCAATAACCTGGTGACGGAGCTTCTGAGTTTCACCCGCAGTTCCCGGCTGCAGTGTGAAGAGGTCGACGCCGAAGCCCTTATGGACGAGGTGCTGCTTTTGTTGTCGCCCCAGATGGACAGGCAGAATGTTCGTGTGAAAAGACAATATGACCCCGGAGTGCGCCCTCTCTGGGCGGATAAGAACCAGTTGAAGCAAGCGTTTCTTAACGTTTGCCTGAATGGCATCCAGGCTATGACCGGCGGGGGCGAACTTAGGATATCCATCCTTGCCGAATCCGGCAGGGATCACACAGGTAAAGATATTGCCCCGGGAGGAAAGGTGAAGATCGTTGTCGAAGATACAGGAGTGGGTATTTCTGCCAAGGAAAAAGACCGAGTTTTCGACCCGTTTTTCACCACCAAGCCCGAAGGTGTGGGCATCGGGTTGAGCATCAGTCACAAAATCGTGGTCGACCATGGGGGGACCATCCAGATCAGAAGCAGGCAGGGGGAGGGCGCAACCTTTGAAATTTGCCTTCCGGTTGCCGGTTAGGCGGTTTTCTCAGCGGATAAAACCAGCGCAACAGTCTGCCGAGACGGGGGAGAGGGAATCGACTTGAAGATGGTGCTCGTCGTTTCCAAAAACAACGGCAGCCTCGGGGCAATCAGGGGCCTTATTCCGGAGCGGTATACCCTGATGGATGCCGACATGGGGTCCGAGGGGATGCATTTGCTGCGCAGCATCATTACGGGGGTGGTGCTGGTGGACGCCGCCGCCCCCGGCGTTTTGCCCTGGATTGAGGAAGCAGAGCGGTTGAGGCCGGATCTCACCTACATCGGGGTTACCGACAGCCCCAATCCGGACCGGACCCTGTCGCAGCGCTTCTATGATCTTCTTCAGCCTCCCTTCACGTCGGTCCGGCTGGACCGCGCTCTGGCCCGGGCCTGGGAAAGAACGGAACTTGCTTTCGTGGCGCGAAGCCTGAAAAAACCGGCCGACCGCAGGGAACACCCCGCTCATATCAGGCCCGCGGTCCCAAACAGGCAGCGAGGGCGCGTGTGTGAACTATCCAAGGTGCTGAACAACAGCCTGAACCAAGACCGTCTCCTGGAGCTTTTCCTGGACGCCGTTGCGGGACTGGCTCCCGTGGGGAAGATGTCCGTACTGCTGGCGGACGAGAGCGGCGGAGAATATCGGGTCCGCAAACAAAGGGGTCTGGCCCCGGAGTTCTGCTCCAAACTGCGGTTCGACTCCTCTCGGGGACTTATTGCCTGGTTGGCCGCCGAGGGGCGCCTCCTCCGCGTTGGAGAAACCAACGGCGAAAACCTGCTTTTCACCACCGAAGCCTTACAAGAGATGCAACTTCTGCAGGCCGTGGTGAGCGTACCGCTGTCGGCTCACGGGCGGTTGATCGGCGCCCTGAACCTGGGGCCCAAGGTAACCGGCGCCGAGTACGGCGACGAAGAATTGGAGACTCTCTATATCCTTTCCGGAAATGTAGCCGTGGCTCTGCAGGATATCGATTTGCATCATCGGCTCCAGCACCAAAAATCGTACATCGAGAGCATCCTCCGGCGTATGAACAGTGGGGTCGTGGCTATCAATTGTGAAGAACGGGTTATTACCTTCAACAGCCGTGCTCAGGAAATACTGAAGTTGGATCCGGAACAGGTGCTGGGCCGGGACTTGCGTTCCCTGCCGAGCCCCTTGGGCGATTTGCTCTACGACACCATGTCCACGGCCCGGACTTACGATAGGGAGGAAGTTCAGCTGGCGCGCGGGCGCGTTCCCCTGGAGGTCAGCATTTACCAGCTGGTTAACGGCACCGCTGTCCTGGGAAGCGTCATGATCCTTGATGACATCTCCGAGCGCAAACAGCTCGAAATGGAACGGCGCCAAGCCGATCAACTTGATGTGCTGAACAAATTCGTCGGCCAACTGGCGCACGAGATAAAGAACCCGATGGTGGCCATTCAGACCTTTTCGGAACTCCTGCCTGAGAAGTACGAAGATGGTGACTTCAGGGACTTTTTCACACGGACGGTGCGCCAAGAGGTCAAGCGGTTGAACGAGTTGGTGGAACAACTAATCGCCTTTTCGTCACCCTTATCATATAAGTTTGTTGTTTGCGAGATCCACGAGGTCCTTCGGCTGGGAGTCTCACTATTAAGGGAGCAGGGCAAGGGAACCGATATGACTGTAGAGGCGGCATACTGTGAAGAACTGTTGTACGTCAGGGCCGACCGAATTCTGCTGGCGAGAGCGTTTTCCTACCTGCTGAATTCATTTCTACCCAATGAACAAGGGGGGAGTATACACATTAAGACCGTTGGCGACCAAAGTCTTTTCAGTCATGGTGGTGTTGTCATTGCCTTTCGAAGCTTAGGAATCAGCGTGGCTGGTGAAGAACCGGAGAATATGTTTAATCCACTTCGCGTCATCAGGAATAGCCACATTTCTCTTGAATTGCCGGTAAGCCGGAAAATTATCGAGGATCACGGGGGCCGGATTAAGGCGTCATTGACAAAAAGCAAAGGACTTGAGTTCTCCGTCTCAATGCCCACAATTGCCCAATGAAGGTGGTGGAGGGGTTGGCAAAGCCATCTAAGATACTGGTGGTGGATGATGAATTGGGCCCCAGGGAAGCACTGAGGCTGATCCTGCAGGATCACTACGAAATCGCCACGGCGCAAAACGGCCATCAGGCACTGGATCACCTTTCAGATCGGGAATTTGACCTGGTGATCATGGATATCAGGATGCCTGGCATCAACGGTATCGACCTGCTCGCGGAGGCCAAGAAGAAGGCCCCGGACACGGAGGTGGTGATGATCACCGCCTATGCCTCGGTGGAAACGGCTGCCAGCGCCTTGAGGCACGGCGCCCTGGACTATCTCATCAAGCCTTTTGACCGCAAGTCGGTTATGGAAGTGGTGCAAAAGGGACTTTCGCGCCGCGCCGAATCCCGCAAGATCAAGGGCCGGCTGGAAGAACTGCAACTGGCGAACCAGGCTCTGAGGCACGAGATTGAGCGGGCTTCCATCAACATCCAGCGGCACTACCTGGAAACGGTACGCTCCCTGGTGGCGGCCATCGATGCCAAGGACTCGTACACCAAGTCCCACCAGGAAAGAGTGGTCATGTTCGCCATGCTCCTGGGGGCCGAATTGGGTCTTTCGGCCAGAGAAATCGGACTGATCCAACAGGCCGCGGTGTTGCACGACATCGGCAAAATCGGAGTACCCGAGCAGATTCTCCTGAAGAAAGAGTTTCTGACTATAGAGGAGTATGACATCATTAAGCAGCATCCGGTGATCGGGGCGGAGATTATTTCTCCAGTGCAGTTCCTGAGCGAAGTGGTACCGATCGTGCTGCATCATCACGAGCGGTTTGACGGGAACGGTTACCCTGACGGGCTCAAGGGGCTGGTGATTCCCGTGGGCGCCAGGATTCTGGCGGTTGCGGACGCAGTGGACGCGATGCTCTCCGAACGGCCCTATGCCCCGGCAAAATCGGTGGCCAAGGTGCAAGAGCAACTGCGCCTTTGCTCAGGTACCCAGTTCGACCCCCAACTGGTCAAAATAGCGCTGAAGATAGACCTTCCGTCCAGGCGCATCATCTAGTAGGAAAGAAATTGATTTGAGCGCGAGCAGGGGGCGGCGTGGCCCCCTGCTCTCTCTCCGGCTGGTCCGTATCAGTCCGGCGGCCGCGGCCGCCGGTGCGGGAAATCGGCACGCAATCGCAGCGCAATCAAGGAATACTCCCTCTAGGTTTTCCGGTCCAGGCGGAAGCGGCTCACCAGGGCGCCCAGTTCGTCCGCCTGGCGCGCCAGCTCCTGGGACGCGCTGGTGAGTTCTTCCATCGCGGAAGAGACTTCTTCCACGGAGGCGGCCAGGTTCTGGGTGGCGCTGCTGGTCTGCTTGCTGCCCTGGGCGATCTTCTCGATCATTTCGATGTTTTCCCTGACCGCCTTGACGATCTCCTTGAAGGCGTCGCCGGCCTGCCGGGCGGTTTCCACCCCCTGAGCAACGGCGGTGGCGGTGGCGTCCGTGCTGCTGCTCACCGCCTGCATTCCGCGTCCGATCTCGGCGACGATTTGCGAAATCTCCTTGGCGGCTCCGGCCGACTGCTCGGCCAGCTTGCGCACCTCCTCGGCCACGACCGCGAAGCCGCGGCCCTGTTCCCCGGCCCGGGCGGCCTCGATGGCGGCGTTTAAGGCCAGCAAGTTGGTTTGGTCGGCGATGTCGGTGATCACCCTGGTGATCTGAGAAACCTTGCCCGTCCTCTGCTCCAGTTCCTTGGTGCTCGCGGTGATCCGTTTCGTGGCCTCCTGGGTGGATTCAATGGTTTTCACCGACTGAAAGACGTGTTTGTTTCCGCCGAGGGCGGCGTGCTTCATTTTTTCAGCCAATTGCACCAGAGCCTGCGTCCCGGCCAAGTCCTGTTCGGCGGTGGCGGCCACCTGGGTGGTGCTATTGGCCACCTGGTCCATCACCGAGGAAACCTCCTCGCTGGAGGCCGAGATCTCCTGGCTCTGGGCCGCGAGGTTCGTACTGCTCTCGCCCACGCGGGTCACGAGTCCCCGGAGGGCATCGACCATCCGGTTGAAGGCCGCGGCCAGCTCGCCGATTTCGTCGGTGCTTTTGGTCTCCATGCGGCGGGTCAGGTCGCCCTCGCCCACCTTGTTGGCCTCCTCGATCATCCGGCGCAACGGGGCGGTGAGCCGCACGGCGAACCATCCGGCGACGACCAGGCCGACCAGGAGCACCGCTCCGCCCACGATCAGGGTGCCGTTGCGGATGGCCGCGAGCGGCGCCAGGAGTTCACGCTCGTCGACCACGGCGGCTATTGCCCAACCCTGGCCCTGGTAGTTCCCGAATCCGTCCAGCGGGGCGAAACCCGCCTGCCTCGGCACTCCGCGGAAGGTGTAGGCGGCCGTGCCGGCCTCGCCGCGGATCATTCGTTCACCGGCCTCCGCCAGTTCGGGCACGCCCAGCTGCCGGACGTCGTCCTTGAGAATCATCTCTTTGTCCGGGTGGGCGATGATGATCCCCTGGGAGTCGATCATGTAGGCGTAGGCCGAGGGTCTGCCGACAGCTTCCGATTTTTCGGCGTAGCCGTCAATGATTCTCCAGATCGTATTGTCGAGGTTCAGCCGGGCCACGACGGCGCCGCTGAACGCACCGGCGTCGTCGTACATGGGGGCGGCGAAGTTGACGATGGGCACGCCCAGGTCCCGCGACATACGGATGCTCGAGATGTGCACCTTCCCGTCGCGGGCTTCCTGGAACCAGCCCAGGTCGCTCTTGTCGTCGCCGGTGATGCCGCCGGTGTCGGCGATCTGGAGGCCCGCGGCGTCGGTGACGGAAATGGTGTGGTAGCCGTCGTAGGCTTCAAGATACGTGCGCAGTGCCGCCGTCTTTTCGGCCGCGGGTACTCCCGGGTTCCGCAGCGCGGGGTGTCTGGCCATCATTTCCACGTCCGCGCGGCGCTGGTCCAGGAGTAAGTCGACCAGTTCGCCGTGCGCCTTGGCACTTGTTACGAGATCCTGATGCAAAAGTCCGTAGATTCCGGTACCGGCCTGACGGTAGGACAGCCATCCGGCACAAGCCACCGCCAGGGCCAGGAGCAGCATTATTACCAAGGTAAGTTTCACCCGAAGCCGCATTCTAAGCTTTCTCACAAAAGGGCACCCGCCTTTGTCTTGTTGTTTTTTTGCACGGAAACACTCACTTCTGTCGCCCGCACGGACGCCGCCGACAAAAGTCCTTGGATCGGCCGCGACGCGGCAGTCACGGGGTATCTGCCCTGGCGGGGCGACCCTTTCGTACACCCCTCCCTCGTTTCTAGAATCCGCCGGTCCCACCCGTGCAAGGAAAGTCTCCCCAGAACTTATTATCGGCGACCGGGGGCAACGACTTAAATCAATCGTTTTGCGGCGCGGCAAAGGTGAATAGGGTATGGATATTGGAAACTGGAGAATCCTCAGGAGAGATTTTCAAGTACAGTGCCCGAAAGTGCACGAGCGGTTGCGGTCGGCTGCGGTCCGCCAGTCAGGGGTAAATCCAGACCGCTTCCTTTTGCACCGAATCGGGAAACCCGCCGGCCTTCTTGAGCATGGCCTCCCATTCGGACTGCTTGTACACCAACAAATCGGCCGGAACCGGAAGGACGGTGGTGTCGAATTCCAGCCCCCGTTTTTCAAACGGCCGGTCGGTGTCGGCCACGATCACCACCAGATCGAGATCACTGCCCACGCCCCATGCGCCGCGCGCGTATGAGCCGAAATAACCCACGCGCACCACGTCGCGGCGGTCCGCGGCCACCGCTTTAGCCCACCGCCGTACCGCTACGTCTACCCGGGACGCATCAGGCCATTTCAATATGGACGAACTCAATAATCTCACGGGCATAGGCCAGCGCCTCCTTGCTCTGCAGTGCGCCGTAATGTTCGAACGGTGCGCCTTCCGGGTGTCCGTTCGGGTAGCGCGTGGGGATGTAGTACCCGTCCAGGACGCGGGCTTTGTCTACCAGAGCGGCGTCCACCACTACCGCTCTGGGGAGATCGCGCAGCAGCCGGGCAACCACGTGGCCCCGGGCCTCCTGGCCCAGATGCAGGTGCAAAGCCTTGACGGCCTTTTCGGCCGCCTGGTGAGCGGCGAAACAAGCCCACTCGTGGCGACGCATCTGTCGGGAATCCTCAGCCTGCTCCAGGTCCCGCAATGCCTGCTTGAACCAGTCCGGCGCACGGTTAGCCATCAGTTCTCCCCCTTGTTTTTAGCCAAGCTTACCCTAATTAGGAGACCTTTGTAAAGCTAATAAGCCTGCTCACACGGAGCAGGGTTAAGTGGGTCCAGCAAACACAAAGCGCCACAAACAGCCGTAGCCGGCTTGCTGGAGTTCAAAAAGAAATGGATAAATAAAGCCTTTGGAAGGGATTGTCTTCCTGGACGCAGAAATGAAGAATCAGGTAATTATTTGTAGCAAAATGGGAGATAAGCTATGCTGGCCACCGTCCATTCCGTGGCGCTTTCCGGAATCGAGGGACATATCGTCAAGGTCGAGGTCGACGTGGCCACCGGACTGCCGGGCTGGGAGATCGTCGGGCTTCCCGGGGGTGCGGTCCGTGAGAGCAAGGACCGGGTCCGGGCGGCGATTCGCAATGCCGGCTACGAGTTTCCCCCGCGTAAAATAACCGTGAACCTGGCTCCCGCCGATTTCAAAAAAGAAGGGCCGGCGTACGACCTGCCGATCGCTCTTGGTGTGCTTGTCGGAAGCAAACAGGTACCGGCCGGACTGGACGCCGGCTTTGTGTTTTTAGGGGAACTTTCCCTGGACGGGAGCGTCCGTGGAGTGCACGGCGTCCTCCCCGCGGTGGTGGCGGCGGTTGACGCCGGTTTCCGGCGGCTGATCGTGCCCGAGGCCAACGCGGGCGAAGCCGCGCTGGTGGACCAGGCCGAGATCTTCCCGGTGCGGGACATCGCGCAGGTATTGCGCTTTTTGGCCGGGGATGAAGAAATCGACCCATACCAAGTGGATCTGGATGCTTTGTTGAAACAACAAGGCGGCGGGCATCCGGATTTCGCCGACGTTAAGGGCCAGCCCACCGCCAAGCGGGCCCTGGAGGTGGCGGCCGCCGGCGGGCACAATGTGCTGCTGTTGGGCAGTCCCGGCGCGGGGAAGACGATGCTGGCGCGCTGCCTGCCCGGAATCATGCCGGACATGGATTTCGCCGAAGCATTGGAAGTAACAATGCTTTACAGCCTGTCCGGCTTGCTGGAATCGGGGGAAGTACTCGTCACCCGCCGGCCGTTCCGGGCGCCGCACCACACCACCTCCTCGGCGGCGATGGTCGGCGGCGGCCGGACGCCGCGGCCCGGGGAAATCAGCCTCGCCCACCGGGGGGTGCTATTCCTGGATGAGTTTCCGGAGTTCAAGCGCGAAGCACTGGAGGCGTTGCGCCAACCCTTGGAGGACGGCGTGATCACGGTGTCACGCGTCGCCGGTTCCTGTTGTTTCCCGGCCCGCATCATGCTGGTGGCGGCGATGAATCCGTGTCCTTGCGGCTTTTTCGGCGATTCGCGAAAGGAGTGCGCCTGCACGCCCCATCAGATCCAGCGGTACATCGGCCGCGTCTCGGGGCCGCTTTTGGACCGCATGGACATTCAACTGGAGATCCCCCGCCCCGAATTCCAAGACCTCAGCGCGGAGGCCGGAGTCGTGGAATCGCCCCGGATCAAGGAAAGGGTGGAGGCGGCCCGGGAGATTCAGCGCGCCCGCTTTTCCGGTCCAACCCGCAGCAACGCCCAGATGACGGCCAAGGAGCTCCGCCGGCACTGCCGCCTCACGCGCGAGGCCAGGGAATTGTTCGGGCAGGCGTTTGGCATGCTGGAACTCAGCGCCCGGGCCCACGACCGCATTCTCAGAATGGCCCGCACCATCGCCGACCTGGACGGCGCCCAGACCATCGACAGCCGGCACATCGGCGAGGCCGTGCAGTACCGTTCTCTGGATCGCAAGTACTGGCGCTAGGCGACCGCTGCAAAACCAGAACCCGGACAAAGAATCGTGCGGGCCAATGAGGAAGCTCTGGCCACCTATCTTGGACAGCGCAGTGTTACGTTGGAGAAAAGCAGTCAGGGAATTTCGGGGTTATCTTAATGAAGCCCGAAATGCTTTAAGCCTTGTCCCGGACATCAATCCTGCGCAGCACACTTAAAAATTTCTTCACCAATGCCGGGTCAAATTGGGTGCCGGCGCACCGCTTGAGTTCTTTGACGGCTTCCTTCCGGGACATGGTCTTGCGGTACGGACGGCCGTTGGTCATGGTGTCGTAGGCGTCGGCAATAGCCAGGATCCGGCAGGCCAGAGGGATCTCTTCCCCGCTCAGGCCGAGCGGGTAACCCTGTCCGTTCCACCACTCGTGGTGTTTGAGGATCCAGTCGGCAATAGGGGCGAGGTCGGGTGCGGACATCGCAATGCGGTGGCCGATCTCCGAGTGCCGGCGCATTTCGGCGAACTCCTCCGCGTCCAGGGGCCCCTCCTTATGGAGAATGCGGTCCGAGAGACCCACCTTACCGATGTCGTGGAACTGCACCAGCAGCCGTAGATCGGTCCGGGTGCGCTCCGGCAAGCCCAAGGACTTGACCAGCATCGTCACCAGCTGCTGCAGGCGGTCGTAGTGTCCCTCCGCCACACATCCCCGCGCCTCAAGCGCCTTCTTCAGCGTTTGCATGATGGCGCTGCGGGCGCTCTGGCCGCGGTGCAGCTTTTCGCGGTACATTTCGTTGTCGGCTCTCCGAAACAGGTCGTTCATGTCGAAGGGCGGAGCGTTGCTCACCGCAAATCCCACCGACAGGCTCAGCGGCACTTCGGAATGAGACTCATTGCGCAAGTCTATGGCGGAGGCGATTTTGCGGCAGGCCTTCTGAACGATCGTTTCGGTCACGTTCGGCAGCAACACCGCAAACTCATCGCCACCGATGCGCGACAATACGTCGTTGCCGCGAAACGAGCCTCTGAGCACCTCGGCTGCCGCCCTAAGCAGACGGTCGCCGGCGGCGTGACCGAGCGTATCGTTGACCAGCTTAAGGCCGTCGACGTCGCACAGAATCAATCCCACCGACTTATAGCGGGAGCGGGCGATACGGTGCAGTTCCTCATTGAAATAAGACCGGTTGTAAAGCCCGGTAAGAGAGTCGTGGATACTTAGGTGGCGCAAGCGTTCTTCGGCCTGCTTGCGTTCGGTGATGTCGCGGATCACGGCGATCACTTGGTCCTCCGACAGGGGAAGGTACCTTCCTTCGAAAAACTGTTGTCGGCCGTTGGATAGGAATGAATACTCAACGCTGACCACAGATTTCGTCCGGAGTACGTGCCTGATCGCAGCACGTGATCGACGGCCGATGGCGGGAGGCAAGACATCCTGGACATTCTGTCCCAGGAGGGAATCCGACCCGCCTTCGGTGGACGCCCCGGGTACGAAAAGGCTCGACTGCGTCCCGGTCTGATAGTCTAAAAGGGTGCCTTCCGCGTCAAATCGAAAGTACAAATCGGGTAGGGCTTTGAAAACCGCTTCCAGCTCCGCGCTTTTCTGAAGCAAAAGGCTTTCGCTGCGCTTGCGGTTCGTGATGTCCACGGCCATGCAGAAGACCTCGGCCACCCCATGGGGGCCGGCCACGGGGATCAAGGTCGTCAATAACCAGCATTCGTTGTCCCCGCGCCATAAAACCAGCTCCAGGGGCGGGGTCGGTTCGCCGGTCTTCCAGACGGCGGTCAAAGCGCTGTCCACCTGGTCGGCCGGCTGTGCGGCCTGCAAGAGAACTCCCGCCGGAGGGGCGTCGGTATGGCGGGCGATACCGAAAACCCGCTCCGCTTCCCGGTTCCATTGCGTGAGGCGTCCCTGACGGTCAAACCCGAACACGGCGACCAGCGGGCTGTTTTCGATCACCAGCTTGAAGCACTCGTGGGCTCTCTGGACCTCTGCCTGCGTGTGGTGCAGTTCAGTCATTTCGAAAAAACACGACTGTATCCTGTGCCGATCTTCATAATGTTGAACCTCTCTCACAGGCTGCTGTTTATCGCACGCGAAAACGGCCGTCCAAGGCCGGAGCGGGGCTTGAACGGCGCCCGGCTGCGTTTTTTCATAACACGGGGCTCTTGGAGCTTATAAGGCGTGAACGTGGCTATGAATAAAACGGGTTACTATTCGCTTTTTCCCCGGTAAATCCTGCAGGTTGGGGAATATTTTTGATAAAAAAAGAAGATGGGAATTCCCGCGCCGATTTTTAACCGGGAAGGACATCAAACGGGATGGCAGAATTATTTAGTGATGGGGAGTCGACGCCCTGATGCGCGTTGATGAAGGAGATGAGGTTTTTTGCCCGGAGGACCGTTAAAGGCCGTGATATTCGATCTCGACGGCACGCTTACCCCGGTGGGCAGTGTGTGGCAGCACATCCACGAGCGCCTCGGCACCTGGGACGAGGGCGGCCTCGCCTCCCTGAACGCTTTCTTAGCCGGCCGGATCAACTACCTGGAGTTCGCCGTGCGAGATGCGGCTCTGTGGAAGGGTGTCCCACGGGAGCGGCTCGAAGAGATCGTCGGTGAGATCCCCCTGCGCCGGGGGGCCCGGGAAACTGTCGAAGCCTTGAGGCGGGAAGGGTACCGTCTGGCACTCTTGTCGTCCGGGTTGGACGTGCTGGCCCACCGGGTGGCGGAGCGGCTGGGATTTGAAATCTGCATTAGCAACCGTCTCGGGTTCACCGACGGCGCACTGGACGGGCGGGTGTCGATTCACGTGACGTGGGACGGCAAACCGCGGCATCTCCCCGGAATCTGCCGCCTGTTCGGGGTGCGGCCCTCGGAGACGGCGGCCATCGGCGACAGTGCCGGTGACGCCTTTTTGTTCCCGGAAGTGGGCTTGAGCGTCGCTTTCAACGCCGGTCCCGCAGTGGCGGCCAAGGCCGATTATGCGGTGGAGGACGACGACCTGCGGGCGTTGCTGCCCCTGTTCACCCCGCGCGGGCCGGTGAACCGGGGATTCCAGGCAAAGGCCTGAAATCCCAAGAATCTGGAACCCATCCATCAGAAGTAGATGCTGCCGGAACCGACGGAGATACAGGGAGTCAGGAATCCGGGAGACTGGAAAATGATTCGGCCCTGCGCCGCATTCGGATTCCAGGTTTCGTTTCCTTCAAGGTCAGTCCGATGTTCTTCGGGAAGGGGCGTAAGCGCATGCGCCTTTTTACCCTTGAGGTGCGCAGCAGCCAGCGCGAGGAACTCATCAATGTCACCGGAGAAGTGCGTGCCGCCGTGAGCCGGAGCGGGGTGAGCGAGGGACTTTGTCACCTCTGGGTTCCGCACACCACGGCCGCCGTTTGCGTGAATGAGGCCGCCGACCCCTCAGTAGTCAGGGACATCCTGAACCATCTCCGGCAGGCGGTGCCCGAACGGGGCGACTACCGCCACCTGGAGGGCAATTCGGACGCCCACATCAAGTCGGTTCTGGTGGGCGCGGGGGAGACGATTCCGGTACAGGCCGGACAACTGGTCTTGGGCACCTGGCAGGGGGTCTTCTTCTGCGAGTTCGACGGGCCGCGCACTCGGCGGCTGCACGTAAAGGTCACCGCCGGGTGAGGCCGGTGGCGCGACGGAGTCACCGTGAAGGGAACCGGTCGCGATTTGGTTGCGGACAGGGCCGAGGGATTATTGGCCGGCCTGCTTAATGAAGCGGTCAGTACGGCCAGCCCACCAGTCCTCCTTCCAGGAAACGTGCGTTCTCAAAACCTCGGGCGTCGAGGATGCGCTGGGCCTCCCAGGCGCGCACGCTCAACGTGCAGTACGGGACCAGCGCCTTGTCCCGGGGCAGTTCCCCGGCCCGGTCCCGCAAGTTTGCCAGTGGTACGTGGATCACGTTGGGGAAAGGGGGAGGGTTCTTCCTGACTTCCCCCGGGGTGCGGACGTCAAGCAGCACGCAGTCTCCGTTCTCCAGGTGTTCGAGGATGCTTTCCGGGGTCAGGGTGCGCGCCTCGCCGGCGAGCTTGTTGCGCAGGGTGTTGGCGGCGTGGTGCAGGACGTCCATGGCCGTGTTGTACGGCGGGGCGTAGGCCAAGTCAAAACCGGCCAGGTCTTCGGCGGTGCCTTTCAAGCTCAGTGCGGCCGCCAGCACGTCCAGGCGCTTGTTCACGTTCCCGCCGCCTACCAGCTGTCCGCCCAGAAGCCGACCCGTATCCCGGTCGGCAATCAGCTTGACCACCTGCGGCTGGGATCCCGGGAAGAAGTGGGCGTGGTCGGCGCCGGAGACTATAACCGTATCCACCGGGTAACCGGCTTCCCGGGCTTGTCTTTCGGTCAGTCCGGTGCGCCCCACGGAGAAGTCGAATACCTTGAAGATCGCGGTTCCCAGCACCCCTGGAAAGGTCTCGCGTCCGCCTGTGAGGTTCGTGCCGATCACCCGGCCCTGCCGGTTCGCCACCGAGCCCATCGCGGCAAAAAGCACTTCCTCGGTGATGAGGTGCCGTTTCTGGGCGCAGTCCCCACCGGCATAGATGTCCGGGTCGCTGGTTTCCAGGTACTTATTCACGTTGACGGCCCCGCTGGGGCCGAGTTCCAGCCCGGCGTCCCGTGCCAGGGTAACGTTTGGACGGGCCCCGATGGCGACCGCCACCACGTCGGCGGAGTAGACGCCCTGGTCGGTGACCACCCGGCGCACCCGTCCCCGGTCCCCTTCAAAAGACCGGACCGTTTCTCCGGTGCTGACTTCAAGACCCCGGCGGCGCAGGTGTTTGGCCACCAGCGCGGCGACCTCGGGGTCGAGGAGGCCCGGCACGAGCTGGTCCCGGGCTTCGATCACCCGGACCTGAGGTTTGTCCCGTTTATCGTCCCGGCCCGGCTCCAAAAGGGATTCGGCCAGTTCCAGGCCGATCAGCCCCCCGCCAACGATCACCACCTGGGCCGCCCGTTCTTCCACCAACTGCTTGCGGATGGCGACCGCGTCGGGGAGCGTCCAGACCGGGTGCACCCCTTCCAGGTCGGAACCGGGAACGGGCAGGCGCAGCGGGACGCTGCCGGTGGCCAGGACCAGCTTGTCGTACGGCAGTTCATCCACCGTCCCGTTTTCCAGGTCCTTCACCTGTACCCGTTTGCGCGGGCGGTCGATATGCTCGGCGCGGGTGCGCACCCGCACTTCGATGTCTTTCACCGCCTTGAAGAATTCGGGGTCCCGGTTCACCCCGATCGGGCTTCCGACCAAGTACTGGAGTTCCGGACACTGGCCGCCGATGTAGTACGGAATCCCGCAACTCGCGTAGGATACCAGCTCCCCCTGCTCGACGATGGTGATGCGGGCGCGCGGATCGCGGCGCCGCGCGCGGGCGGCCGCTTTCGGGCCGGCGGCGACACCCCCGATGACCACGATGCGGGTGGGTTCAGTCATACAGAACATACCTCCTTGCCGGCTTTTCGGGTTTTATATGAGCATGCCCCCGGCGGGCCGGAATATCAAGGAAGACGTTGGGAAGTGCATTCGTCGGTCGGCGGCCGACCACCGATCCGGCGGAGGTGCGGGAGGCGCTTCAATCCCGGGTTACATAGAACGGACTCCGGGTGTGCATAATGAGGTCACAGAATCTGGAGGGGGTGAAGGAGCCGTGGGCGAAGGCATTTTCGTCGTCGGCATCCTCGTCGAAGACCGGGCGAACCGCGGGCCGGAGGTGCAAAACGTCCTGACCCGGTTCGGATCCAAGATCTTGAGCCGTAACGGGATTCCCGACCCCACCCGTTCCCGGGGCATCATCACGGTGACCATGCAGTCCGAGCGGGAAGACAGTGAGAAGTTCACGGCCGAGCTGCAGGAGATTAACGGAGTTTTGGCCCGGGGGATCTATCTCGGCAACGCCTTAAACTGAGGTACAGGCTATGGTGCAAAGCGGCTGATGACCTGCGGCGTGATGTACACTTCCACCACCGCGGCGGCGACCAAGAGCGGCGTGACCACCCGCAACAGGAATCCCAGGCGCTCAACAACTCCAGGGGTCGCCCGCTTTTTGAGCCGCAAAGCGGCGATGGCCAGCGCCAAACCGGCAGCCAGAAAAATGGCGGGGAGTTCGATGACCCCATGGGGGGCGATTCCGGCCACGAAAGCCGCAGGCGGCAATCCGGCTTCAACCAAGTGCCGGGCCAGGAACCCGACCAGAACACCGTTCACGGCCAGGATAAACACGGCCGGCAAAGCGAAAACTGCGTGGCCGAAGACCACCAGCAAGGCGGCGACGGACAGGTTCTTCAGAAAAATGAAAGCGGACAGCGCCAGGTGCTCTGCCTGGGGGTTCAGGTCCATGGTCTTCTCAGCCGCCGCGAGCAGGTTTTCGAGCGACGGCACCAGCAGAGGGGCGAATACCTGAGAATAGGCCCAGCCGGCGGCCGTGCCGGCCGCAAAGACCAGCAGCGCTGCGAGGAATCCGGTTCCAAGATGAAAGCGGGTCATTTCTTGCACACCTCTTTAGTTCCGCCGGGGGCTTTGGAGGTTACATTATTCAGGGAAGGGCCGAATACCTGCCCGGCGTGAGGAAAAAATTAGTCGGTAGGAGGCATCTTTCATTGGACGAAGGCACTTTCTATCTTCCGTCAAGCTCTGACATGGACCACCCCCTCGACGACCCGGAAACGGTCGAAGCCCCCGGCGACGTTACCACTGAACGTGAGAACCGGCGCCGGGCGCGGGCGCTCCGCGAATTTGGCACGACCACGATCCCGGCCGTGAAGAGCAACATCCACACCATGATCATCGTCGGCCAGATCGAAGGTCACATGGTGTTGCCCAACCAGAACAAAACCACCAAGTACGAACACCTGCTCCCGCAGTTGGTGGCGCTGGAGCAGCACCCGGACATCGAGGGCATCCTGGTGGTCTTGAACACGGTCGGCGGGGATGTCGAGGCCGGACTGGCCATCGCCGAAATGCTGAGTTCCATTTCCAAGCCCACCGTCTCGCTGGTGCTGGGCGGGGGACACAGCATCGGCGTCCCGATCTCGGTATGCACCTCGTATTCCTACATTGCCGAAACGGCCAGCATGACCATCCATCCCATCCGCATCACCGGACAGATCCTGACCGTGCCCCAGACTTTTGAGTATCTGGAGAAAATGCAGGACCGCGTGGTGCGGTTCGTGGTCAAGCACTCCCGGATCACCGAAGCGCGGTTCCGCGAACTCATGTTCCGGACGGGGGAGCTGGCCCGGGACATCGGGACGGTGCTCATCGGCAAAGAGGCGGTGGACTGTGGCCTGATCGACGAAGTGGGGGGGATCGGGGCGGCGATGCGCAAACTGAACCGCTTGATCGAGGAGCGCCGCAGCGGCACGCCGGGCGGTCCGAGGGGAGGCCCGCTGCAGTGATCCTCTGGACGATCGCGGATCTGGACACCGTGATGAGCCAAGCCACGGCCGAAGCGGAGCCGCCGTTGGAGAACGCGGTGGTGGACGGTGTGCCGGTGCTGGTCAGGCGCACCCCGGAGGGCGTACGGACCATCGACCGGGTGTTGAGTACCGACCCCTACCAATTCCTGAGGCCTGAACTCGCCCCCGGCCGTACACTGCATTTATAGGAAAATACACATCCGCAGACAACCAAACAATACCCCGCCGCGGCCGGGCGCGCCTTACTGCGGCCCGCGCGCCGGGTTTTCGGCTGACTGCGGACAAAAAATCACTTCATTTCGTCGACCCCAGCCGTCATTACTTGCCGGCCTTTTCATAGAGCTGATAGAAATAACCCGGAACCTCACCCATGACTCCCGTCTGGGTTACGAAGTAGGCCAGAATAAACTGCGCACCTATGAAGACAAACAAGACAATAAGCAGTCCGTATTCGATCACCTGTCCCCTTTCGTCACCCAACAAACCAAAAAGCGCCCGCCACATTCAGTCTTCACCTCCTTGCCGTTTCACATTTGTACGGGAGAACGGTCTCGAAACGCATACGCTGGGCCCCTTGCGGTTTATTACCTAAAATAAAAAACAATTCGCCGAAAGATCACTCAATCCTTCCTTTTGTGAACGGTTTTTTTCACCTGTGAGGGGGAATCCGGATGTTTGTCTCGAAAACCATGACTGCTATTACCGAGTTCGACGGGCGCCGGCGCAAACGGGTGATCGTCGAGTGATGGGCGCCTGGATTCCGGGTGGCAGGCAATTCAAGGGGAGGTGTACCGGTTTTGGCCCTGCTTTCTCTGGATGAGTTCACCCTGCTGGCCGGACAATTGGTCGATGAGGTTCCGCCGCGCCTCTGCCGGGACTTGAACGGCGGATTTTCGGTGTTGCCTGAACAAAAGCGGGACCAGGAGTTTTTCATCATGGGGGAGTACATTGAAGACGGCTTGCTCGGCAGCTTTGTAGTCCTCTACTACGGTTCCTTTGCGGCCGTCTTGGGGGATGAACCCCAAGAGTCTTGGGCGGGAGAGCTGCGGGAAACAATCTGGCATGAATTGCGCCACCACCTGGAGTCCCTGGCGGGGGTGGACGATCTCACCCGCGAGGAAATGGAGGCGTTGGCCCGGTTCCGGGAAGGCCGACCGGGCCCGGAGCGTTGAAGCTAATCGCGAGGGTAGCGAGGGGCGGGTAATAAATCCGGTCCCGGGCGCATAACCGATCAAGTATCTAGTTTTTTGGAGGGATCGCAGAAATATGTCCAGCGGGGTCCACAGGCTGTCGGCCGCGTTGGTCTGCCTGCTGCTGCTGGTTTTCAACGCCGGTTGCGGGGGTTTTGCCGGGAAACCCCAAGCACCGGGAACCGGCAAGATAGTGGTGATCGCCACCATTTTCCCGTTGGCCGATGTGACTAAGCATATTGGGGGTGACCGGGTGGAGGTGTCCACCCTTTTGCCCCGGGGGGCGAGTCCCCACACTTTTGAGCCTACACCGCGCCAGATGGAGCAGATGACCGGCGCGCGGCTGATCATCCAGGTGGGGGCCGGGCTCGACGACTGGGCCGGAAAACTCGCCGGGGCGGCCGGCAAGGACCACCTCCGGGTAGCCGTCACCGAAGGGCTGCCTCTGCGCGCCGGCGGGCCCCAGCACGCGGAATGCGTGGGGCACGACCACGGACACGAAGGTGAGCGGCATACGGACTGCGCGGGTCACGCCCAAGGGCCCGACCACGACCACGATACGGAAGGCCCGGGTCACGCCGACGGGCACGACCACGACGCCTGTCCGGCGCCGGAGGCCGCCGCGGCGGATTCGGCGCCCGAGTTCGCCGACCCGCACGTCTGGCTTGACCCGGTGCTGGTCCGGGACGAGATCGCCCCCCGAATCTTCTTTGCCCTCCGCCGGGCCGCGCCGGAACATACGGACTACTTTGCCGCCAACCTGCAATCCTACCAGGCTGAACTGACCCGGCTGCACGAAGACATCGCCGCGTTGACCGCCGGGCTTGAAAGCCGCAGTTTCATCGCTTACCATTCGGCCTGGGGTTACTTTGCCGACCGGTATGGGTTGGTGGAAGCCGCCACGGTCGAGGAAGCGCCGGGCAAGGAGCCTTCGCCGGGCTGGATTATGGCGGTGGTGGAGACCGCCAGGGTCCACCGGGCCGGGGCGATTTTCGCCGAACCCCAGTTCAGCACCAAGGCCGCCGAGGTGATCGCCGCCGAGTACGGCGCCCGGGTGTTGATCCTGGATCCGCTGGGCGGGGAGAACATCCCCGGCTACGACAGCTACACCGGCCTCATGCGTTCAAATGCGGGGGTATTGGCCGAGGGTCTTTCGCGGGTGGACTAACGGCTATCCTGCACCACCTGGACCTGCTGGACGCCGAGATCGACAAGTTTAAACGGGCGGCGGCCCAGACCCCCGAGGACGGTGAGCGGTCGCCCTGGATCCAGGAACCGGGTCGTCCTGTTTTGACTGTTTTCGCCGCTTGACCCTTTACGAGCCGAATAAGCATGGTATAATGTTCGGAGTTTATTCGGACAGGGGGGACGGCGGTCTTTGAATCCATTTGAGGGCATTGTCATGGGCATCGTCCAGGGGCTCACCGAGTTCCTGCCGGTTTCCAGTTCCGCGCACCTGGTGCTGGTGCCCTGGCTTTTTGGATTCGAAACCCCCGGCCTCGTCTTCGACGTCGCCCTGCACCTCGGCACCCTGGCCGCCGTTTTGGTCTACTTCTGGCGGGACTGGCTCCGCCTGTTCCGTGCGGGCCGCCGCGGCTTCAGCACGGCCGACGGCCGGTTGTTCTGGTTCCTGGCGTTGGCCACCATTCCCGGAGCCGTGGCCGGGTACTTCCTGGAGGACATCGTGGCGACCACCCTGAGGGCGCCGGTCCTGATCGGGATACTGTTGATCGTGATGGGCGGGGTCCTGTACCTGGCCGACCGCTACGGCGGGCAGGTCAAGCGGCTGATGGACATCCGGTTCGGGGACGCCATGGCCGTCGGGTTTTCGCAGGCGCTGGCGATCATCCCCGGGGTGTCGCGGTCGGGAATCACCATGGCCGCCGCCCGCCTGCGGGGCGTGGAGCGGGCCGCGGCCGCGCGCTTTTCCTTCCTGCTGTCCACCCCGATCATTTTTGGCGCCGGCGTGACGCAAATGATCAAGATGGACCCCGACCTTCTGAACCTGTCTTTCGCCCTCGGGGTGTTTACCTCCGCAGTGGTCGGATTTCTGGCGATCTGGTTTTTGATCGCCTGGGTCTCGCGGCACAACTTCAACATTTTTGTCATCTACCGGGTGCTGCTCGGTTCGACCGTGATCGCCGTCGCCCTGGTGCGCGGTTGAAAACAAAGGCGGCCCGTCATCCGGGCCGCCGGCAGAAGCTGACTGGTGCAGTGATTTCTTGGCCGCATCCTGCGACTGTTCCTCCGTCCCCTCGCGGGCGGGCAGCCGGTTGTGGTTTTGTCAGTGCAGTGATTTCTTGGCCGCATCCTGCGACTGCTCCAGGATCTTTTTAAGCTCCTCCTGGCGTTCCTCGCTGAACACTTCTTCCACCGCCAGGGTGTAGTCCGCCACCTTCTCACTGATGAATATGGGGGCCACGCTTCTCAAAGCCAGCGCCACAGCGTCGCTGGGGCGCGCGTCCACGACCGAATGGAAATCCTTTTTCAAAATGTGGAGCTGGGCGTAGTAGGTGCCCTCGCGGACATCATTGATCACCACTTTGGTCACGGTTCCACCGAACTCGTCGCACAGAGTCTTTAGCAGGTCGTGGGTGAGCGGGCGGGGAGCCGAGCCACCCTCCAGGGCTACCGCGATCGCGTGGGCCTCGAAGTGGCCGATCCAGATCGGCAACACCTTCAGTTCGTCGTCATCAACCAGCAGGAGCACCGGGTTCATGGAGAGGTCGAAGGCGATTTCCTTTACTTTGACCGGGATCACAACCTCACCTCCCTTGGACTTTGGAAGACCCGGAACGGCCTTTGTGCCGGTACCGTGTGCGGTCAGCGGTTCCACTTTTGTGGTTTTTGATATTCCAAGCTCGCTAGTATTATACCAGTGGAGCCTATTCCAGACAACTGGAAAGGATTTTCCCGGTGTTCGCCGAAGTCTCAAAGGCGAGGTGTTGAGGCGTGGGACTTTACCGTCAGCTTAAACGGGAGGTCCGGTACGAAGTACTGGGTTTGATCCTGGCCGCGGTGGGCGTGTTAACCCTCTTGAGCCTGTACAGTTCCTCGGTGGGCGTGTTCGGCAGCCTGGTAGGGCGCGGGTGCCGGACCCTGGCCGGGGAGGGGGCTTTCGTGTTTCCTTTGCTCGCCGGATACTGGGGGTTGAAGCTGCTCCGGGACCGCAACCCGGCCAAATACCCCGGCAAGCTCTACGGCAGCCTGGTGGGCTTTTTGGTGTTGGTGACGGCGTTGCACCTGGTATCGGTCGGACCCGAGGGCAGCTTCCGGACCGTGGTCGGCGCGGGCGTCAACGGGGATGGGGGCGGGGTGTTGGGCGCCGTACTGGGCTGGCTGGCGTACAACTGGTTCGGCTACGCGGGCAGTGCGATCATCCTGGTGGCCGCCGGCCTGGCGGCGCTCACCATGTTCACGGAACTGCCGGTGTCGGCGCTGGGGAAAAGCGTGGGGCGGCGTTTGGCGGGCGGTGCCCGCGGCGGGTGGGGCCGGGTTCAGAACTTCGTTTATACCGATGAGCGGCCGGTCCCCGGTCCGCAACCGTTGATTCTGGACCACACGGCACCCAAAACGGAACCGGAAGCGCCGGTCGTGCCAAACGAAACACCCGAACGGTTAAAGGAGCAACGCACCGGTTCCCCCCGGGTGGAACCGGTGGAACGACAGGTTTCCCTGAATGAAATCACCACCTACCGTCTTCCGCCGGTGGACATCCTCTCGCGCCCCCGGGTGAAGGGCGCGGTGAAGAAGGCCGAAGACATCACCGCGAACGTGCGCGTTTTGGAGGAAACACTGGAGAGTTTCGGGGTCAAGGCCAAAGTGGTGCAAGTCTCGCGCGGGCCCGCGATCACCCGGTACGAAGTTCAGCCGGCCGCGGGCGTCAAGGTGAGCCGGATCGTCAGCCTTTCTGACGACATCGCCCTGGCGCTGACCGCCCCGGCGGTCAGGATCGAGGCGCCCATCCCCGGCAAGGCGGCGGTGGGGATTGAGGTGCCGAACAAGGAGATTACCCTGGTCCCGCTCCGGGACCTTCTGGAGACCAAGGAGTTCAAGCAATCCGTCTCCCGCCTGACCCTGGCTCTCGGCAAGGATATCGCCGGCAGCCCGGTGGTCGCCGACCTGGCGATGATGCCGCACCTCCTGATTGCGGGCGCCACCGGTGCGGGGAAGAGTGTCTGCCTTAACACGCTTATTTGCAGTCTCCTGTTCAAGAGCAGCCCCGAAGAAGTGAAGCTTCTGCTGGTCGACCCCAAGATGGTGGAACTGACCAACTACAATGGTATCCCGCACCTTCTGTCCCCGGTGGTGACCAATCCCAAGAAGGCGGCGATCTCCTTGAAGTGGTTGGTCCGGGAGATGGAGCGCCGTTACGAGCTGTTCGCGGCGGCGGGAGTGCGCGACATCGGGCGGTACAACAGTGTATTGCGGGCGGGCGCTCCGGGAGAGGAACGCGTCCACCTGCCGCTGATCGTCGTGGTGATCGACGAGCTGGCGGACTTAATGATGGTAGCGCCCAGCGACGTTGAGGATTCCATTGTCCGTCTGGCCCAGATGGCGCGGGCCGCCGGAATCCACCTGGTGATCGCCACCCAGCGCCCTTCGGTGGACGTGATCACCGGGTTGATCAAGGCGAACATCCTTTCCCGGATCTCTTTCGCCGTTTCATCCCAGATTGACTCACGCACCATCCTGGACATCGGGGGTGCCGAGAAGCTGTTGGGGCGCGGGGACATGCTCTTCCTGGCCGCCGGCAGCTCCAAGCCGATCCGGCTCCAGGGCGCCTTTCTCTCGGATAAGGATGTGGAAGCATTGGTTGATTTCCTGAGGAAGCAGGCAATACCGGAGTTTGACGAGGAATTGTTCGACGGGGCGGAAGAGGAGGAGGAATCCGGTTCCGAGGACGAGTTGTTCCCCCGGGCGGTGGAGATCATTGTGCGGACCGGGCACGCGTCCATTTCCCTGCTGCAGCGCCGCATGCATATCGGTTACGCGCGGGCGGCCCGGCTGATTGACGCCATGGAGAAGAAGGGGATCGTGGGAGGGTTTGAAGGAAGCAAACCGCGGGCAGTGCTGATGAGTCCCGAACAGTACCAGCAGTATTTCCGTTCCAAAATGCCAAATTGACCGAAAATAGCGAATATGTTATAGTCAGCTGAGTCGATTTGTGAGGCGGCGCAAACAATAGGGCTGTGCGGTGTGATCGTTGCAGTGGCGGTATCCCCAAAAGGCTCCCGACCTGGAGGTGGGTTGCTTTGTCCTTGGGACAGGTACTGAAGGAGGCAAGGGAGGCCCGCGGCCATTCCCTTGACCACGCCGAAGAGGAAACTAAAATCCGCAAGAAGTACCTGGCCGCCCTGGAGGAGGAGCAGTACCATGTGCTGCCGGGAAGGGTCTACACCAAGGCTTTCCTGCGCACCTACGCCCGCTTTCTGGGGTTGGACGCGGACTCGGTGCTGGCCGAATTTCGGGCGCGAAATCCCCTGGAAACCAGGGAGGCGGCGGCCGAGGACCGGGCCGCTGTCCCAGCGGAAGGAAGGAAGAAGTCGGTGTTTAGAAGGTTTTTGCTGTCGGCCGGGGTGATCGTTCTGCTGGTGGTCTTCAATTCGCTCTACGGAGCGATACGCGGCGGTTGGTCGGTTTCCGAAGCGCCGCCTTCCGGTCCGGGTGTCGGCGTGCAAAACCCGCCCGCGGTCGAGCCGGAGCCGGTTCCCGAGGAAAAACCGGAACCGCCGGCGGTTATCGAGGGGCTGGACCTCGTGCTTCAGGTGGTGGACGGTTCATGCTGGATGCGGGTCAGCGTCGACGGCCAGCAGGCCTTCGAGGGGATGGTGCCCGCCGGACAGACAATGAGTTTCAAGGCCGAGGAGATCATCGGCCTCCGGCTCGGCAACGCCGGAGCCGTGCTGGTTCAATTGAACGGTGAGGATCTGGGGCGCTTGGGTCAGCGGGGCGAGGTTGTAAGTCGTGAATTTCCCGTGGAAAGTTGAGGCTCCCCGTATTGCCCTGGTGAGCCTCGGTTGCGACAAGAACCGGGTGGACGGCGAAGTGATGCTGGGATTGCTGGAGCGGGCCGGCTGCCGGATCGCGGCCGAGCCGGAGGCCGACGTTATCCTGGTGAATACGTGCGCCTTCATCCAAGAGGCCAAGCAGGAGTCCATCGACGCCATTCTCGAGGCGGCCCGGTACCGGGAGGAGGGCCGCTGCCGGGTGCTCCTCGCCACCGGATGTCTGGCCCAGCGGTATCCCGGTGAGCTCTTGCGCGACCTTCCCGAACTGGACGGGGTGGTGGGCACCGGCGAGATCGGCCGGGTGGTGGATATTGTGCGGCGGGCGGCGGCCGGAGAGAGGGTCCGGGAAGTCGGCCCGCCCGGTTTTTTGGGCCGTGACGTGCTGCCGCGCGTGCCCGGCGGGTCACCCTTTACCGCCTATCTCAAAATCAGCGAGGGTTGCGACAACCGTTGCCTGTACTGCGTCATTCCCCAATTGCGCGGTGCTCACCGCAGCCGGCGACCATCCGTTCTGGTCCGGGAAGCGCGGTCCCTGGCGGCCGGAGGCGCCCGGGAAATCGTGCTCGTGGCCCAGGACACGACCCGGTACGGTTCGGACTTGCCGGAAGAGACGAGTCTCGCCAGCCTGGTGTCCCAACTGGCGGTCCTGGACGGGGTGGCCTGGGTCCGGCTGCTCTACTGCTACCCAAGCGGGATCACCTTCGACCTGGTGGAGTTGATGGCCCGGGAGCCGCGCCTTTGCCGGTATCTGGACATCCCGCTGCAGCACGCCGGCGACCACGTGCTGCGGCGGATGGGCCGGAACATGATGGGTTACGACTTGCGCAAGCTGATCCTTTTTTTGCGCAGCGCCGTCCCCGGCCTGACCATCCGCTCGACGTTCATGGTCGGTTTCCCGGGGGAAACGGAAGACGACTTCGAGGAGTTGCTCGATTTTCTTCAGGCGATGAAACTCGACCACGCCGGGTTCTTTGCCTATTCCCGGGAAGAAGGAACTCCCGCGGCTCTGCTCCCGGACCAGATACCGCCGGAGGTGAAACGGGAACGCTTGGAGCGAGCCGCGGCGGTGCAGCGGGCAGTGTCCCACGCCGTGAACCGGGCCCGGGTGGGTTCCGAGGTCACCGTACTGGTGGAGGGCAAAAAGGGCGGACAGCACTACGGGCGATCCGAGGGGGACGCCCCGGACATTGACGGCCGGGTTTTCCTGAACGCGGCGGTCGACCTGGAACCCGGCACTTTCGTGCGCGCCCGCGTCACCGGCGCCGGGCCCTATGACCTGCGGGCCCGGGTTATTTCCACCCTCCCCTTGTAAGCCCCCGCTCCGGCAGGGTTTTCATGAAGCAACAAACCCTTTCAACAATCAGTGCTGGGTTTGATGACGATAGAACGTTGTGTTATAATGCATCGGGTAATAGGCGGGGAAGGAGCGGTTGGATGCGGTGGGAGTGGCACGGTTTCAAGCTGAAAATCATTGCTCTGGCCCTGGCGGCCGGACTGGTGGTTCTTCTGGGCGGACACTGGGCGTACAAGAGCTACGGGTACAACCAGCCGTTGGTTCAGGCACTTGGGGAAGACAGTGCCGTGGAGTCCTTTGAAATCGAGGACAAGCCCCCGGTGCTGCGGGTCACGGTGCAGGTCAACCGGACCGGGAACCTGATGGAGACCTACCAGCGGTTGGACCGCCGCGTCAAGCAGTCGGTTTCCAACCGTCCGTACGAGCTAGTTATCAAAGACAACCGGAACGCCCGGCTCGCTCAGGCTTACTACCGCAGCCAGTTTGCCGTCCACGAGGCCGTTATGCGGGGGAATTTCCGGGAAATGCTGGCGGTGGTGGAGGAGAACGCGCGAGAGGCGGGGGCCGAAGCCCGGGTTTTCATCGACAGTGACAATGTGTACGTCCAAATGGACGCGGTGGATCACCACCTGGCGGTGGTGATCCACCGCGGCCGGGCGGCCGACGATGTCTCAGTGAGAACCGGGGGTGGGCTCTATGTACAGAGAGGCTAGCATTGGTTTTGGCATCGCGCTGCTCATTTTTCTGGTGGTGATCGGCTATAATATCGGCCCCCTCGTTTTCCTGGGTGCGCTCGGCGGGATGCTGTACTACATGATGCGCTCCCGGGGGTTGGTGCGGACTTTTAACAAAGTGCCGTCCGAAAGCCAGGTGCAGGTGTCTTTTTGCGATGTGGGCGGGCAGGCGGCGGCCATCGGGGAGTTGCGGGAGGCTCTGGATTTCATCAAGGACCGGCAGGAAATCCGGCGCCTCGGTATTCGGCCCCTGAAAGGCATTCTGTTGACCGGGCCGCCCGGAACGGGCAAGACGCTTTTAGCCCGGGCGGCGGCCAACTACACCGACGCCGTGTTCATCGCGGCGAGCGGCAGTGAGTTTATCGAGATGTACGCCGGGGTCGGCGCGCAACGGGTGCGCAAGTTGTTCAAGACGGCCCGGGAGGCCGCCCAGAAACACAAAAAGAACTACGCCCTGGTCTTCATCGATGAGATCGACGTGTTGGGGGGTAAGCGGGGCCGAACTTCGAGCCACCTGGAGTATGACCAGACGCTGAACCAGTTGCTGGTGGAGATGGACGGCATCGACGTGGACGACGAAGTCCAACTGCTGGTGGTTGCGGCCACCAACCGGTCGGACATGCTGGATCCCGCCCTGTTGCGTCCCGGGCGGTTCGACCGCCAGGTGCGCGTGGATCTGCCCGACAAGGAAGGGCGCCTGGAGATCTTGCGCCTGCACACGCGCAACAAACCGCTGGCCGAAGACGTCAGCCTGCCCGAGTTGGCTCAAGACACCTTTGGGTTTTCCGGGGCCCACCTGGAGAGCCTGGCGAACGAGGCGGCCATCCTGGCGATGCGCGAGACGGCGAAAGAAATCACCCGGAGTCACTTCCAGGAGTCCATCGACAAGGTGATAATGGGCGGAAAGCTGGATCGGCGGCCTTCGGTTGAAGAAATGAAGCGCGTGGCCGTGCATGAAACCGGTCACGCCATGATCAGCGAACTGATGCGGGCCGGGTCGGTCTCCACCCTGACCATTACGCCGCGAGGCAGTGCTTTGGGGTATATGCGGCAAACCGCCGAGGACGACCGCTACCTGCACACCAGAGAGTACCTGGAAAACCAGATCGCGGTGCTGCTGGCCGGCGCGGTCGCGGAGGAAATCATGCTGGGTTCGCGCAGCACGGGCGCGGCCAGCGACATCGAACAGGCGGTGACGATCTCGGAGCATCTGATCCGTGGGGGGATGTCCGAACTCGGCTTTGTGAGCCTGGAGGCGCTCACCCTCGATACCAAGCAAAAAGCGACGAGTGAGATTTTGAAGAACCAGGAGAGCCGGGTCCGGGAGAACCTGACGCAACGGGAGGACGCCCTGCGGGTGATCGTGGAGCACTTGTTGGAGAATGAAAAAGTGACCGGCGAGGATCTGAGGGGGCTTTTAAACGGTGCAGCCGCTTGAGAAGCGGTTGCTTATTTCGCCTAGCTAGTTGCCAAATTCACAAACATCATTTATGCTATGCATAGGCTAATATTCTTCGTTTGGGTGTGTTTTTTCAATGCAGGCGGAAATAATCTGCACCGGGAGTGAACTCCTGCTAGGCTATGTTCAGAACACAAACGCCGACTACCTGGGACACGAACTGGCGACCCTGGGTATTGAGGTTGTTCTTCAGATCACGGTCGGTGATGATTGGAAACTAATGGAACAAACCGTCCGCGAGGCCCTGGAACGGGCGGACCTGGTAATTACCACCGGAGGCCTTGGGCCGACCACCGACGACATCACCAAGGACGTAATCGCCGCGGTACTCGGCGTGCCGATGGTCACCGACGACGAATCCCTGGTCCGGATGCGCGAATACTTTGCCCGGCGCGGCATCGAGATGCCGGACATCTTCATCCGCCAGGCGAGCTTCCCTCACGGATCGAAGATCATTCCCAACCACAAAGGCACGGCGCCGGGAGCCCTGATCGAGAGGGACGGCAAGGTGATCGTCATTTTCCCGGGTCCGCCGCGGGAACTGCGGGCGATGTTTGAGACTTCGGTGAAGCCGTACCTCCTGCAAGTCCCCGGCCGGGGCGAAGTGTTGCGGACCAGGGTGCTGAAGTTGACCAGCATCGCCGAGTATGTCGTCCAGGAAATCCTCAAGGAACTCGGTGAGCTGACAAACCCCGGCCTGGGATATCTTGCCATGCCGGGGGAGGTGCACCTGCGGGTGAATGCCCACGCCGTGGACCCGGCGGAGGCGGAGCGGATGGTCGGGGAACTGACGGAGAAGGTAACCGCCCTGGTAGGCGAGTACATTTTCGCCGTGGACGACGAGATCCCGGAAAAGACGGTGGGCGACCTTCTGTTCCGCAAGGGACTTACAATCTCCGTCGCCGAATCCTGTACGGCCGGGATGGCCGCGGCCCGATTCACCGACGTGCCGGGCAGTTCCCGGTACTTTGTCGGCGGGGTGGTGGCCTACGACAACCACCTCAAGCAGGAAGTGCTGGGGGTTCCGGCCGAGATTCTGGAGCGTTACGGCGCGGTAAGCGAACAAACGGCGGTCGCGATGGCCGAGGGCATCAGGCGGTTGACGTGTTCCGACCTGGGGTTGGCCATCACCGGAATCGCCGGTCCGCATGGGGGCACTACGGCCAAGCCGGTGGGGCTGGTCTACGTCGCGCTGGCCAGTGCGCGCGAGACATTATGCCGGCGGTTGTTGCTGCCCGGGGTGCGTAAGGCGGTCCGTATCGGCACGGTCAATTCTTCCCTGCGAATTGTAAAGAATTTCTTGAACCAGCAAGCCGAGTGAAGCAGGAATCCAGAATCCAGCAGTCAGAATCCAGCATTTGGAAGACAGAATAGGTACAATAATCTGGAGCCCGGAACAGAAGCCGTTTACTTAGAGCACTCTTTCCGGCCGTGGGGCCGAGCGTTCTCGTGCTGTTTTGCGGTGTTGGATCCGCTTTCGGAAACAGCCCGCAGTCAAGTGCTCTTTCACTAAGGGCCTTGTTTTTTTTCACGAAGGTGAAAAGTCTACCGCGTTTTCCTGACATTCCAAGTATATCTTTCCAAATATTCGCCTTTCGCTTACAATGGGTTTTAGAGAAAAAAAGGGAGGGGTACAAAACAATGATGGACCGGCAGAAGGCCCTGGAACTGGCCCTGGCCCAGATTGAGCGGCAGTTCGGCAAGGGTTCGGTGATGAAGCTGGGTGAGGCCGCCGGGAAACTGAGTGTGGAAGTGATCCCTACCGGTGCCCTGGCGCTGGATTTGGCCCTGGGGGTGGGCGGAATGCCCCGGGGGCGGGTGATTGAAATCTTCGGTCCCGAGGCTTCGGGCAAAACCACCGTGGCCTTGCACGTGATCGCCGAAGCCCAGAGAATGGGGGGCACCGCCGCCTTCATTGACGCGGAGCACGCGCTGGACCCCACTTACGCCCGGAAAATGGGTGTGGACATCGACAACCTCTTGATTTCCCAACCGGATACCGGCGAACAGGCCCTGGAGATTACGGAGGCCCTGGTCCGGAGCGGCGCGCTGGACGTGGTGGTGATCGACAGTGTGGCCGCCCTGGTGCCGCGGGCGGAGTTGGAAGGTGAAATGGGCGACATCCACGTCGGTCTCCAGGCGCGGCTGATGTCCCAGGCCCTGCGCAAACTGACGGCCGTCATCGGCAAATCGCGCACGGTGGCCATTTTCATCAACCAGATCCGGGAGAAGGTGGGCGTAATGTTCGGCAGTCCGGAGACCACCCCGGGCGGCCGGGCCCTGAAATTCTACTCCTCGATCCGGCTGGAAGTGCGCCGGCTGGAGGCGCTGAAACAGGGTGCGGAGACCGTGGGGGCCCGGGTGCGTGTCAAGGTGGTCAAGAACAAGGTGGCGCCGCCCTTCAAACAGGCCGAGTTCGATCTTCTGTACGGAGAGGGTATTTCCCTGTTGGGCAGCCTCCTTGACGTGGCCACCGACCTGCGGGTGGTGGCGAAAAGCGGCGCCTGGTACTCGTACGGCCAGGAGCGCTTGGGCCAGGGCCGGGAGAACGCCCGCGAGTTCTTGAAGGAGCATCCCGAGTTGGTGGACAAGATTTCGCAGCAGGTGAAGGAAATGCTCGGCAGTCCGGGCACCAAACTGGGGATGGCCGCCACCGGGGATGAGAAGGAAATCGAATAACAGGTACCGGCACCTGTTTGGCCTGGCTCTTCTCCTGGCCTTGATTCTGGGTGCCGGGTGTGAGCCGTTGGCTCCGGAGAACCGGGCGCGGGAAGAGGACGGGCTGGTTGCCGTCCGGGTGGTGCGGGTGGTCGATGGCGACACGCTGGTGGTGGCCTTGCCCGACGGCGCCGAGGAGCGCTTGCGGCTGATCGGGGTGGACACCCCGGAGATTTCAGAACCCCCTGAGCCATTTGGACTGGAAGCGGCCGCTTACGCCGCGGAACACTTGGACGGCCGGAGGGTGTTTCTGGAGACCGATGTGGCGCCGCGAGACCGTTACGGCAGGCTTCTGGGGTACTTATGGCTTGATAGTCCGTCCGGGCTTTCCGGAGAGGACCATGTGCGGGAAAAGCTCTTCAACGCGCGCTTGCTGCTCGACGGGTATGCGCAGTTGATGACCGTGCCGCCCAATGTGAAGTACGCCGATCACTTCCGGGAGTTCCAACGGGAGGCCCGGGAGAACGGGCGGGGACTCTGGGGGACGGCGGTGGACGAAGAGGATTCTTACATAGGAAACAGCAGCACCAGGCGTTTCCACCGTCCGGATTGCGCCAGCGCCGGGCGGATCGCACCCCAGAACCAAATCCGTTTCGAAACCAGGGCGGATGCGTTCAACTCGGACTATGAACCGTGCCGGATCTGCAAACCATAACCGGTGGAGCCTTGAAATGACGAATCCCATCGGCCGTTGAATTCACGACGGCCGGCCGGATTCTCAGGAAAATAAATCGCATTGCAGCCAGGATAACACCAGTATGATGATCAGGCGCTCTCCGCAAACTAAATGTTGAGGAGGGTTGCCAATGGCCAGACTACTCAGCGACGCTCTCAAGTACGAACTGGCCGCGGAGATGGGCGTGGCCCACAAGATTCAAGGCCGCGACTATGGAGAACTCACGTCCAGGGAGTGCGGCAACTTTGTGAAGTTGGCGCTCTTGAGGGCGGAGAAGGCGCGGCTGTAGGACTCTCCCGAACCGGAAGGCACCCCGCTAAAGGGGTGCCTTCCAGGCCTTCCTAAATGGTTTCTCTTTGTTTTCCGGCAGTTGAACCAGCAGGAAATTGCTCAAGCCAGCCGTTCGAGGAGCACCACAATACCCGTGGCTACGAAAACCGCCGGGAGGAGGTTGGCGACGCGGATGTTGGTCACTCCCAGGATGTTCAATCCGATGCCCAGGATCACGAGTCCTCCGGAGGCGGTGAGTTCGGCCACCACCCAGGGGCTCATGAAGCCGGCGGCCCAGACGGCCCCCAGGGTGATGCCCCCCTGGTAGATCAGGACCGGCACGGCCGAAAAAATGACTCCGATACCCAGGGTCGAGGCCATGATCACGGAGGCGATCCCGTCCAGCATCGCTTTGGCGTACAGCGTGGTCGGCCGGCCGGTCAGGCCGTCTTCGATCGCGCCCATTATCGCCATGGCGCCCACGCAGAATAGGATGGTGGAGGTCACAAAGGCACGGCCGATTTCGCCGCCGTTTTGGCCCCCTACCAGCTTTTCCAGGCGCCGGCCCAGGCGGTTGATCCAACCGTCGATGTCCAGGATTCCGCCGACGAGCCCGCCGAGCACCAGGCTGGCGATGACGATGAGCGGGTTTTGGGTTTCCAAAGCCATGTTCAGACCGATGAGGATGACTGCGAGTCCCAGACCCTGAACCACCGTGTCCTTGATCCGGTCGGGAATCCCCCGTTTCAGGGCCACGCCAAGCAGGGCGCCGGTACAGATGGCGGCGGCATTGACAATTGTTCCAATCAAATGATTCGTTGCTCCATTCCGAAAAAGGAGCCGAGCCCCTTCTGCAATATATAGATTATAGCCTGCTAGACATCGCTGAAAAAGGGGGACTGCCCCCCTTTTTGTTCGTTCGGTCCATTATAGCCGATCAGGCGCCCCGGCGCATCCGGAGTTTGTCGCCAAGGGCGGAGAAGTGCTCGTTCCAAACCCGGGCCCGGTCGTCTCCGGCCGCGGCCCGCCTCTCAAACTCGCCGTAGACGCGCTGCAAAAGTTCGTAGTAGATGTTCTGCACTTTCCAGAGGTCGACCGTGAAAGGCAGGGAGCGGGCCAGGCCCACGGCGGCGTTCAGGCCGGTGAGGGTGTCGAGGTCGTGGGGCTCCGCTTGAAGCCGCCCGGCCATCCGCTCCACCGTTTGCTCCAGCACGTAGTCAAGCCCGGCGGAGTCGAGCGGGACGGCGCAGTCCGCGGCCTGGTCCAGGAGGACGGCAATCCGCTTCAGGCTGAACTCTTCGTCGGCGAAGGCGCGGCGCAGGTCGGTGTTCAGCACGAACTCGGCCGCGGTGCGCAAGGCCTTGGGTTGCGGGATGCCCAGCGCCCCCAGGAACCGCATCAGCGAGGCGTGGTGCTCGTAAATATGGCGGTAGTTCGCTTCCAGGTCCGCCAGCGTGGGCGCCAAGATCTGTTCGAGGATCTTTCTTTGCTCGTCCGGGAACAAAAGCTTCAGCGAGTAGGGTATCCCCTCAAAGTACCGGTCAAGCCGGCGGATCACTTCGGGAATGGATCCTCCCTCGAACGCCGTCGTAACTGCCTGCACCATCGTCCGGTAGGCGTCCTCGTCCCGGTAGGCCCGGACGCCGGCGTTCAGGTTGTGGTCGCCGAAATGCAGCACTCCATAGCTCAAGGCGGTGCTTTCCCGGGTAACCTCGGAGGTCACCCGGGCCTGCCCCACGGTCAGCCTGATTCTCCCGGACGAGAGGCTATTGTGGTCCAGGCGTTCCACACGGTAGCAGTAAATGCGGGAGTGCGGCGCATAGTCTTCGAACAGCGAGCTGATGGCGTAGTGCGCCCCCACTTGCGGCAGGTTCACCATTGCCGGCCGGACGTGTTGCTCGTACAGGTGGGCCCCGTTACGGTATTCGGACACGTTGCTCTGGGCCCGGCCGATGATCTCCAGGAAGGGGGATTCGAAGTCTTCGTCAAAGAGTTCCCGGGCAAGCTGAATCACGCGGCCGGCATACCGCAACGACTGTACCGTCTGGAGTTCCGCGAGGTCGTCAAAAAACCAGCCGCAGCTTGTGCCCATCAGCAAGATGTGCCGTTGCATCTCCAGGAGCTTCAGCGCGGTTACCGACTCTGTCTCGTCAAACAAGCGCACACCATGTTCCGCCAGGAACCGCCCGATGTTCTCCGGTGAACGGTCCAGAATCACCCCGATGTATCCGTTCCGCGCGTGCCAGGGATGCTTGAAGAAGGTTTGCGCTTCTTCTTCGTAACGGGGGGCCAATGTGTCCGCAAGCCAGTCCAGCGCCTCCCGCAGGGGTCGGCGCCAGGCCTGGTTCCAGGCGGGCCTCGCCCCGCTGTGGCAGCCGCAGTCGTCCCGCCAGCGCTCGATGCCGTGAGCACAGCTCCAGGAGGTGTTCTCGGCGATTTCCACCTCGTAGGCCGGGGGGTGCAGGGCCAGGTATTCGGAGTAGTTGGTGAGCCGGGCCGTGCCGGTGGCCTCAATCCGCCGCAGCGCGAAAGCCAAAGCCATATCTCCGTGCCGGTGGTGGTGGCCGTAGCTTTCACCGTCGGTGGCGATGTGCACCAGTTGGGGGCGGTCGCGGGAGCGGTCGAAACCGTGCTGCAGCCGGTCGGCGAATTGCTCCCCGTTGGAAAGCAGCCCCTCAAAGGCTACGCTGCGGGCGATGACGGCATCGTAGAAAAACAGGTCTATGGAGCGGCCCGTGTCCAGGTTCAGCCGGTAGGGCCTTGAAGGGTCAACAGTGTCCGGTCCGACCGTTTCCCAGTGCCCGGCGCCGATCGGCCTAACCTGCCGGGCCTGGTGCGGGGCCAAAATGGTGAACTTGATCCCGTGCTCCGCCAGCACGTCAAGGGTCTCCAGGTCCACGGCGGTCTCAGGCAGCCACATCCCGGCCGGCTTCCGGCCGAAACGGTGCTCGAAATCACGGATTCCCCAGACCACCTGGGTCTCTTTGTCCCGGCGGCCGGCCAGGGGCAGAATGGGGTGGCTGTAAGGCTGGGCGAGCGCCGAGCCGTGGCCGGAAAAGAACCGCCGGCTGTCCCGGTCGGCCTCGAGCACCGCCCGGTAAACGTCGGGCGCCCCGGTTTCCAGCCAGGCCAGCAGGGTGGGCCCGAAGTTGAAGCTGATCCGGGAGTAGTTGTTTACGATCTCCCTGATCCGGCCGTCCTGGTCCAAAATGCGGGAGGCGGCATTGGGGGCGTAGCACTCGTGCGTGATCCGTTCGTTCCAGTCGTGGTAGGGCTGGGCCGATTCCTGGATGTCGATGGCCTCCAGCCACGGGTTTTCCCGCGGCGGCTGGTAGAAGTGTCCGTGGATGCAAATGTACCGTTTCGCCTTCATCGTCACACACCCAAACTGGATGAACCAAAAATTCGGAATCGGGGAGGCCGGTATAGGCCCTATTATGCCCGTTCAAGAGGCAAAAATCGTGGTGCGTCCCGTCGTCCGTGCCCGCGAAGCCGATGATCACGAAATCCTCGCCTGAGGACTCCGGGGCTCCAGAGAGAACCAGTAAAAGGTGTGCGGGCCCAGGGTGAAAAAGTACGGCTGCTCATCAACCGGGGGAAACTCCGTGCGGCCGAACATTTCGACCGGGATCATGCCCCGGTGGGCGGCGAGGTCAAGCTCCACACCCTGCACGAGGCGGGAGAGGTTGGCGATCACCAGGATCAGTTCGTCCTCGTAACGGCGCAAATAAGCCAGCACCTTGCGGTTTTCGGGATCAAGGAACTCCAGGCTGCCCCGCCCGAAAGCCTTGTGGCGCTTGCGCAGCGAGATCAGGCGCTTCATCCACGACAGCAGGGAATGCGGGTTGTTCTGAAGCGTCTCGACGTTGACCGCTTTGTAGTGATACTCCGCATCGGCGATGACCGGCAGGTACAACTGCTGGCTCTTGGCTTTGGAAAATCCCGCGTTGCGGTCGGGACTCCACTGCATCGGCGTGCGCACCCCGTTGCGGTCGCCCAGGTAGATGTTGTCGCCCATGCCGATCTCGTCGCCGTAGTAGATGACCGGGGTTCCCGGCAGGGAAAAGAGCAGGCTGTTTATCAGCTCGATGCGCCGGCGGTGGTTTCCGAGCAGCGGGGCCAGGCGCCGGCGGATGCCGAGGTTGATCCGCATCCGGGGGTCGGGCGCGTAGACGCGGTACATGTAGTCCCGTTCCTCATCGGTGACCATCTCCAGGGTCAGCTCGTCGTGGTTGCGCAGGAAGAGCGCCCACTGGCAGGTCTCCGCGATCGGGGGCGTTTGCGCCAGGATGTCCACGACCGGAAAACGGTCCTCCATGCCAAGCGCCATGAAGAGGCGCGGCATCAGGGGAAAATGAAAGGCCATGTGGCACTCGTCCCCCAGGTAGGCGACGATTTGCTCGGGCCACTGGTTGGCCTCGGCCAGGAGCATGCGGTTTCCAAAGCGCCCGTCGACGTGGCGGCGCAACTCCTTCAAGAAGGCGTGGGTTTCCGGCAGGTTCTCGCAAGTTGTGCCGTCCTCCTCGTACAGGTAGGGCACGGCGTCCAGGCGCAGCCCGTCCACCCCGATTCCCAGCCAGAAGTCGAGCACCTTGAAAATGGCTTTCCGGACCTTGGGGTTGTTGTAGTTCAGGTCCGGCTGGTGCGCGTAGAACCGGTGCCAGTAATAGGCGCCGGCCACCGGGTCCCAAGACCAGTTCGAAGTCTCGAAGTCCTTGAAGATGATCCGCGCTTCCCGGTATTTCTCCGGAGTGTCGCTCCAGACGTAGAAATCGCGCCACGCACTGCCCGCCTTCGCCCGACGGGCGCGCTGGAACCAGGGGTGCTGGTCCGAGGTGTGATTGCACACCAGTTCGGTGACGACGCGCAAACCACGGCGGTGGGCCTCCCGGACGAAGAACTTGAAGTCCGCGAGCGTTCCGTACGACGGGTGGACGGCCGTGTAGCCGACGATGTCGTAGCCGTCGTCCTTCAAGGGGGAAGGGTAGAAGGGCAACAGCCAGACCGCGGTCACCCCCAGGTCCTGGATGTAGTCAAGCTTCTCCGCCAGCCCCCGGAAGTCACCAGTGCCGTCGCCGGAGCTGTCGAAAAAGGCCCGCACGTGAAGCGCGTACAGGATGGCGTCCTTGTACCAGAGCGGGTTTTGGTCGCGCACCGGGCCGGCCTTCGGTTTTTCCAGCGCCAAAAGCCTTATCACTCACTTTCCAAAAGAAATAGTTAATGACAGAAATCGGCCAGACACATCGGTCTGGACTCTATTGTGTTCGTTGCGCAAGGCACGGATTCCTGCCGGCTCCCGAAGGCGAGGGTGGAGGTAATTGTTTGATTCGGCTTGGCCGCAGTGGGTAAGAATAACAAGAGCAACGGGGGAGGCATCGAAATCGACATGGAAATCACGGACCGGATGACAACATTGTACGACGACTTGGACCAAGCGGCGGAGAACATCGGGCAGATCCCCATCGAGGAGGCCTCGGACTACGACCGGGTGCTGCAACTCTTTTTCAACCGGTCGCGCCGCACCTTCCGCGCCGTCAAGCTCCTGGCCGAACACGGGTATGGAGAACAATCACTGATTCTGGTGCGGACGCTGTACGAGGATACCGTGAATCTCCTGTACATCAGTACCAATCCGGACCGTTTGGCCAAGCTCTTCCTGGAGTACGCGCACTTCAGGAACTTCAAGTACCTTCAGTATCTGCAGGAGCACTACCCGGACTCACTCAAGCTCGAGGGTTCCGATACGCTGCACACCTTGATCCATGAATATGAGCGGGTCAAACAGAACTACCCGCGGGGCGACAGTTGGAGCGGTCATTCCATCGGCCAACTCGCGCGGACCCTGAATCTGGACGGGCTGCACGAGACCCTGTACAAAATCACCAGCGACCTCGCCCACGGCAATGTCGCCGGGGTGTACCACTTCCTGGTCACCAAAGACAACCGGACCATCGGAGTGCAAAGCGGGACCAGCCTTGACTACGCCACCCAGTCGGTGATTCTGGCCGTCGAGTGTTTCCGGCTGATCCTGAATGAAGTCAACCGCCATTTCAAGCTGCCGTTCGACGAGACCCTGGAGCACACGCGCCGGGGACTGGCCGCCTTGTCGCACTAGACCGGGGCCGGGGTTCCCCCCGTCAGGCCCCACCAGATCAGGGCCAGCCCGGTGCCGAGCATCAGAAAGCTGACCGTCAGGTTCAGGCAACCGAGCCGTTCCGGCCGGCTGAACACCCGGTCGCGCCCCCGGTGCCCTCGCCTGGATTCAATAATCCGGGCCGGGAAGCGCATCTGAAGTATCCCGAGGATCAGAAAAGCCAAGCCCAGCAGCACCGGCGCCAGCAGGACCACCTCCTTCCCAGCCAACATAGTTTGCGGCGGCCGCGAGAATCCAGAAGCCGGAATTCCTCTTGCCATTATCCTCCGGCACTAACCTCTTCTTTTTCGGTTTGGTGTGGATGTTTGCACGATAGGTTTAATGTTTCCACCCCCAAGCGGATAACTCCTTATACGTCGGCACAACCGGCACAACCGGCACGCGGACCTGGGTTCCGACAAGGAAGGCGAACACAGCATGTACGCCAAACACAGCACCTCCCACATCCGCCGGGAGACCCGGGGTGTTTACCTGGCGGCCGGCTGCGTAGAAATGTAGCAGTACAACAAGGCGGGTGGTGTGCGGGTGAGAGTATTGGCTCCCGGACTCAAGCCGCATGACCTGATCGGCATCGTCGCCCCGGCCGGACCGTTGCTTGACAACGGCGTGCTGGACAAAGGGCTTCAAACGTTGCACACTCTGGGCTTCCGGACCACGGTGGGTCGGCATGCCCTTGCCGCCTCCGGCTACCTGGCCGGTTCGGACGCCCAGCGGGCCGCCGATTTAATGGAGATGTTTTCCCGGCCCGAGGTGCGGGCGATAGTCTGCCTCCGCGGCGGTTACGGCACCATGCGGCTTCTGGACGATATCGACTACGATTTGATCCGGAAAAACCCCAAAATCCTGGTGGGGTTCAGTGACATTACCGGGTTGCACCTGGCCATCCGTAAGCGCTGCGGATTGGTCACCTTTCACGGACCGATGGTGTCGACCGACTTCGGGAAGCAGTTGTCCACCTTTACGCGGGAGCAGTTTCTAAGAGTTTTGACGGCCGGCGCCGGTCCCAGACCGATCACAAACCCTCCGGACGGGCCGCGGCCGGTGACCGTCACTCCCGGCCAAGCCAGGGGGGAGTTGGTCGGCGGCAATTTGACCCTGGTGACTGCGCTTTTGGGGACTCCGTTTGAAATCGAAACCCGCGGCCGGATTCTCTTTCTCGAAGAGGTGGGAGAAAACCCGTACCGGTTGGACCGGATGCTTAGCCAACTCCGTCTGGCCGGCAAGTTGACGGCGGCAGCCGGGGTGATCTTCGGCGAATGTGAGGACTGCGGGAGCGGCCCGGGCGGGCAGGGTTCCAGTGTGGCGCACGTCCTCAAGGACCGGCTGGGGGACCTTGGCCTCCCCTGCTTTTACGGACTGGCGATCGGTCACGGAACCCACCGGGCGACGCTGCCCCTGGGAGTGACGGCCACGATGGACGCCGACCGTCACACTCTGCACCTGAATGAGCCGGCGGTGCGCTAGGTCCGGCGGCGCGTTAGGGCCGGCCGGCCCCGCTCACTTAGCCATTGCGCACCGATCATCGCGCCCTGCACCGACATCCAGGTAGCCATTGCGCACCCGCGCGGTCACTTTTAGGTACTCCTTATTTGAAAAGCCGGCCCGGTATCCGGCCGCCGGAAGTGAAAACCCCTTATTGAACCCGGGAAATATACCAGATTCCGGCAAGGATGAGGGCGATCGAGAGGAGCATATGCAACCGGCCGGCCTTGACTTGACCAGCTTTGTCCTTCTTGTGGCCCATCCAAAACTGGTGGACGGCGGCGGCCAGAATCAGTCCTGCAACCAGAACTTCCATACTGCTTCACTCCTGTTTCCCGAAAGGGCCTTCTGACAGACATTATATTCCGGACATCGGCCGGCGGGCAAGTACTCACTCTCCCGCAGTTTATTGGCCAAGCGGCAGCCCTTTTCAAATCGCCGGGCAATGATATAATCAAAGGAAATGGTCAAGCAGCTCGTTTTCTAGTCTCCACACCATCCGAATGCCAATACTGCCGGAAGGGAAGTGCCGGGTGTGAACATCAGACAGAAAATCCTGACCGGGTACCTCATCGTCTTTGTGGCCTGCGTATTTACCGGCGGTTTCGCACTGTACAACATGCACAAGATGAGCGCCACCTACACCGACCTGATTGAAAACCGTGTGCAACTCGTGCACGAGACCCAAAACCTCCTGCTGGCGTTCGAGTACAAGGCGCTGATGATGCGCACCTATTTCCTGACCGGGCTCCCGGAATGGAAAGACGAGTTTCTGAACCAGAGCGCCAGGACGATACAGGCCCTGGATGAGCTGGAGGGCCGAATCACCACGGATGCGGAGCGGGCCGTGTTCATGCCCTTGTCGCAGTCCGTGCGGGGCTTTGATGAACAGTACGTCAATCCCCAACTGGCGGTTCGTGAGGACCCAACCCTGACGGAAGCGGAGAAAATGGCACAAATCAAGGAAATGACCGTGCAGCAGCGGGGCACCGTCCGCCGGGTGATCTCCCAGGGCCAGGATTTCATCAGCCTCCAACAGAAGCTCTTGAACGCCACCGTGGCCGAAAGCGCCGCGTGGGTGTCCCTGACCACGGCCTTCACGGCGATAATGCTGAGTGTCTCTCTGTTCCTGGGTATAGGAGCGGCGGTGTACATCTCCCGGACCATTGCCGAACCGTTGCGGCGGCTGGAGGAAGCAACCGAGTTGGTTGGCACCGGTGACCTCAGGGCCGGCGACACCGGGGTCCTGTCCCACGACGAGGTCGGTCGGCTGGCCAGGTCCTTCGCCAGGATGACCGGGCATTTCCGCCGTCTCGTTGAGCGGGTGCGCCGGGCGACCGACAGCGTGATCAAACACTCCGTTGAACTGAGGGCCGGCGCCGGGGAAGCCGCTGCTTCGGCGGCCGCAACCATCGAAGCCGTTGAACAGTTGTCGGTGCGGATCACCGGCATCGTCCGGAGCGCCTCGGCGGTTGAGGAAAAGATCAGGAAGGTGTCGACACGGGCGGTCGAGGTGGAAGAGGCGGCCCGAAAAATGCGCAAGCAAATGGACATCACGAGTATGGTGGCCGAGCGGGCCAATTCGGCGGTGACGCAGATGATCGGGCGGCTCGACGACATCGGGAAGGTGGTGCGGTTCAGTACGGATTTGGCCGTCCAGGCCGGGAGCTTGGCCCGGGAGGTGGCCAGAGAATCCGCCTACATGTACAAACCGGACGGAACGAGCGCCGGGCCGGCTGGCGCGGAGGCCGGGGAGTCTTGCGCGCCTTGCCCGCCGGAACCCTTCCTGGCCCTGGCTTCCGAAACCGAAAAGCGTTCCCAGCAGACTCTGGCGTCGGCGGCCGCGATATCGGGGTTGGTTGACGAACTGCGGGCCGCGGCCCAGGATGTGGCCGGGGCGCTGGCGGAAGAGCGGGGATTTATCGTCCAGAACCACGGTCTGGCGCGGGAGGTAGCCGAGAGCTTGCCCGAAGTGGTTTCGGCGGTGCAGGTGATGTCGGAGCACTTCCGGGAAGTGAGTATTTTCATCATGAACGTGATGCAGCATATGGACGCCATCAGCGAGGGCGTGGAGAAACAGAGCGACCTGATCGCCGATATCGGGGAAGTGGCGTCCACCTTGGATTCCGCGGCTCACGAACTTCAGGAAGCCATCTCCGCGCTGAAGATATAGGCGAAAAGCGGGCGGGCGCTTTGGCTGGTTTTGATAACCGGTTGGGGCGGGGGCCGTCAGCGTCTCCGCTCCCGCCAAATGTCCAGCAACAAGCATAGGCTTACGAAGGCGGAGATGGCGAAGCCGGTCAACCCCAGGCCGGAATGGCCGTGGATCAGCGGCGGGATGCCCGCGCTGATGAGGACGGAGGAGCCCAGAATCATGGAGCCCAGCACCACGCCCATGGTCAGACGGTTGGCGGATTTGGCCAGCGATTTCTCCAGCCGGTCCGTACCCTCGAATTTGACGAAGACCTCGCCCTTCTCCATGTGGTCCATGATCCGGTTCAGGCGCTGGGGGAAGTTCTCAAAGAGCCGCACGGTGTTGGACCATTCAATTTTCAGCTTGCGTGCCGCCTCCGAGGGGCTGCCCCGCTCGATAGTCAATTCGCGAAGGTAGGGCTTCAAGAGCGCCACGGTGTCCAGGTTCGGGTAGATCTGCTGCCCCAAGCCCTCCATCGTCAGGAACGCCTTCGACATGAAGGCGTACTGGGCCGGAATGGGAATGCGGTGCTGCTGGAAAATGGCCAGGAAGTCCAGAAGCAGGCGGCCGGCGTTCCGGTGGCGCAGGTTGGCGGCGAAAAAGGTGTCCAGCAGTTCCCTGATGTCCCGCTGCAGAAGCGGTGTGTTGGCGGCGCCGTAGACGCCGAACGCGTGCAGGGCGATGGCGGCCAGGTGCTCCTCATCGCGTTGGATGATGGCCTGCAGCAAATCCACGATGTTTTGCCGCATTGAAAAGGTCAACCGGCCCACCATCCCCCAGTCCAGCAGACACAACTGCCCCGACGGGGTAATCAGCACGTTTCCGGCGTGCGGATCGGCGTGGAAAAAGCCGTCCAGCAGGATCTGGCGCACCTGGGTGTTAAACCCGGCTTCCGCCAGTCTCCGGCGCTGCACCAGGTCACCGGTGAAGTCACCCACCTTCACGCCTTCGATCAACTCCGTGGTCAGCACCTTGCGGGTGGTATAGGCATCGTAGACTTTAGGTGCGGTGACCAGTCCGTTTTTCTCCATGGTGGCGCGGAATATCTTGATGTTGGCGGCCTCTTTCAAGAAGTTCAACTCGTTGTTGATGGTGCGGCGCAACTCCTCCACCAGGGACGGCAGGTTGTAGGGCCGCATGTCGGGGTAGCGGTTGTGCAGCATGTTCGCCAGGTACGACAGGATGCGCAGGTCCGCTTGCACGGTGCTGTAGGCCTTTGGGCGGCGTACCTTGACGGCGACTTTCTCCCCGGTTTCACGCAGCACGGCGCGGTGAACCTGGGACAGCGAGGCCGCGGCGAACGGCTTCTCGTCGAACTCCGAGAAAACCACCTGCAGGGACCCAAGGTCGGCGACGAGCCGATTGGTCACGTCACCCGGGGGCTCGGGCGGGACCGAGTCCTGCAGTTTCTCCAACTCCACGATCAGTTCACCCGGAACCAGGTCGGGACGCATACTCGCCACCTGGCCGAACTTGATGAACGTGGCCCCCAGTTCCTGCAGCACGAGGCGGATGCGCTCGTAAACGGTCAGGCCGCGCTTGATCCCGGTGATTCTTCCGGTGAGCCCGAGGTCGGGCAGATTGTAACGGTCCACGAAGTCGCGGAACCCATACTTAACGAGAATGAAGATAATCCGGTTGAGCCTGGTCAGTCCAACCAGCGGTTGACGGGACAGGTTAATGGACTCCCGGTCGCGCAGCATTGCAGGACCTCTCCCCTTCACCTTCCCCACGCGGCGAAAAACTGCGGGAAAGTACAACGTGATGACAAGTTTCTCTTAAAACAGCCTATCAGCTTTTGGCGGTGAAATAAAGCGGCACCGGGCCGGTCACGGCTTTTCCGGCCCGGGGACGGGCAGTCCCGCGGGGTGGACAAGAGATCTATGGCGGGCAAAAACAGCCCTGCCGAATCGCAATGGAAATGCAGTATGACTTGGGAATCGCTTCGGTGAAGTCGTCGAATATCCTTTGCGCGGGGACCTAATACTGACGTTATGAAAAAAAGAGTGGGGGCCTTTCAGATCGCCAGCGCCTACATCGGGGTCACGATCGGGGCGGGGTTCGCCTCCGGCCAGGAAGTGCTCCAGTTCTTCACGTTCTTCGGCCCAAACGCCATTTTGGCGATCATCCTGGCCAGTATGCTTTTCGTGTTCTTCGGGGCGGTGATCTTGGATCTGGGCAGAAGGCTCAACGCCAAGTCGCACCTGGAGGTGCTGCGTCACAGCGGTGGGAAACACTTGAGCATCCTGGCCGACGCCGTGACCACCTTCTTTCTATTCGGCTCCTTTGCGGCGATGACGGCCGGTACCGCCGCGGTGTTCGCCCAGCAGTTCGGTTTCCCGACGGTCTGGGGAAGCGTGGCGATGGTGGCGGTCAGCGCCGCCACCGTTGTCCTCGGCCTGAGGGCCCTGGTGTCGGCCCTGAGCTTTGTGGTTCCGCTCCTCCTGGTTGTGGTCGTCGGGGTGGTGGCGTTGACCCTCGCCGCCAACCCGGTCACCGCCGCCGGGCTGCTGGCGGCGAACCAGCCCTGGAACGCCCCGGTTCCGAACTGGGCGCTTTCTGCGGTGACCTACGTTTCCTACAACATCGTCATCGCCGTGGCCGTGCTGGCGCCTTTGGGGGCCCTCGCCGCAAGAGGGCGCGCCCTTAACCAGGGTGCACTGGCGGGCGGGATCGGGCTCGGTGTCGGGATGCTGGCCATCAACCTGGCCATCGTGGCGGTGCCCCAGGCCGGCGCCCTTCCCATCCCCATGGCCTTCGTCGCGGCGATCATCTCTCCGTTCTTCGGCTTCATTTACTCCTTCGCGCTCCTGGCGGCCATCTACACCACCGCCGTGGGCGCGCTGTACGGGTTTGCCGCCCGTTTGGCACCGGCGGAAAGTACCCGTTTCCGCATCACGGCCATCCTGGCCGGGTCGGCGGCTCTTTTTGCGTCCCAACTGGGATTTCAATCCCTGGTGCGCTACCTCTATTCCGCCGTGGGCATCGTCGGCATCGTCCTCCTGGTCGGCCTAACCTACACGTTCGTCAGGGAGCGCTACCGCGAATTGCTCCCTTAGGCAAACCCAACACGAACGGGCCAATGTTTCCCCCTATAAAACAAAAAAGGCGTCCGCTTTCGGAAGCCTTAATTTCTCTGGTGCGGCAGAGAGGAGTTGAACCTCCACGGGGTAACCCCCACTAGATCCTGAGTCTAGCGCGTCTGCCATTCCGCCACTGCCGCCCGGATGTGTCTTTCGACAAACCCTATGATAGCACAGGACGACAGCCATTGTCAATGCGCCTGGCAGGCGCACCAGAGCTGACGCATGCCCCTGTTCTTGAGGCCGGCGGGTGCACTAGGCTCTCAATCGTGCGATGATCATTTCCGCCACCCGCTTTCCGGAAAGGACCATGCCTCCGAAAACGGCGCCCATCCGGTAGCCGCCGTGGACGGCGTTGGCGGCCATTCCGGCCACGTACAGGCCGGGGAATACCTCGCCGGTGTTCTCCATGATCTGCGCCTCGCCCAGGTCGGCCCACATCGGTTTTTCGCCCAAGATCCGGCCGGTCGTGGTGTCGAGCTGAACTCCGGCTTTCTGCGCCAGGACTCCGACCACCGACATGTCGTGGCCGGTGGCGTCCACCACGAACCGTGACCGGGTGGCGAGGGGGTCCACGTGCAGCCTGCTGATCCCGACCGCGCTCCAGTTCAGCACGAGGCCGGACACCCGGTTGTCTATCAGCACCACGTCCTCCACGGTCATAAGATTCATGATGTTCGCTCCGGCCCGGCACGCCCCCAGGGTGAGCGCGGCGACGCATTCCACCGACGAGGCCGTGTAGTAGTTGTCCCGGTACTTCCTGATCGCAATCCCGAACTCTTCGAACACGGGACGGGCGGATTCCTGAAACACGATCTCGTTCATCATCGCGGCGCCGCCCCACATCCCGCCGCCGACGCTCAGCTTGCGCTCGTAAACCGTGGTCTTGAGCCCGGCCCGGGCCAAATAGCAGGCGGCGGCCAGCCCCGACGGACCTCCGCCGGCGATTTCCACGTCCACTTCCAGGCAGGAAAGCAGCCTTTCTGTATAGCTTTCGATAATCGCCCGGGAAATGACCGTCTCGTCAAGCTTCATAAATACAACCCCCTAAAAACATTAGTTAGATGCTCATATATATGGTTTTATTCTCTCTATAAAATACGCGGTCATCACTGCAAATCCTGCCGCGTACTCCGATGTTGCCCGTCAAACGCGGCCCGGTTTTTTGGACCGCCGTCAAAGACCAGGGCAGGCTTGCGGTGTGAAATCATAATCGGGAGAATGCAATTTCCGTGGAATCATGATACCCTGGGAGTGGAACCAGCGCGTGGTGGCCGAGACGCAGCCACAAGCAGGCATGCTCCCGGCCAAGGCGAATCGCAGCCGCAGCACTTCCGAGAGAAGTATGGTTTTGATACGGAAGAGATTCTCAAACGGAGGAGTAACCGTTGAAAATCCAAAGCGTGGATTTGCCGGGCATCGGAAAAAAGTACACGTTCTGTTCAGCCGAGGGGCAGGTATTTGTGATCATCATCCACCTCACGGGGCGCCGGGAAATTTATTTCATGAATGATCCCGACGACGATGAGCCGGTAATGACCTTGGATTTGAACGACGAGGAAGCCCGCAAAGTGGGCGCGATTTTGCTGGGCGCCGACTACCAGCCGGTCAGCGAAGACCGGATGGAACTGCTCATGAAGACCTTGCTGGTGGAATGGATCAAGGTGAAGCCCGGCTGCGCGGTCGCCAACAAGAATATCAAGGAAGCCCGGGTCAGGACCCTCACGGGGGCGACCATCATCGCCATCCAGCGCCAGGACCGGATGATCGGCAGCCCCGACATCCAGGAGATGTTGCTTCCCGGAGACGTCATTATGGCGGTTGGCAAGAGGGAACAGATCAAGGCGCTGGAGTCTTTGTGCAAAGGACAGGTGGGATAGCTTATGCCCGAAAGTTGGCCCTTTTTGCTGGCCGGGGGCATAACGCTGATCCTTTTTTTTGCTCTTGGTTTCGCTTCCCGCAAGCTGAAGTTGCCCTCGGTCCTGGGGTTCATTCTTCTGGGTATCGCGCTCGCCGGATGGCTGGGGGAAAACGGCGCAACGCTGCACTACCTCGCCGAAATTGGCATCGTGCTGCTGTTCTTCATCCTCGGCCTGCAGTTCCCGCTGCAGCGGATGAAGGACGTTTCCATCCGGGTATGGCCGGCCGGGTTGCTGGACGTCGTCCTGAACCTGGGGGTCGGCCTGTTGATCGCCCTCCTTTTTGGCTTAAACCTGGTCACCGCCCTCCTGATCGGGGCGGTGGCCTACGCCACCAGCTCATCCATCACCCTCAAAATGCTGGAGGAAAAGAAGCGGCTGGCGAGTCCCGAGGCCGAATTCATCCTGGCGCTGCTGATCTTTGAAGACCTGGTGGCGCCGGTCCTGGTGTCCTTTCTCGCCGGTGTGTACTCGGGGGCGGAGATTTCCTTCCTGAACATGGGAGTCTTGCTGGTGAAAATCCTGGTCACTACCGGGGGGGCGATTCTGATCGCCCTGTATGGTTTCCGCAGACTCAGCGCCTTCGTGGAACGCTACCTGGAAGCGGACTTCATGCCCCTGTTCACGATCGGCATCGCCTTCGCCTACGCGGGACTGGCCGTGTGGCTCGGCCTGTCCGAAGTGCTGGGCGCCTTCCTGGCCGGGGTGATGCTGTCGGAAACGGGGCGGTCCAAGGAGCTGGAGCACCTGGTTGTGCCGGTGCGCCACGTCACCTTGCCGTTCTTCTTTTTCTGGTTCGGCACCACCATCTCCCTCGCCGAGAGCATTCCCATGGCCGAACTGTTGGCCGTGCTGGCCGTCTGGTCCCTGGTCGCCAAGGTGCTGGTGGGCTTTTACGGCGGCAGGATTTACGGCCTGAGCCCGCGGGCGTCTGTCCGCGCCGGCCTGTCCCTGGGGCAGAGGGGAGAATTTTCCGCCATTATCGCCGCCCTGGCGCCGCCGCAGTTGCGGGCCTTCAGCGGCGTCTACATCCTGTTCACCGCCTTTGCCGGGATCTATATGTTCAGCAAGGCCCCGAAGTGGGCCCGGTGGGTCAACGACCGGTTCTTTGCCGGTAAACCGGGGCCGGAGATCAAGGCGGGCAAGACGCCTTAGGGAAGAATTCAAGGAGAAAAAGGTGTCGACCCTTTTCTCACTTTCCCCAATCAGGCTTTCCAAGTTAACGGCCGCCGGTGGAACAATGCCCGGCTTCCATCATGCTTGCGGCGGTGAGCAGTTGGCTTCATCCGCCGCGTATGATACAATCGTAACATATCGGGATCAAGTGCGGTCACCGGCCATTAGGCTTCCGGTGGGTTTTGGGGAGGCCGATCATGCGTGTCGCCATGCTGGCGCCGATTGCCTGGAGAACGCCGCCGCGCCATTACGGGCCCTGGGAGAGAGTGGTTTCGCTTTTGACCGAGGGGCTGGCGGCCCGAGGCGTGGACGTAACGCTTTTCGCCACCGCTGACTCTCTCACGCGCGGCCGGCTGCGGGCGGTCTGCAAGGCGGGCTACGCCGAGGACCCTTCCGTTAACGCCAAGGTCTGGGAGTGCCTGCACATCGCCGCCGTCTTTGAGGCGGCCGCCGAGTTCGACCTGATTCACAACCACTTCGACTTCCTGCCCCTGAGCTACAGCGGACTGGTGAAAACCCCGGTGGTCGCCACCATCCACGGCTTCTCGTCGCCGGCCATCCTGCCCGTATACAAAAAGTACAACGGCCGGGTTCACTACGTTTCCATCAGCCGGGCGGACCGTTCCCCGGAGTTGGATTACATCGCCACCGTGCACCACGGGATTGACCTCGGCGAGTTCACCTTCCGTGACCGGCCCGGGGAATACCTGCTCTTCTTCGGGCGGATCCACCCGGACAAGGGTACGCACGCCGCCGTCCAAATCGCGCGGCGGACGGGACGGCGCCTGGTGCTCGCCGGGATCATCCAGGACCGGGAGTACTACGAAAGAGAAGTGGAGCCGCACCTGGACGGCGACCGGGTGGAATACGTCGGCAGCGTCGGGCCGCTCGCGCGGGACCGGCTGCTGGGCGGGGCGTATGCCCTGCTGCACCCCATCGGTTTTGACGAACCGTTCGGGCTTTCCGTGGTGGAAGCCCTGGCCTGCGGCACCCCGGTGGTGGCCTTTGACCGCGGCAGCATGCCCGAGTTGATCAACGAGGGGGAAACCGGGTTTTTGGTCTCCGGCGTAGAGGAGGCGGCCGCCGCGGTGGAGAAGGTGCGTTCAATCGACCGGGCTTGCTGCCGCCGCGAAGTCGAGCGGCGCTTTTCCGTGGGCCGCATGGTGGACGATTACCTGCGGGTATACAGACAGGTGGTGCGGGGCGGGCTGCGGGCCGTGTGAAGCGAGGCAAGCCCCAGGCCGTGTGAAGCGCGCCGTGCCGGAGAAAAAAAGGACTTCTACTGATTGGCATGCTCCGGATCGTGTTCCGTGTGAAGCGGGGCGGGCCGGGAAAGAAAGACTTTTAAGGAGAGACAAGAGATGACGGCTTTGGAGCAAAGGCAGTTTCCCGTGGCGGTGATCATGGCCGGGGGGGTGGGCGCCCGGTTCTGGCCGTTGAGCAGGGAAGACCGACCCAAGCAATTCCTGCAGCTTTTCGGGGAGCGTTCACTCCTGCAGCAGACCTACGACCGCCTGGCGGCCTTCGTGGCGCCGGAGCACACCCTGGTGCTCACCAACGAGCGGTTTGCACCCCTGGTACGCACCCACCTGCCCGAGATTCCGGAAGCGAACGTCATCGGCGAACCGGCGCGGCGGGACACGGCCGGCGCGGTGGCGCTGGCCGCCCTTTTGTGCCGTCGGCGCTTCGGCGACCCGGTAATGGCGGTGCTGCCCGCCGACCACGTCATCCACCCGGTGGACGAGTTCCGGCGGGTGCTGGCCTCGGCCATGGCCGCCGCCCGGAAGGAAAAGGCCCTGTACACGTTCGGCATCCCGCCGGCCCACCCGGCGACCGGTTACGGCTACCTGGAGCGCGGGGAAAAGGTCCTCGACGACGGCGGCGTGGCGCACTACCGGCTGCTGCGGTTCAAGGAGAAGCCGGACGCCGAAACGGCCCGGGCCTACCTGGAAAGCGGCCGGTTCCTTTGGAACAGCGGTATCTTCGTCTGGACGGCCGGCACCATCCTGGAGGCGCTGCGACAACACCTGCCCGGGCACCTGGGGGTGCTCGAGCCCTTGGCCGCGCTCGACGGCGCCGAAGACTGGACCGACGGGCTGCGGCGCCTGTTCCCCCTGCTGCCCGCGGTCTCCATCGACTATGGGGTGATGGAAAAAGCGGAAAACGTGCGGGCCGTGGCGGCGGCGTTTTCCTGGAGTGACGTGGGCGGGTGGACCGCGCTGGAGCCTTTCTTGGATAAAGACACGTCCGGCAACGCCTGCCGGGGCCGGGTACGGTCGCGGGACGCGGGGTCGAACATCGTCTTCTGCGAAGATCCCTCCGAGACCGTCAGCCTGATCGGCGTGCGGGACCTGATTGTGGTCCGGGCCGGGAAAGAAACCCTGGTCATGCCCCGGGAGCGGGCCGAGGAGTTGAAGGAGTTGGCGGAACCAAGAAAACGCACGGCGTGCTTTAAGGCGTACGACCTCCGGGGCCGGGTCCCGGACGACTTGAACGAGGACATCGCCTACGCCGTCGGGCAGGCTTTCACGGCCCTGTTCCGGCCGGAGCGGGTGGTGGTGGGACACGACGTGCGCCTCTCCAGCCCGCCTTTAAGCCGGGCGCTCATCATGGGCCTGACCGACAGTGGGGTGGACGTGCTGGATATCGGCCTTTGCGGCACCGAGCAGGTCTACTTCGCCACCTTCGACCTGGGGGTCGACGGCGGCATAATGGTCACCGCCAGCCACAACCCGGTGGACTATAACGGCATGAAACTGGTCCGGAAGGAGGCCCGGCCGGTGAGCGGCGATTCCGGGCTGCGGGAGATGGAGGCGCTGCTCGCCGCCGGCGGCCAGGCAGCCGGTCTTCCAGCGCCCGCCCGCCCGGGGACGGTGACCCGGGTGGGGAGCATGGACCGCTACGTCGCCCACCTCTTGCGGTACGTGGACCGCTTTGCCCTGAAGCCCTTCAAGGTGGTGTGCAACGCCGGCAACGGCGGGGCCGGGCTGGTGATCGACGCCCTTGAGCCGCACCTGCCCTTCCGGTTTAAGAAGTGCTTCTTTGCACCCGACGGCACCTTCCCCAACGGCGTGCCGAACCCGCTTTTGCCGGAGAACCGCCTGGTCACGGCCGAAGCAGTATTGCAAGAGGGGGCGGACATCGGCATCGCCTGGGACGGCGACTTTGACCGCTGCTTCCTCTTTGACGAAAAGGGGGTCTTCGTCGAGGGTTACTACATCGTCGGGCTCCTGGCCGCACACCAGTTGGCGCTGCACCCCGGAGCGAAGATTATTCACGACCCGCGGCTGACCTGGAATACCATAGAAATAGTCCGCCAGGCGGGCGGCGTGCCCGTGCTGAACAAGACCGGGCACGCGTTCATCAAGGAGCGCATGCGCGCCGAAGACGCCGTGTACGGGGGCGAGATGTCGGCTCACCACTACTTCCGCGATTTCGCCTACTGCGACAGCGGGATGATCCCCTGGCTCTTGGTGCTGGAGATCATGAGCCGGACCGGAAAGCCGCTTTCGGAGTTGGTGGGTGAGCGGAGGCGGCTTTTCCCGATCAGCGGGGAAATCAACCGGTCGGTCGCCGACCCGGCCGCGGTGATCGCCCGGGTAAGAGCCAAATACGAGCCTGGAGCGCTGCAAGTGGACGAAACCGACGGTATCAGCCTGGAGTTTTTTAAGTGGCGCTTCAACCTGCGCATGTCGAACACCGAGCCCGTGGTCCGGCTGAACGTGGAGACACGCGCCGATGAGGCGCTCTTGCGGCAAAAGACCGCGGAGATCCTGGCGGAAATGGACGGCCAAGGTTAGGAAGCAATCATCTTCGAAAAGGCGGTAAAAAAAATGGTGCAGCGAGGCGCACTTTGCGTGGTGGCCACCCGGAGGGCCGAAATCAGGCAAGCCGATGCTTCGCGGGTGATCACCAAGCTTTTTATTCCGGGTAACGAGGAGCGGGTGCGCCGGATCATCGGCCGCGTGTTGACCCTCTCCGAGGAGGATGTCTCTGTTTTACTGGGCCAGGTGATCGACGAGTTCGCCCACCGCCACCGGCGTTTTCAGGCGGTTTTGGAGGATAACTACCGGGCCGTTTCCCATTTGGTCCCGGAGGGCGGGCCGCTTTCGGAAGCGCGGCGGCAGCTGCTGGGGGCGTACTTCACCAGCGAGTACTCGATCCAGTCCGCGGGGGTCTTAAACCCGTCCATCGTCTGGCACCCCGACCAGAGCGGCCTGCGGCAAGGCGAGGCCCGCTACCTCCTGACCTACCGCTGCGTGGGCGAGGGGCACATCTCCTCGCTGGAATTCAGGAGTTGCGTGATCACCAGCGACTACCAGATCAAGACCCGCCCGATCAGCCCGTTCCTGGAGACCCCGGAATGGCTGCCGTGCGAAACCTTCAGCAAAAGCCTCTTGCGGGCGCGGCTCGTCCAGAGGGGGGCCTTCAGCAAGGAGGTGGAGAAGTTCGTTGATGAGCTGCCTGAGGAGTTCAGCCTGGGGGAAGTCGGGGCCTTGAAGGAGCGGTTTGAAACGGAGCGCACCCTGCCGAAACGCCTCCGTTTCGAACTGGACGACGTCCTGCAGTGGCTGCAGCAGTCCTGCTACCGGGTGCGTTTTCCGCACGGCACCCGCATTTCGGGCCGGGTCCTCTTCCCGCTGGTGGAGAACGAATGCCGGGGGATTGAGGACGCGCGCCTGGTACGCTTTGTCGACGACGACGGCGAAGTGACCTACTACGCCACCTACACCGGCTACAACGGGTTCGCCATCACCGCGAAGCTTTTGGAGACCAAGGATTTCCTGAGCTTCAAGTCGGTCACGCTGACGGGCAAGGCCGCGCAAAACAAGGGGATGGCGCTTTTCCCGCGCCGCGTCCACGGCAAGTACGCGATGCTCTGCCGGCGCGACAATGAAAGCAACTACGTCGCTTTCTCGGACTCGCTGTACGCTTGGGACACAGACGAACTCATCCGCGGTCCGGTCAGTCCCTGGGAGTTCGTCCAGATCGGCAACGGGGGTTCGCCGATCGAAACACCGGCCGGGTGGTTGGTGCTGACCCACGGGGTGGGGCCGATGCGCAAGTACTGCCTGGGGGTGGACCTTCTGGATTTAGACGACCCCTCCAGGCTCATCGGGCGCGCGTCCGAGCCGATCTTGAGCCCGAACGAATACGAACGGGAGGGTTACGTGCCGAACGTGGTTTACACCTGCGGGGCGGTGGTGCACCGCGACGAACTGGTCATTGCCTACGCCATGTCCGACTGGGCGTCCGGGATCGCCACGGTCCCGCTGGACATGTTGCTGCAGAGCCTGTCGTAGGCCCCGCCTGGGCGGGAACAGGTAAAGAGGAGGAGGTTTTGGGTCGGTGAACAGAGTGAAAAGGGACAGGCTCAAGTCGGTGGCCATGGTCGGAACCTACGTTCCCCGGAAGTGCGGTCTCGCCACCTTCACGCACGATTTGGCCGACGCGCTGGAGGCGGAGTTGGTGACCTGCCCGGTGACCGTCGTGGCCATGGACGACACGGACAAGGGGTACGCCTATCCCAAGAGGGTCAAGTTCCAGATCCGCCAGTCGAGCCTGCCGGACTACCTGCGGGCCGCCGAATACCTGAACGTGAACCAGGCGGACCTCGCGGTGGTGCAGCATGAGTACGGGATCTTCGGCGGCCGGAGCGGCGGCCACGTATTGCACCTGGTCCGGAACTTAAGGATGCCGGTCGTGACCGTTTTGCACACCCTCCTGACCGAACCGTCGGAACAGCAGGGGTCGATCCTGTTGGAGCTGGCCGAGCATTCGGAACAGTTGGTGGTGATGACCGACAAGGGCCGCGAGATACTGCGGGACGTCTACGACGTCCCCGACGCCAAGATCACCCGCATCCCGCACGGTATCCCGGACTTCGCCTTCGTTGACCCGAGCTTTTACAAGGACACTTTCGGCGTGGAAAACCGCACGGTGCTTTTATCGTTCGGGCTGCTCCACCCCGGCAAGGGCTTCGAGCTGGTGATCCAGGCCCTGCCGGAAGTGCTCAAACGCCATCCGAACCTCATCTACATCATCCTGGGGGCGACCCACCCGCACGTGATCAAGCATACCGGTGACGCCTACCGGCACAGCCTGCACCAGCTGGTCGGCCGCCTGGGGCTTGAGTCCCACGTGCGCTTCGACAACAAATACACCGGCACCGATGAGCTTTGCCGCTATATCGGGGCCGCCGACCTCTTTATCTCGCCCTACCTGTCGCCGGACCAGATCACCTCGGGCACCCTCTCCTACGCCGTGGGGGCCGGCAAAGCGGTGATTTCCACGCCGTACTGGCACGCCGAGGAGTTGCTCGCCGAGGGGCGGGGCCGGTTGGTGCCTTTCGGGGACGTAGACGCCATGGCCCGTACGATCATCGACGTCCTGGACAACGAGCCGGAGCGGAACGCCATGCGCAAGCGCGCCTACCAGTTCGGCCGGCAGATGGTCTGGAAGGAAGTGGCGCGGGGCTACGTGGACCTCTTCGCCCGCGTGCTGGAAAGGCCCATGAGCAGACCGAGGGCTTTCCACGCCGACTACCCGACGCGGATGGTGGAACAGCTCCCCAGGTTGAACCTGCAGCACCTGCTGCTGATCACCGACGACACCGGGATCCTGCAGCACTGCGTTTATACCACTCCCAACCGGGAACACGGCTACTGCACCGATGACCAGGCCCGGGCCCTGATCGCCACCACCATGTGCCATTCTCTGTTTGAAAACAAGATGGTCATCCCGCTCATCCAGAAATACCTGGCGTTTTTGTTTCACGCCTTCAACCGGGAAAACGGCCGCTTTCGGAACTTCATGTCCTACGACCGGCACTGGCTGGAGACGGCGGGGAGCGAGGACGCCCACGGCCGCGCCCTGTGGAGCCTGGGCGTGGTGGTCCGGGACGCGCCCAACGACGCGGTCCATTTCCTGGCCGCCCGGCTGTTCAACGAGGGTCTGGGAGCGATTGAACCGTTCACTTCACCCCGAGCGTGGGCTTACGCGCTGGTGGGTCTGCATTCCTATATGGAAGCCTACGCCGGGGACGCGGAGGCGCGCCGGCTGCGCGATCTCCTGACGGACAGGCTGTACCGTGCGTTCAGAGAGAATGCGGACGCGGGCTGGCTCTGGTGCGAGGACGTCGTCACCTACGACAACGCCAAACTGCCGCACGCCCTCCTGGTGGCCGGCCGCCGCATACCCGACTCCGGTATTTTCTGGACGGGGCTTCAAACCTTGGAGTGGCTCCTTGAACAGCAGACGGCGGAAAACGGCCACCTCTGCCTGATCGGCAACGCCGGCTGGCTGACCCGTGAAGGCCGGCGGTCCAACTTCGACCAGCAGCCGTTGGACGCCATGGCGCTGGTGGAGGCCTGCATCGAGGCTTTTCGCGGCACCGGCGACTTCCGGTGGATCGTCGAGGCGCGCCGTTGCCTGAACTGGTTCCTGGGCTTCAACGACCTGAACCTGCCGCTCTACGACTTCACCACCGGCGGTTGCTACGACGGCCTGACCCCCCAGGGGGTGAACGCGAACCAGGGCGCCGAATCCACCCTGGCTTGGCTTATTTCGCTTTTGACCATGTTCGAGGCGGTCGGGCAGCAGGTGCCCAAAGAGGGGAACGGGGCCAACGGCGGCCGGCTGGTGGATGGCAGGACTGACGCATGGCCTTTATAACTAGAGCCATATCAAGTTTTCGTTATTTACCAAGGCGAGAAAAAGGCTCCTTGAATTCAGGACGCTGGAGGATTTCTTGCGGGAGTGCCGTCCAGGTGTATGAGATCTGGAGCGGGCGGCGGAACGGAATCTCAGGCGGCTCTCGGCAGAGGATTTCCACCGTGTCATTTCCCGCATCAAAGCCATGGCTGATAATCCCATGCCTTCCGGGTGCCGTAAGATCACTGACTCAAAGAATGATTGGCAGAATCGCGGAAACCCTTGCGGGTACTGGATTGCAGTTGGTGGGCCATCAGGGACTCGAACCCCGAACCTGACGATTAAGAGTCGCCTGCTCTAGCCAATTGAGCTAATGGCCCACAATATATGGTGGAGGGAGGAGGATTCGAACCTCCGAAGGCGTCGCCAGCGGATTTACAGTCCGCCCCCTTTGGCCACTCGGGTATCCCTCCATGTGTGTCTGTCGACAAATCATATTTTAGCACGCCGATCACGGAGTGTCAATAAACGCGAAAGCGCCGAAAACACAGGGAATCCTGGTCCGAAAGACCTGTGGTACTATGGGGAAGGCGGCTTTCGGAAAACACAAACGCCGACCGGTATCCACGCACAACGCTTCTGAACCATCGCGTCAAATCCCGCCGGGAACCGCTGAGGGCCGCCGGCTCCGGCTTTTCCGGATAATGAACAGTTGATGCTCAAAGACTAAGAGCGCCGGGGAACCTTCGGCACCAACCATTCCTGACCGTCCGACCAACCCAGGAAGAACACCCGAAGGTTCTCCGGATTGTGACCACCCCCGGTTCACTCCGCTTATGGGCCCGGTGCGGGCATGCGGGCCGGTCCACGGTGCGCCGGGGATATAGGAGTTGCGGCAATTGACGGCAGACGGAGAACACCGTTTCCACGAACCCCGCCTGCTGCGCCGCCTGGCGGGGCTCTACGGCGTCCAGACCGGCTACCACGGTATGACCGGCCGCTACGAGGCGGCGGGGCCGGAAGCGCTGCTGGCGGTGTTGGCGGCGCTGGGGGCGCCGGTGACCGGGTTTGCCGACCTGCACGACGCTGTGCGGGGCCGCCGGCAGGCCGTGTGGCGCCGCTTGTGCGAGCCGGTGGTGGCCGGTTGGGCCGGGGAGCAAATCTCCATGCACTTGCGCCTGCCCACCCGGGGGGCGGAGGGCCCTTTCCACTGCCGCCTGGAACTGGAGGGCGGGGAAACCCGGCACTGGTCGGGCGACCTCGGCCGCCTGCGGGTGCTGCGCAGCGTGACCGTGGAAGGCATGAGCTACGTAATCAGGAAGCTGATCTTACCTGCGGGGCTGCCCTGGGGCTACCACCGGCTGACGCTGGTTCTTCCGGCCGGAGTCTGGGAGGCCCTGGTTATCGTCGCTCCGCGCGAGGCCTATCTGCCGCCGGATGAAGAGGCCGGCCGGGCCTGGGGGGTTTTTCTCCCGCTGTACGCGCTCCATTCGGCGCGGACCTGGGGCGCCGGCGACCTGGGCGTCCTGGAGGCGCTGTTGAGTTGGGTGCGGGCGGCCGGGGGCGGGCTGGTCGGCACTTTGCCGCTTTTGCCCGCCTTTTTGGACGAGCCCTTCGACCCGAGCCCCTATGCCCCGGTGAGCCGCCTCTTTTGGAACGAGTTCTACCTGGATATCGGGCGGGTGCCGGAGTTGGAGCGCTGCCCCGAAGCTCAGGAACTGGCCGCGTCGCCCGTGTTCCGGGAAGAGATCGAAGACCTGCGGGCCGCGCCGCTGGTGGACTACCGCCGTGGGATGGCGGTGCGGCGCCGGGTGTTGGCGCTGCTGGCGCGCTCTTGTTTTGACGGCGAGTCCGGCCGGCACGAGGCCCTGTGGCGCTGGGCGCGGGCGCGCCCCGCGGCGCGGGACTACGCCCGGTTCCGGGCCGTGGCCGAGCGGCGGCGCGCCGGCTGGCCGGCGTGGCCCGAGCGGATGCGGGGGGGCGCCCTGCAGGAGGGGGACTGCGACCCGGAGGCGGAGCGCTACCACCTGTATGTGCAGTGGCTGGTCCACGAACAGGTCGAGAGCCTTGCGGCCCGGACCGGAAAGGCGGGCTCGGGGTTGTACCTGGACCTGCCGCTGGGGGTGCACGGCGGCGGGTACGACACCTGGCGCGAACGGGAAGCGTTCGCCCTGGACGCGAGCGGCGGGGCGCCGCCGGACGCGTTTTTCACCGCGGGTCAGGACTGGGGTTTTCCGCCCCTGCATCCGGAGCGGATCCGGGAGCAGGGCTACCGTTACTATATCGCGAGCCTGCGCCACCATCTGCGGCCGGCGGGTGTGTTGCGGATCGACCACGTGATGGGGATGCACCGGCTCTTCTGGGTGCCCCGGGGGATGGGGGCCGAAAACGGGGTGTACGTGCGCTACCGGGCCCGGGAGTTCTACGCGGTGCTGTCTCTGGAATCGCACCGGCACCGGGCGCTCATCGTCGGCGAAGACCTGGGGGTGGTGCCCGGCTACGTGCGCCAAGCGATGGCGCGGCACCGGGTGCAGCGGATGTACGTGTTGCCTTTCGAGCACACCCCGGAGTCCCGCCGCCGGTTCAACCCCGTGCCGGCGGACTCGCTGGCCGTGCTGAACACGCACGACATGCCGCCTTTCGCCGGTGACTGGTGCCGGAAGGAGAGCGCGGAGCAGGTGGCCTTTAGCCTTTCGTTGCACCACCAGGGTTGTCCGATGGTGGCCCCGGAAGAGCCGGGGGCGGTGGTGCGCGCCTGCCTGGCCACCCTGGCGGCGAGCCGCGCCCGGATTCTTCTGGTCAACCTGGAGGACCTTTGGCTGGAGCCAGAGTGCCAGAACGTGCCCGGCACGGGCGCGGAGCGCGGCAACTGGCGGCGCAAGGCGCGCTACTCTTTCGAGGAGTTCAGCCGGGACCCCGGGGTCCTGGAACTACTCAAGGAGATCAATGCGTTGCGGAACAGGGGTTGGCCGCGCTGACCGGGGTCCGAGGTCAGGGCTCGTCTGTTGGCTAAAATCTCCGGATTGGGCCCATCCTCCTCAAACGGGCCGGGGAGAAAAGGAACCAGCGGTCCAGGTGCCGAATCATGTGGCCGGTATTCAAAGCCGAATGCGACAGCAAAAATGGGAGTGGTTGTTTAACGCCGCACGCAAGCTATCCGGAACGCCTGGATAAGCTCTACTAAGGAAAGCAAATGGTATTAGTGGTCGGGATGGGGAGATTTGAACTCCCGGCCTCCTGCTCCCAAGGCAGGCGCGCTGACCAAGCTGCGCCACATCCCGCGACCGTCTAAACCTTACTGAACAGTATGCTTGATTATAGCACGCGGGAATAGCGGCCGGCAAGAATTTACGCCCGTGCGCAGGATTGCCCGCCCCGCCTCAATGACAGCCCAGTTGCCGAAATATCTTGGCAAAAAGTTTTTGCGGCGGTTCATACTGGATGTCCCTGACTTGGTTTGCCGCCGGTGTGGTATACTTTGAAGTACAGAATAACCTGGTAAAAGGGGGTGCGCGTTAGTGCTGACCACGACCATGCGCAAGATGATGCTGATGGGTATCGGGGCTCTGTCGCTGACCAAGGAGCGGACGGAACAGCTGGTCAAGGAGTTGACCGAGAAGGGGGATGTCAACCAGGCGGAAGCCAAGTCTTTCGTGAGTGAACTCGTGCGCCGGGGGGAACGGGAACGCCTGACCATGAAGAAGGTGGTCCGGGGCGAGATGATGAAGCTGCGCGAGGACATGGGCGTCCTGAATAAGCGCGATTTCGCCAGGATGGAAGCGCGCCTGAAGCGCATCGAGGAACACTTGAACCTGCCGGCGGCCGTCACGGAAGAGCCGGAGCAACAAGCCCCGCCGGAAAGCAACCGGCCTACCTAAAGAACCGGCATATTGGGGACCATCCTCCGAGTATAGTATTGTATCAACCCCACAGGAGGATGGTTCCATGTTTGTGCGGGGCTTTGGGATCCTGATCGCCTTTTGCGTGGCGCTACTATTGCCGCCCGTGGGCACGGCCCAAGAGGCCGAGCCCCAGGAAAAGCCGCGGTACACGCGCCAGATGCTGGTGATCGTGATCGACGGTCTGCAGGCCGACGCGCTGCAGAAGGCGCAGGCGCCCAACATCAACGGGGTGGCCGCCTCGGGTGTCCGCATCAACGATGGCATCCCGGTCTGGCCGGGGGGGCTGGAGGCCGCCGCCGCTTCGATCCTTACCGGGACCGCCTCGGAGGCCAACCAGTTTCTCCAGCCGGGTGACAAGCCGAAACAACCGACGCTATTTGAACTCATCCGGGCGAGCAATCTCGCCGGGGGGTTTTTCGACGCCTCCGGGCGGCTCGACGGTCTGGCCGCCAACGCGAACTACCACCTGAACATCAAGGGCGACGACCAACTGGTCGCGGCTGCCGTCAAGGAGATGGAGGCCAAAAAACCGTACTTGAGCGTGGTGGTGCTCGCCGACGCTAGACAGGCCCTGGAGACGTCGGGGCGGAGCAGCCACGAATACCACCGCGCGGTTACAAACGCCGATAACGTGGTGGGACGCTTGCTCCACCTCCTGCACCAGCAGGGAACATACGAGCAGACTCTGATCGTGATCACCGGCACCGACGGGGAGCCGCCCCTGATTGTGAAGGGTGTACAGTTCAAAGGTGGTGTGGTCCTGCCGCCGGCGGGCCTGCTGGACATCGCGCCCACTCTGGCCTATATCCTGAACCTCAAAATCCCGGCTCCGGACGGATTGGTGCTCTGGAACGCTTTTGAGCCCGGCTCGCTCCAAAACGGGTTCTACTTGCTGGATCAGCGGATCAGGGAGCTGAGCAGGGTACAGGCCGAGTCGCAGCGGGCCATTCACCGGCTGTGGGACGAAGGCGAAAAGGTACGCGCAGAGCGGCAGGAGCTGGAGGCCAAAGAGGCGGGCATCACCCAGGCGATCCGGGAACGCGACCGGGAAATCGCGCGCCTGGAGACGTCGGTCAGTCTCCACCGGTACCTGATCGGCCTACTGGTGGTGCTCTTCGGCGTCGGTTACCTGGTTGAATACCGCATTCTAAAGAAACGGTTCCTCATGTTCTAACGGGTTGGCCGGACACGATTGGAATGACAGATCGACTGGACGGCAGGCACCCTCCAACGAGGGTGAAGTTCTGACGGGTTGGCCGGAAACGATAGGAATGACAGAGGGGGCCCCTGGTGCACGGGGGCCCCTCTCCACTGAGCCTGCCCCGTTCCCCAACGGACCCGCCGCAGCGTTAGCGCGAGCGGCACTGACGCATGCCTCTGAGGGGCCGTGCCACAGCCAGAGTTCCAGCGCGAGCAGGGTACTTGCCATCAGGGCACGAAATAGTTACAATCTTTGCGTCGATATCGCACGCCCGTGAATAACCCTGGTTACAAACACCGGGCTGGGGAGTTGAACCATTGATGGACGAACCGTTGGCCTCCGGCAAGATAAGCACCGCCCTGGACCGGGCCCGCGAAATCAAACCCTGTCCGCTCGGGGCTGGCGGGACCTGCTGTCGGGTCTGCGCCATGGGGCCCTGCCGGGTAACGGAAACAGGAAAGGGGGCCCGGGTGGGGGTGTGCGGGGCGACACCGGACACCATCGCCGCCCGCAACCTCTGCCGGATGATCGCCGCAGGCACGGCGGCCCACTCCGACCACGCGCGGGAGGTGGTCGAGACGTTCTGCGCGGCGGCCCGGGGGACGGCTCCCGGTTTTGAGCTCCGGGACCGGGAGAAGCTCGCGCGCCTGGCGGCCCAACTCGGCTGCGACCAGGCGGGAGACCCGTACGCGCTGGCGCGGGAGGTGGGCCGACTGCTTCTCGGGGAATTCGGCCGGCAGGACGGGGAGTTGGCGCCGGCCGCACTCGCGCCGACCCGGCGGTTGGAGCGGTGGCGCCGCCTCGGGGTGGTGCCGCGCGGCATCGACCGGGAGGTGGTGGAGACCCTGCACCGGACCCACATGGGGGTGGACCAGGAGGCGGGACACCTGCTGCGCCAGGGGACCCGCACCGCCCTGGCGGACGGCTGGGGCGGCTCGATGATCGCGTGCGCCGTCCAGGACGTCCCGCTCGGGACTCCCCGGCCGGTGCGCTCCCGGGTGGACCTGGGGGTGTTAAAGCCGGACTTTGTGAATGTCGTGGTCCACGGCCACGAGCCGCTTTTGCCGGAAGTGCTGGTGCGATTGGCCGGGGACGGGGAGATCACCGCCCGCGCCCGCGCGGTGGGGGCGGCCGGGGTCAACATCGCCGGGATGTGCTGCACGGCCAATGAACTCCTGATGCGCCACGGCGCGCCGGTCGCCGGCCATTTTCTGCAGCGGGAGCTGGCGATCCTCACCGGGGCCGTGGAACTGATGCTGGTGGACGTGCAGTGCGTGATGCAGGGACTGACGGCGGTGGCCGCCTGCCACCACACCCGGCTGGTGACCACTTCGGCGAAGGCCCGGATCAAGGGCGTGCGCCACGCGGCGTTTACGCCCCAGACCGCGCTTGATGCCGCCCGGGAACTGCTTTATGCGGCGATCGACAACTTCCCGCACCGCCGGCGGGTGGACATCCCGCCGCAGGCCGTAGAACTGGTGGCCGGCTTCGGGCCGGAGAGCGTCCGCTACGCCCTGGGGGGCCGTTTCCGCGGTTCCTACCGGGTGTTGAACGAGAACATCATCAGCGGGCGGGTGCGGGGGGTGGCGGCGGTGGTGGGCTGCACCAACCCGCGGGCCGCGTCCGGGGCGAGCCACGGGGTGCTGGTGCGGGAACTCCTGGCCAACGACGTGCTGGTGCTGGTCACCGGGTGCGCGGCGCTGGCTTGCGCCCGGGAGGGGTTGCTGGTGCCGGAGGCGGCCGCCGGCGCCGGCCCGGGCTTGCGCGAGGTCTGCGAGGCATTGGGGATTCCGCCGGTGCTGCACTGCGGCTCGTGCGTGGACAACAGCCGGATTCTTCTCATGGCGGCCGAGATGGTCCGCGAGGGCGGCCTTGGGGACGACCTTTCCGACCTGCCGGTGGCCGGCTGCGCTCCCGAGTGGATGAGAGAGAAGGCGCTGGCCATCGGGCAGCACTTCGTCGGCAGCGGGATTTCCGTCGGCCTGGGCGTGTACTTCCCGGGGGCGGACAGCAAGGAGTCCGCCGCCGAGGTATTTGGGGGGCTGGCGGAAGACTACGGCGCGGCCTGGTTTTTCGAGCCCGACCCCGAGTTGCTGGCCCGAAGGATCCTGGCCCACATCGACGGGAAACGGCGCGCCCTGGGCATTGAGGACCGGCGGGAGCGGGTGCTCTACGACATGGAGATGAGGAGGCGTCTCGATGTCTAGGATTATTGCCGCGGCGGCCATCCGGGGTGCGGCGGGGCTGGTGGCCCGGGCCGGGGCGGACCTGACCGGGGCGCTCGCCGCCTACGGTCCCGACCAGCGGGTGGGCTTTCCGAATACCGGGTACTACTTGCCGGTTATCTACGGCATCACCGGGCGGCGGGTGGAACGGCTGGGCGACCTGGAACCGGTGCTGGAGACGGCCCGGGGGCTGGTGCCCGCCGAGCCGGCGGAGCGGGTGTGGCTGCCCTACCTGGGCGGCGCCCTGGACGCGGGGATGGCCGCGCTCTTTGCCGCCGAGACCATCGAGGCGCTGCGCTACCTGACCGCGCCGGGTGGCTGCAGCGGTGAGACGGCGCCCGCGCCGGGCGGCCTTTGGCTTGGGGCGGCGGACGACGCCGTGTTGCGGCGCCGCGGCCTGGAGTTCGTCGACGGCTCGGCGCCCGGGTTCGCCGTTTGCGTGGGGGCGGCGCCGTCGGACGAGGCGGCGGTGCGCCTGGCCCGCGAGTGCCAGGAGAAGAACCTCTATGTGTTCATGTGCGCGTCGTCCGGGGGGCGGAGCATGGCCGAACAACTGGCGGCTCGGGGGGTGCGGATGGGTTGGGAGACCCGCCTGGTGCCCTTTGGCGCCGATGTGACCGCGACCGTGTTCGCCCTCGGGTTTGCGGTGCGGGTGGCGCTTTCGTTCGGCGGGGTGGCGCCGGGGGACTACGCGCGGCTCCTGTCCTACACGACCAACCGGGTGTTCGCCTTCGTGCTCGCCCTGGGCGCGGTCGACGACGAAAAAATCGCCCACGCGGCCGGGGCGCTGAACTTCGGGTTTCCGGTGGCGGCCGACACGGACATTCCCGAAATCCTGCCGAGCGGCGTCTGTACGTATGAGCACGTGGTGGCGAACGTGCCGCCTGAGAGCCTGGTCGGGCGGGCCTGCGAGGTGCGGGGCTTAAAGATCGCCGTGAACCGGGTGCCGGTGCCCGTGGCCTTCGGCCCGGCGTTCGAGGGGGAGACCGTCCGGCGCAGGGACATGCACGTCGAGTTCGGGGGGCAGAAAGCGCCGGGTTTTGAACTGGTGCGGACCGCCGGACCGGACGCGGTCGAGGACGGGAGCATCACCCTGTCGGGGCCGGACGTGGACGCGGTCGCGGAGGGCGGTGCCCGGCCGCTGGGAATCGTGGTGGACGTCTACGGGCGCAAAATGGAACCGGACTTCGAGCCGGTGCTGGAGCGGCGCCTGCACCACTACCTGAACTACGCGCAGGGGGTCTGGCACATCGGCCAGCGGGACGCGAACTGGGTCCGGATCAGCAAAGAAGCGTACGGGCGGGGTTTTCGGTTGCGGCACCTGGGGGACATCCTGTATGCTAAACTGAAATCCGAGTTTGCCAGCATCGTGGACCGGGTGCAGGTGCGGCTATCGACGGAGGCGGGCGAGGTGGAGGCCTGGCGCGGGGAGGCCCGGGAATACTACGCCCGGCGCGACGCCCGCCTGGCCGTGCTGAGTGACGAGAACGTCGACACTTTCTACTCGTGCACTCTCTGCCAGTCGTTCGCGCCGACGCACGTCTGCGTGGTGCTGCCGGAGCGGGTGGGACTCTGCGGTTCGGTCAGCTGGCTCGACGCCCGGGCGGCGCACGAGATCGACCCGCACGGCTGCAACCGGCCCGTACCCAAGAAGGACGTTCTGGACGCGGCGGGCGGGGAGTGGGCGTCCTGCAACGAGTTCATCCGGACCAGCTCCCGGGGGACCATCGAGCGGGTCAAGTTCTACACGATCATGGACTCCCCGCTGACTTCGTGCGGCTGCTTCGAGGCGATCGTGTGCATCGTGCCCGAGGGCAACGGGTTTTTGATCGTGAACCGGGAATACGCTGGGATGACTCCGGCGGGCATGCCCTTCTCCACCCTGGCGGGGAGCATCGGGGGCGGGGTGCAGACCCCGGGCTTCATGGGCGTGGGCAAGGCTTACCTCGGCTCCCGGAAATTCTTGAAGGCCGACGGGGGGCTCGCCCGGATTGTCTGGATGCCCGCCGCCTTCAGGGAACAGATGCGCCCGGTGCTCGAAAAACGGGCTGAGGAAGAGGGCCTGGGCGCGGACTTCGTGGACCGGATCGCCGACGAGACCGTCGGCACGGAGGTGGAGGCGATCCTGGCCTTCCTGGAAGAAAGGGAGCACCCGGCCTTAAGCCTTCCCCCCCTCTTTTAGGAGCGTACGGGGGCAAAAAAGGGGTCAGGTCACTTTTTCGGGCCGGCACCGGCGGCAATACTTCGCGACAAGGGGTATCCTAAGAACATGGCGTTGACCGGACTGGCGATCTACAAGCTCTTGCCGAAGACCAACTGCAAGGAGTGCGGGCAGGCCACCTGCCTGGCGTTCGCGATGCAGATCGCCTCGGGCAAGGCCGGACTGGACGCCTGCCCGCACGTGAGCGCCGAGGCGCGGGAGACGCTGAGCGCCGCCTCGGAACCGCCGGTGGCTCTGGTGCGGATCGGCTCCGGTGAAAGCGCCCTGGAGATCGGCAACGAAACGGTGCTGTTCCGGCACGACAAGCGGTTCGTGCACCCCACCGGGATCGGGATCATCGTCCCGGACACCCTGGAAGACGGCGACCTGGCGGAGCGGGTCGGCCGGGTGAACCGGCTCTTTTTCGACCGGCTGGGGCAGATTCACGGGGTCGACCTCCTGGCGGTGCGCTGCGAATCCGGCGACCCGGAGCGTTACGCGCGTGCGGTGAGCGCGGCGGCCGCGCTCACGCCGCTCAATTTGGTGCTTTTCGGCGCGGGGCCGGAAACGGCGGCGCGCTCACTCGAGGCGGCGCACGCGCGCAAGCCGCTCCTGTACGCCGCCGACGCGGAGAACCTGGAGCCGATGGTGGCGCTGGCCCGCCGCTACGACCTGCCCCTGGCCGTGCGGGGCCGGGACCTGGACGAGCTGGCCGAACTCTCCGGGCGGGCGGTTCAGGCGGGCCACAAGCAGTTGGTGCTGGACTCCGGCGCCCGGGAGGTGGGCCGGGTGCTCGCCGACCAGACGCAGATCCGGCGTTTGGCGGTGAACAAGCGTTTCCGCCCCTTCGGCTTTCCGACCATCTGCCTGGCCGCCGGTGCGGACGCCGTGCCGGACGCCGCCGTGTACATCGGGAAGTACGCGGCGCTGGTGCTTCTCGACACCGCCGACCCGGCCGACCTCCTGCCGCTGATCACCTGGCGGCTGAACGTGTACACCGACCCCCAGAAACCGATCGCCATCGAGGCCAAAGTGTACGAGGTCGGGAACCCCGGGCCCGAGGCCCCGGTGTTTTTGACCACCAATTTCTCGCTGACCTATTTTTGCGTGCGCGGCGACGTGGAGGCGGCCCGGGTGCCGGCCTACATCCTGCCGGTCGACACCGACGGCACCTCGGTGCTCACCGCCTGGGCGGCCGGCAAGATGGCCCCCGAGAAGATCGGGACTTTTCTGGAGTCCTCGGGGATCGCCGGGCGCGTACGGCACCGGCGGCTGATCATCCCCGGGGGGATCGCGGTTTTAAGCGGCAAGCTGCGGGAAGCGACCGGTTGGGAAGTGCTGGTCGGACCGCGGGAGTCCGGGGCGATTCCGGCCTTTTTAAAGGAGTACTGGTCCCAATAGGGGTGACCCCGCCGGGGGGGGTGCAAGTGGTCAAGGCAAGCACTGCCCATCATGGAGCTGGATGGTTGCTCAGAATGGTGACCCCGCCGAGGGGGTGCAAGACGGGTGCGGTTTCTGCCGGACGAAGTGGAAGTTGAAATAAGGGAAGGCGAGTCGGTCCTGGAACTGGCGGCGCGGGCCGGCATCACCCTGCGCGGCGCCTGCGGGGGCGACGGCACTTGCGGCCGCTGCCTGGCGGTGTTGCGGGAGGGCGCCGTCCGCGACGCCGACGGAGTGACGCTCGCCGAGGCCGAGGCTGTGTTCCGGGCCTGCCGGTTCCACCCGGTGGACGGCCCGGTGGTGATCGAGGTGCCGGACGCCTCGCGGCTGCACGAGCACCTGGTGCTGACCGGCGGCGGGGACGAGGACGCCGGACCGCTTTGGGCCAAGGAAAGTGCCGTACCTATTGGCAGGCAAGCGGACGGGCCGCCGGACGACCCTCTTTTGCGCCGGGTGATCGCGGACGTTGTGCCGCCGGAGCCCGGGGACGGGGGCAGCCGGGGGGCGGGGACGGACGACTGGGGGCGGCTGGCTTCGGCGTTGGCGCGGGAGACCGGCGGGGAGGAGGTCCGGGCGGACCTTTTCGTGCTCCGGGAACTGCCGGCCGTGCTGCGGGCGCGGGACTGGACGGTGACGGCGGATTTGGGAACGGCCGGGGGGCCGGGCCGCGAGGTGGTGGCGGTGGAGGCGGGCCGGGCGGCGGGGCCGGCGTACGGGTTGGCGGTGGACCTGGGGACCACCACGGTGGCGGCAGAACTGGTCGACTTGGAGAGCGGCCGGGTGCTGGGCACGCTCGGCACCTACAACCGTCAGGCCGCCTATGGGGATGACGTGATCTCCCGGATTGTTTTTGCCGGGGAGCACCCCGGAGGACGGCGTCAGCTCCAGGAGGCGGTCATAAACACGGTGAACGGCCTCGTCGACGAGTTGCGGCGCGGGTGCGGGATCGGCCGGGACGCGGTCCGGGCCGCCGTTTGCGCGGGCAACCCCGCGATGGCCCACCTCTTTCTGGGGGTGGACCCGGCCCACATCCGGCTGGAGCCGTACACCCCGGCGGCGAATTTCTGGCCGCCGTGCCGCGCGGCAGACGTGGGGCTTGACCTTCACCCCCGGGCGCCCGTGTATGTATTGCCCGGCGTGGCCAGCTACCTCGGCGGGGACATTACGGGCGGGCTGACGGCCTCCGGGTTCGGCACGGACGGGCGGGCGGCGCTTTTCGTGGACATCGGGACCAACGGGGAAATGGTTTTAGGAGACGGGGACTGGCTGGTCGGCTGCTCCTGCTCGGCCGGACCGGCCTTCGAGGGCGGCGGGATCGCCTGCGGGATGCGGGCCGTCGCCGGGGCGGTCGAACGGGTGGGGGTCACGCCCGGCGGATTTGAAGTGGTGTGCCGGACCATCGGGGACGGTCCGCCGGCCGGGGTGTGCGGTTCGGGGCTGATCGCGGCCCTGGCGGGCTTGCGGCGGGCCGGGGTGATCAACCGGGCCGGGCAGTTTGAACCGGGTTTGGAAACACCCCGTTTCCGGCGGGGCGGCGGCGAAGCCGGCGGGGGCGTTTCCGGCGGGGCGGGGCTTGAGTTCGTACTGGCCTGGGCGCGCGAGACGGCGCACGGCCGGGACCTCGTGCTGACCGGGGCGGACGTTCAAAACCTGTTGCGCGCCAAGGCGGCGGTGTTCGCCGGGCTGCGCACGCTCCTGGCCGCCGTGAACCTCGACCAGCGGGAGATCAGCCGGGTATACATCGCCGGCGGGTTCGGGCGGTTTTTAAATCTGCCTGAGGCCGTAGCCGTCGGGATGCTGCCCGACATCGCCCCCGAGCGGTACACCTTTGTCGGGAACAGTTCCCTGCGGGGGGCGCGGGCCGCCCTGCTGTCGGGCCGCCGTCTGGCCGGAATCGGGGAGACGGCGCGCCGGGTCACCTACCTGGAACTGGGTGAGGGCACTGGCTTTATGGAAGAATATATGGCGGCGCTCTTCTTGCCGCATACCGATATGGGACTTTTTCCATCAGTACGGGAGCGTGAGTGAAGCATGCAGATTGCGGTGGCCGGCAAGGGCGGCGTGGGCAAGACCACCTTCACGGCGTTGGTGGTCAGAGAGCTGGTGAGTACGGGGAACGTCCCGGTGCTGGCGGTGGACGCGGACGCGAACGCGAACCTGGCCGAAGCGCTCGGCGTCGCGGTCGAGGGCACGGTGGCCGACGTGCTGGCGGAACTGAGCGGCGACCGGAGTTCCCGGCCCGGGGGGATGACTAAGGCGGAGTACATGGACTTTCGCCTGCACCAGGTGATGGCTGAGTCCCCGGCGGTGGACCTCATGGTGATGGGCGGGCCGGAAGGGCCGGGGTGTTACTGCTACGCCAACAACCTCCTGCGGGGCTTAATGGAGCGCAAGGCGCGCGACTACCCCTTCCTGTTGCTGGACAACGAGGCCGGCCTGGAGCACTTGAGCCGCCGCACCACGCGGGAGGTCGACCTCCTGTTCGTGGTCAGCGACGCCACGGTGCGCGGCCTCCGGTCGGCCCAGAGGATTCACCGGCTGGCCGGGAGCCTCGAACTCGGGATCAAGAGAATTTTCCTGGTCGTGAACCGGGTGGGCGGCGGCGGGGCGCGCGCGGCATTGGAAGGGCCGGTCGCGGCGACCGGGCTGGAGGTGGCCGGCTGGGTGCCCCAGGATCCGGCGGTGGAGGCGTGGGACCTGGAAGGGCGGCCGTTTATGACGCTGCCGGACGACGCCCCGGCGGTCGCGGCCGTGCGGGAGATCGTGCGCCGCTTGGTGCTGGGGCGGCCGGACGATGCGAACCGGGGATCGGCACGGGCGTAATCGGGGCTCTTCCGGCTCCGAAGAGAAGGAGAAGCAAGCAGATGGCCGTAGAGATTGTGCGCGAGCGGTGGAAAGGGCGGGTGTGCGAGATGGTGCTGGGCCGCGAGCCCCGCATTGTGCGGGCGGGCGGCGACACCTCCCTGCCGTTCATTCATTTCGAGGGGCGGCCGGCCCGGCCGGTGACGGCGTTGGAGGTGCAGGACATCGACCCGGGCGACTGGCCCGAGGTGCTGCGTCAGGAGTTTGACGGGGTGCTGGGCGACCCGGCGGCGTGGGCGCGCCGGTGCGTGGAGTTGGGTGCGGACCTGGTCTTGCTCCGGCTGGCCGGAACCCACCCGGAGAACCTGGACACCAGGCCGGAGGCGGCGGCAGAGACCGCCCGGCGGGTGGCCGAGGCGGTGGAGGTGCCGCTGGTTGTGCTGGGTTCCACCGTGGAGGAGAAAGACGCCCGGGTCCTGCCCGTGGTGGCGGAGGCCCTGGAAGGGCGGAATTGCCTGCTGGGGCAGGCCACCGTGGAAAACTACAAGACCGTGGTGGCCGCGTGCGTGGCCTACGGGCACTGCGTGGCGGCCACGTCACCCCTGGATATCAACCTGGCGAAGCAGCTGAACATCCTGATCACCGAGATGAACCTGCCGCCGGAGCGGATCGCCATGGACCCGTCCATCGGTCCCCTGGGGTACGGACTGGAGTACGCTTACTCGATCATCGAACGCAAACGGCTCGGTGCACTGACCGGAGACCGGATGCTGGCCCCGCCGGTAATCTGCCTGGTGGGCGAGGAGACCTGGAAGACCAGGGAGGCCCAGGTGGAGGACGCGGCGGAGTGGGGGGAGCAGCTGCGGCGGGCGGTGCTGTGGGAGACCGTGACGGCGGTGACGCTGGCTCTGGCCGGCGGCTCCATCTTCGTGTTCCGGCACCCCGAGTCGCTGGCCCGCTTCAATCGGGAAGTCGACGCCCTGATGCGCGTTGCTGAAGGAGGCGCAGTAACTTGATTCTAATCGGTGAGCGGATCAACGGCATGTTCCGGGACATCCGGGAAGCCGTCCAGGAGCGGCGGCCCGGACCGGTGGCCGAGCGGGCCCGGCTGCAGGCCGGGGCCGGGGCGCACTATCTGGACCTCAGTACCGGTCCGGCGGTGGACGCCGGGGAACAGCCGGCGGTCATGGAGTGGCTGGTCCGGGTGGCGCAGGAAGCCACCGGATTGCCCTGCTGCCTCGATTCGGTGAACCCGGAGGCGATCGAGGCCGGGCTCCGGGTGCATCGGGGGAAGGCGCTCATCAACTCGACCAGCGCCGACCAGGAACGTATGGACCTCCTGTTTCCGTTGGCTTTGCGCTACGGCGCCGCGGTTATCGGTCTGGCTATGAACCAGCAGGGGGTGCCCAAGGACGCCTCCGACCGGCTGGCCCTGGCCATGGAACTGGTGGCCGGAGCCGACGCCCACGGTCTGCCGATGGAGGATCTCTTTATCGACCCGCTGGTGTTGCCGGTGAACGTAGCCCAGGACCACGCCGTGGAGGTCTTGGAAACCATCCGCCAGGCGAAATTGCTGGCCACGCCGCCCCCAAGGACCGTGGTGGGCTTAAGCAACATCTCCCAGCGAATGAGTGAGCGTCCACTGATCAACCGGACCTTCCTCGTGATGGCAATGGCCGCCGGCCTGGACGCGGCGATTCTGGACGTGGAAGACGAGGCTTTGCTGGACGCCGCCGCAACGGCGAGCATCTTGTTGAACCGGGAAGTTTACTGCGATTCCTTCCTGAAGGTGTTTAGAAGGAGATAGAATCCAGAATTCTGACTCCTGAATTCTGACTCCTGAATCGGGCATTCTTTCCCTCCAGGGGTGAGTGACGTTTGGCAGTCCACAAGGTGGGAGCGGTAGTGGTAATCGGGGGCGGCATTGCGGGAATTCAGGCCGCCCTTGATCTCGCCGACGGGGGTTTTGCGGTCTATCTGGTGGACGAGGCGCCGGCCCTGGGCGGCAAGATGCCGCAGTTGTCCAGAACCTTCCCAACTAACGAGTGTGCGCTGTGTTCGTTTTCACCGCAACTGGCCAGAATCGCCCGGCATCCGAAAGTCGCGGTGCTCGCGGGCACCCGGGTGGAAAAGGTGAGCGGCGCGCCGGGGCGGTTCAACGTTTCTCTGCGCCGTTTCCCCCGGGGCGTGGTGGTGGAGGCGTGCCGGGATTGCGGCGAATGTGCCGCCGTGTGCCCGGTGGAAGTGCCGGACGCTTTCAACACGGGATTCAGCACCCGCAAGGCGGTCTACCAACCCTACGCCCAGGCCTATCCCCGGGCCTATGCCATCGATCCTGCGCACTGCATCGAATGCGCCTTGTGCGCCCAAACCTGCCCAACCGGGGCGATCTTGCTCGGGGCCCCCGAGGAGCCGCTCGAGGTGGAGGCCGGAGCCGTGATTCTGTGCCCCGGCTACGAGGCGTTCGATCCGTCACCGTTAAGGAACTGGGGCTTTCGCGTGTTGCCGGACGTGGTCACCAACCTGGAACTGGAACGTCTCCTTAGTGCCGCCGGTCCCTTCGGGGGACGTTTGATCCGTCCGTCCGACGGCACGCCGCCGCGGAGCATCGCCTGGATCCAGTGCGTCGGTTCGCGGAACCGCACCCTGGGCCGGGAGTACTGTTCCACGGTGTGTTGCATGGCGGCGCTGAAAGGGGCGGTCACGGCGCGGGAGCAGGCGGACGGCCCCCTGGAGACAGTGGTTTTCTATCAAGAAATGCGCACTCCGGGCAAGGGGTTTGACCGTTACCGGCAGCGGGCCGAGCGGGAAGGGGTGGAGTTGCGGTGCGCCGGGGTGGACACGGTTCAGCAACGCGAAAGCGGCGGCCTCGAGGTGCGGTGGGCCGGACCTGACGGCTTCGGGCGCCGGGCGTTCGACATGGTGGTCCTGTCCGCCGGCTTCACGCCCGCCCCCGGAGCGGCGGCTCTTGCCCGGCGTCTCGGGGTGGCTCTGGACCGGCATGGTTTTTGCCGGCCGGCGGCGCCGGGGACTACAGAGAGTTCCCGGCCCGGCATCTTTGTGGCCGGGGCGTTTGCCGGCCCCAAGGACATCGCGGCGGCCGTGATTGAGGCCGGGGCGGCGGCGGCCGAAGCAAGCGCGTTGTTGGCGGGGGCGCGGGGCGCGGCGGTCCGGGACGATGAGCCGGTTCCTGAGCGCGACGTGCGTGAAGAACGCCCCAGGGTCGGGGTGGTAGTGTGCCGTTGCGGCACCAACATCGCCGGGTCGATCGATGTCCCGGCGGTGGCGGAGGCGTCCGGGCGGCTGGAAGGCGTGGCCCTGACCCTGGAGATGATCCACGCCTGCGCGCCGGACAGCCTGGACCGGCTGGCGGCAACGGTACGCGAACACGGCCTGAACCGGCTGGTGGTTGCGGCCTGCAGCCCGCGCAGCCACAAACCGTTGTTCCAAAACGTGCTCCGCGATGCCGGGGTGAACGGGGCGCTGTGCGAGATGGCCAATATCCGCGAACAATGCGCCTGGGTGCATCCGGACCCGCCTGCGGCAACCGCCAAGGCCTGCCGGTTGGTGACCATGGCGGTAGCCAAATCGCGCCTGCTGGAACCGGTGCCCCCGGTTACGGTGCCGGTCATGCCTGCGGCCCTCGTGGTGGGTGCGGGTCCGTCCGGTTTGTCGGCCGCGCTGGGACTGGCGGACCAGGGATTTGAGGTCCACCTGGTGGATAAGCAAAAAACCCCCGGCGGCGCTTTTCGCGCGGTGGACGGGGGAGGGCGTCCCGGAACCAGCTTGGTTTCTCCCTTGGCCGAGCGGGTTGTCCGGCACCCGCTGGTGCGGTTTTATCCCGAGAATGAGCCGGTGGCGGCCGACGGGCACATCGGCTGTTTTTCCACCCGCCTGCGCGGCGGCCAGGTGGTCCGCCACGGCGTGGCAGTGCTGGCCACCGGGGCGTGGGAATCGCGGCCGGACTCATACTTGTGCGGAGAACACCCGGCGGTGGTCACCCTGTCGGAGGCGGAGCGGGAAGGGCCCAAAGCCTGGAACGGGGATGCGGACACGACGGTGTTCATCCAGTGCGTCGGTTCCCGTGACGCGCGCCGCCCCTGGTGCAGCCGGTCCTGCTGCCGCCGGAGCCTGGCCCTGGCTCTGGAAATGAAGGCGGCGCACCCCAAGCGTGAGATCTACATCTTGTTCCGGGACCTCACCGTCACCGGGACCGACGAGGATCTGTACTCCGAGGCCCGGGCCCGGGGGATCGTGTTCATCCGCTACCGCCCGGGCCAAGAGCCGCGGGTCGGTCCCGTCGGCGAAAGGGTGGCGGTGGAGGCGGCCGACCCGGTACTGGACTGTAACTTCCGGATCGACGCGGACCGGGTGGTCCTGGCGGCTGCCGCCGAGGCCTCCCCGGACAGCCGGGCGCTGGCGCACCTGTTCAAAGTGCCGGCCGACCGGGACGGTTTTTTCCTGCAGGCGCACACCACCCTGAGGCCGGTGGACTTCTCCGCGGCCGGGGTGTTTATGTGCGGCGGCGCGGCGGGCCCGAAGGGCTTGGTGGAAAGCCTCCTCGAGGGCCGGGCCGTGGCGGCGCGGTGCGCCACGGTTTTGGGCCGGGGGTTGGTGACGGCCCCCGGCGTCCACGCCCGGGTGGCGCCCGAGAAATGCACGGCCTGCCTTGGCTGTGTCCGCGTATGCCCCTTCAACGTGCCGGTGGTCTCCGGGAACGTCTCCCGGATTGAGCCGGTGCAGTGCCAGGGTTGCGGAATCTGCGTGGCCGAGTGTCCGAACGCCGCCATTCACCTAATCGGTTACCGTAAGGAGCAACTGCTGACGCAAGTGCGTGCCGGCTTGGCCGGCGGTGCGGGGGAGGTGGGCGCGTGAACCCTGATCGCAGGATAATCGCCTTCTGCTGTTATAATTGTGCGTATGCCGCCGCCGACCTGGCGGGGGCCATGCGGGTGCCCTACGATCCCGGGGTGGCCGTTGTAGGAGTGCCCTGTACCGGGGCGATCGAGGCCGCCGTGGTGCTCGGTGCCTTCGAGGAGGGCGCCGACGGGGTGTTTGTCGCGGGCTGCCTGGACGGCGAATGCCGCTACAAGGAAGGCAACCTGCGGGCTCGGGAGCGGGTGGCCGGGCTGCAGAAGCGGCTGGCCGAGGTGGGTCTGGAGCCCGGGCGGTTGGAAATGTACCAGTTGTCGGCCGCCATGGGCACCCGTTTCGGAGAAATCGTCGCCGAGTTTGTGGGGCGGATCAAGGCTCTGCCCCCGTCAAGGTTGGGCAGAGGCGCCGCCGTCAAGGGGGGTGTGCCCGGATGATCGTCACGGAGGCAAAGTCCTTCGTCCTGGTGGCCGCTATGATCACGGGCTTCCGGCGGGTGCTGGTGGCGGCCTGTGCCGGGTGCACCGCCGTTTGCGGGGTGGGCGGGGAGCGCCAAGCGGGAGAGCTGGCGGACGCCCTGCGCCTGCACGCCCGCCTGCGGGGCGAAGTGCTGGATACCGAAGTGCGCGGGGTTACCCGGCAGTGTGAGCCTGAATTCGTCGCCGAACTCGCCCCGGCGGTGGCCCGCGCCGAAGCGGTGCTCACCCTGGGGTGCGGTGTGGGCGCTCAGTTTCTGGCGGAGCACTACCCGGGCGTGCCGGTGCTGCCCGGGGTGAACACCCGGTTCGCCGGGGGCTTGGCGGCGCCCGGGGTGTGGGAGGAACGCTGCCGCCTGTGCGGGGACTGTGTGCTGTACCTGACCGGGGGCGTCTGCCCGCGCACCCGCTGCGCCAAGGGCATCATGAACGGCCCCTGCGGGGGCGCCGCCGGCGGGCTTTGCGAGGTGGGCAACGCCACCCCCTGCGCCTGGCTGTTGATCTGGGAACGGCTGGAGCGGCTGGGGCGCACCGGGACCCTGGACGAGATCGGCCCGCCGCCGGACTGGTCCGGCGCCCAGGCCGGCCCGCGGCGGTCCGGGAAAGGGGGCGGGGTGGAATGACCGGCGTGAGTGGGCTGGCCCGGGTGCTTGAAGCCGGGCGGTTCGCGGTGACCTGCGAGGTGGGTCCGCCCAAGGGCGCGGACGTGCGGGGGCTGGCGGCCAAGGCCGCCATGCTGAAGGGTTTCGTGGACGCGGCCAACGTCACCGACTGCCAGACCGCGGTGGTCCGGCTTTCCAGCGTCGCCGCCGGTGTGCATCTGGCGGCTGCGGGCCTGGAACCGGTGGTCCAGATGACCGCTCGCGACCGCAACCGGATCGCCGTCCAGAGTGATCTCCTGGGTGCTTACAGCCTGGGCGTCAGGAACGTGCTGTGCCTGACCGGCGATCACCAGAAGTTCGGCAACCATCCCGGTGCCAAGGGGGTGTTTGACTTGGATTCGGTCCAGATGGTGGATGTTGTGCGCCGCCTGGGCGACCCGGGGTTGTTTCAGTGCGGTGAGCCGGTGGACGGCGAACCGCCGGTGTTTTTCGTGGGTGCGGTGGAAAACCCCTGTGCTGAGCCGGTGGAGTTGCGGGTGCGGCGCCTGGACAAGAAGGTCCGGGCGGGGGCGCGCTTTCTCCAGACCCAGTGCGTTTACGACCTGGACCGGTTCCGGCGCTTCATGGGCCTGGTGCGGACCCGTGGCCTGCACGAGCGTGCCCACATCCTGGCCGGGGTCGCCCCGTTGAAGTCGGCCCGGATGGCCCGGTTCATGCGCGACGCGGTGGCCGGTGTTTACGTTCCCGACGCGGTGGTTGCCAGAATGGAGACAGCGGCTGATCCAGCCGCCGAGGGGGTTGCCCTGTGCGTCGAGCAGATCGCCGCACTCCGGGAGATTGAAGGCGTCGCCGGGGTGCACATCATGGCCGTCGCTTGGGAGAAGATCGTGCCCGAAATAGTGTGCCGGTCGGGTCTATACCCCCGCCCCGCGGCGGACCAGCGGTAGCGTCCTGGCGTTTCTGCGCGGTGCCGCGGCGCGCCGGACGGGGCTGCCACCGGGGTTCGACAGTTGCTAGACAAACCGACGGCTTGGCAAGACCAAATTTCAAAATACGTGGTGCCTCTACGGGCGTTCCCGGGCGGGCCGGTTAGCGCCGTCTACGGGCCTGCGCCGGCGGGCCTCCTCGCGTACTTTGTCCCGGGCGGCCTTGCCCACCGTTTCCAGGAAATGCATGTACAAGATGATGTCGAGCAGGCGGTTGGAGAAGCCCCATTCATTATCGTACCAGGCCAAGACCTTGGCGAAGGTGCCCTCGATCACGAACGTCGAGAGTCCGTCCACAATGGAGGAGTGCGGGTTGCCGGTGTAGTCGATGGACACCAGCGGCAATTCGTTGTACGCCATGATTCCCGCCATTTCCCCGCCGGAGGCCGCCCTCAGGGTGTCATTCAGTTCTTCCTTGGTGGTGGGCCGCTCCAGTTCGGCCACGAAGTCAATGATTGAAACGTCCGGGGTGGGTACGCGCAGGGCCAGCCCGGTCAGTTTTCCCGCCAGTTCGGGGATCGCGGCGCCGACGTTCTTGGCGGCGCCGGTGGTGGTCGGAATGATGGAGAGGTTGGCCGCCCGCGCCCGCCGCAGGTCGCGGTGGGCCAGATCAAGCAACTGCTGGTCATTCGTGTAGGAATGGGCGGTGGTCATAAACCCGCGTTTCACCTTATACCGGTCGTGGAGTACCTTGACCAACGGCGCCAGACCGTTGGTGGTGCAGGAACCGGCCGAGATGATCCGATGGCGGGCGGGATCGTAACGTTTCTCGTTCACGCCCATGATAATCATTACGTCCTCGCCGTTGGCGGGCGCAGAAATCAGGACCCGCCGGGCACCGGCCTGCAGGTGTTTGGCGGCGCCGTCCGCTTTCGTGAAACGCCCGGTGGCTTCAACCACGATGTCCACTCCGTGTTTTCCCCAAGGAATCTTGGCTGGATCCGGTTCAGCGTACACGGCGATTTCCTGGTCGTCCACCCAAAAACCGCTTTCAGTGGTCCGGACATCGACGCCGAAGATGCCGTGGACGGAATCGTATTTCAAAAGGTGGGCCAAAGTCGCCGGGTTGGACAGATCATTCACGGCCGTCACCTCAACGTCGGGGTGTCCGTGCACAATGCGTAGAAAGTTCCGCCCGATTCGTCCGAACCCGTTGATTCCCACGCGAACACTCATCTTACGGGCCTGCCTCCTTGCGTTTGCGCTGATTTTCGGGCTATTATACCCATGCCGAAGGGCATTATACCGTTTTGGCGGCGGGCCGCCGAACGCCGTCATCCCGGGCCGCCGGCGGTTCGCGGGTGTACGTTGCCGGGTCCGGATCTTCCGGTGCCGGAAACGGGCGGCCCGGTTTTGAATGTGTGGGAAGCCGGTGCGGAGGGCAGAATGTGAACAAGACCAAGCATTACGGAAAATGGTTTTTGACCCGGGTGAAGAAAGCGGTCGGCGACTACCGGATGATTGAGTCCGGCGACCGGGTGGTGGCGGGGGTTTCCGGCGGCAAGGACAGTACCGCCCTGCTCTACATTCTGGCCTACCTGCGGGACTATTCCCATTTGCGTTTCGGCCTGGAAGCCGTAATGCTGGATCTCGGGTGGGGCGAAGTCGATTTTGAGCCGCACCGGGAATTCTGCCGGCACCTGGGGGTGCCCCTGCACATCCACGTCCGGCCGGTGGCGGCGATCATCGGGGAAAAAGCGGGGATGAACCCGTGCAAGCTCTGTGGTAAGCTGCGGGCGGGCGTATTGAACCAGGCGGCCTTGTCGGTGGGGGCGAACCGGGTGGCCCTGGGGCACCACCTGGACGACGTCATCGAAACCTATCTTTTGAACTTGGTTTTCACTGGACAGATGAAGACCTTCCGGCCGAGCACCTATCTGACCGATACCGGCCTGACTCTGATCCGGCCCCTGGTGTACCTGCCGGAGCGGGTCCTGTCCGGCCTGGCGGCCGGCAAGGGGTTTCCGGTGATCAAAAATCCCTGTCCCTACAATGGGCGGACGAAACGGGACGAGATGAAAGCCGTGGTGACCGAACTGGCGTCCCGGTATCCTAAGTTCCGGGAGAGATTCTTGATCGGCTTGCAGAACGTGGACCTGGAAAACCTTTGGGAACAACGGCGTCCCAAGCCGGAGGCGGATAAGGGCGACAGGTAGAGCAGCTCGAACGCGCCGTCGGTGCGGGTGCGGGCGGAGACGGGTACGGGCGGCAGGTAGAGCCCGCCGCGCGCGGTGTGGCGTGGAGGCCGATCGGGGCTGCGTGCACGGAAGAACACGGCACTGTTCAAGGGCTTGACCTGCAGCAAAAGAACCAGGGTCCGGATCGCAAAGCCGGACGGCTCCTTCCAGTTCAAGAACTTGGCCCGCAGCAGGAGAACCCGCCGGCTCCGGAGAAGGAAGCCCCCGAAACGGCCATCCCCGTCCTAGCGGGAGGGTTCTTTAGAACACAAGTTGGAAAAGTTTGCGTCCTTTTCCCGCGTTCCAGTCACCCCAGTGTCCCAGCGGGAGGGTTTTTTGAGCACAAGTCGAAAAGAGGCGGCACAGGTGGATCAGAAGCACTACCGTACGGTCTTCATCGGACGCAATTCAAAGTGGGGTCCGGGCCAACCCGATCTCCGGCGGGACCCCGAGCCGAGCGTTGTTTCAGAGGAACGGCGGCGCCTGCTGGGGGAAATACAGGCGGCCGGGCGGGCACGCAAGTTCTCCCTGATGGAATCGCTGCTACGGCGCCTCTTGGGGGTTGACGAGCACTATGCCGAGGCCTGGTACGGGCTCGGGATGCTCTTGCTTCAGGACGGGAGTCTCGAAGAGGCCTACGACAGCCTGAGTGAGTATGTGGTTTTGGCTCACGCCCGGGAACCGGCCGAAAAGGTGGAACTGGTGCTGTTTTTCCTGGAGCGCCTGGTTGGTGGGGGGGATGACCTGCCTTATGAAATCCAGGAGGAACTGGAGGAAGGCTTTCTGGACGCTTTTTCGGAACCGGGCTGGCCTGACGTCCCCCGGGCCGCTTTAAGCGGGCGGAGCCCGCGAGAGGCGATCCGCAGCCGGGAGGGGAAAAGACAGGTGTTGGCGCTCATGCAGGACATGGGCTGGTTTCAGGACGCGGCGGTCCAGGCGGTGGATGAAGGCTAGGAGTTGGAATCCAGAATCCAGAATCCAGAATTCAGGAGTCAGGAGTCAGGAGTCAGGAGCCAGAATCCAGAATCCAGAATCGGGGAGTCAGAATCCGGAAGCCAGGAGCTGGAATTCGGAAGCGTAAGAAGTGGAGCCTGGGAAAAAGAGTGATTCGGCTGCCGGTGAGAACCCGGCCTCAACTTTTCTTGGATCTTCATTCTGGATTCTGACTCCTGAATTCTTTATCCTTCAAGGGGTGAGCGTCTTGCCGAACAAGGACCGGTTGGTTTTGCCCGAGGAGCTCTTGCTGGCCGGGGCGGCCGTCAAATGCGGCCTTATCGAGGCGTTGCGCGCCGGCCCGCTTCCGTTCGCGGAGGTGGCGCAGGCCGTCCAAGGAGACGGCCGTGCGGTGGAACGTCTGATCGAGGCCCTGATACAGTTGGGGTATCTGGAAGTCGTCAACGGGGCCGCCGCGCTTACTCCGGAAGCGCGGCGGATGTTCTTCGAACCGGAGAGTGAGCACTACACCGGTTTCGCTTTCATGCACGCCTACAGCCGGCTGGGGAACTGGCTGGCGCTGCCGGAAGTGATCAGGACGGGCCGGCCGCCCCGCAAGGAGCGCAGTCCCGAAAAGCTCCGCTATTTTATGGACGCTATGCGGGAGCACGCCCGCCCGGTCGCGGATGCCGTGGCCGGCCTCTGCCTGGAGGGCCTCTCCCCGCCGCTGCGCCTCCTGGACCTGGGCGGCGGGCCGTTGAACTACGCCGTCCCCTTCGCCCGGCGGGGCGTTGCCGTCACTGTGCAGGATATCCCGGAAGTGGTCGAACTGATGGCTTCCAAGGTGCCGCCCGGTCTGGACGTCAAACTGGTGGCGAGGGACTTCCACGAGGGAGTGGCGCCGGGACCGTTTGAGGTGGTCTTTCTGGGCAATATCACGCACATTTACGGTCCGGAAGAAAACCGGGACCTGTTTTCCCGGGTGGCGGGAGTGCTCACTCCAGGGGGACGGATCGCCATCCTGGACTACGTCCGGGGGATCAGTGCCCGGTCCGCATACATGGGGATCAACATGCTGATCGCCTCCGCGTCCGGCGGAGTGTGGACCGCCCCAGAGTACACCGGTTGGTTGGAGCAGGCCGGGTTTGGCCCACCACGGATCAAAAGCCTTGAGGAACGGCAGGTTTTGGTGGCGCGTTTACGTTGACCGGCGGCCGGGAGTGCCGGTCAGCCTGTGATGATGAGGTTTGCCGTATGTTCGTGGCCGGAATAGACATTGGTTCTGTATCCGCCGAAGCCGTGGTGCTGCGCGGCGGGGAGATGGCGGGGCACAGTGTTTTGCCCGCCGGCGCCGACAGCCGCCTGGCGGCCGAAAAAGCCCTGGCCTTGGCGCTCGAACGGGCGGGGTGCGGGCCGCGGGAGGTGGTTTTCACCGTGGCGACCGGCTATGGCCGGGTGAACGTACCTTTCGCCGACCTGCAAGTGACCGAGATCACCTGCCACGCCAAGGGGGCCGCGCATCTTTATCCCGCCACCCGGACCGTGATCGATATCGGCGGTCAGGACAGCAAGGTGATCCGGCTCGAGGACGGGGGGGCCGTGATTGACTTCGCCATGAACGACAAGTGCGCGGCCGGCACCGGGCGCTTCCTGGAAGTCATGGCGCGGGCCCTGGAGGTCCGGGTTGAAGACCTGGCGGCGCTTGCCGGGGAGGCCGGCCGGGCGGCCGAGATCAGCAGCCTGTGCACCGTATTCGCGGAGTCCGAGGTGGTGGCCCTGATCGGGCGAGGGGCGCCGCGGGCGGAAATCGCCCGGGGCCTTCTTGAATCGGTGGCCGACCGGACGGCCGGACTGGCCGCCCGGGTGGGCGTGCGGCCGGAGGTGACCATGACCGGAGGGGTGGCCAAAAACGCGGGCGTGGTCGGCGCCTTGTCGGCCCGCCTCGGAGTGCCGATCCGGGTTCCGCCGGAGCCGCAGATCGTGGGCGCCCTGGGTGCGGCCCTGATCGCGTTTTCCAAGGCCCTTAGAAAATAGCGACGAAGAACCTCTGGTCACCCAGGCCCGCTGGGCGAAAGCGGGGGCGCGCTTTTCCATGCCCTTAGAAAATAGTGACGAAGAACCAGAGGAGCATGGCCCCGGCAATCAGGATTTTGGTGAGCGTACTGCCCACAAAGCCGATCAGGGTGCCGACTCCGACACGCAGGGCCTGCCGGGTTGAACCCCTGGCCAGCAGTTCGGCGGCGAATGCTCCGAGGAAGGGCCCGGCGATCACTCCGAACGGACCCAGGACGACCAGGCCAAGTAAAGCCCCGGCGACGCCCCCCCAGACGGCGGCCCGCGAGCCGCCGAACCGGTGCACGCCCCAGACGGTGGCGGCGTAGTCCACGAAGAAGGTCAGCGCCACGGCCAAGCCCTGGCCCGCGAAGAACACCCAGGAGAGCCCCTCGAATCCGGTCATGAAGCCGTAGACCAGCATGCCCACCCAGATCAGCACCGGACCGGGCAACACGGGGAACACGATGGCGGCCAGGCCGGCCAGGAAAAAAAGCAGGGCCACCAGAAGCGCCAGGGTCGTCATCACCGGACCTCCTTTCGGGTATCGGCGTTATCATAACATGAGTGTATGAATACGGGTGTCAACCTGCGCACGTGCTTCAGCCAGTATCGGCGTTATTATAACATGAGTGTATGCGACTGGTTGGGCGGCGATAATACTCGGCACCGGAGGAATTAACAAATGCGCGTGGGCATTCTCACCGTGGAGCTGTTTCTGGGGGAGGCCCTTTCCCTGAAAGACAAGCGGAGGCATCTCAAAAGCCTTTTGACCCGCTTGCGGAACAGATACAATGTGTCGGCGGCCGAGGTGGACCACCAGGACCACTGGCAGCGGGCCGCGCTCGCGGTGGCGGTGGTCGGCAACCGGACCGCGCACGTCGACGAGTCGCTTCAGGAAGTGCTGAACTTCATCGCCGCCCAGCCCAGCCTCGAAATCATCCATCACCGGACCGAACTGCTCTGACGCCAAACAAGCCGCTGTTGAAGATCTTCATTGCGCAGCAGGATTTTCCCGAAGCACCGCAGAAAAACACAAGGTTATTCCTGTTTGGCGCAGAGGGGATGAAGGCCACCGGTGTCGTCCCAACTAATTGTTGAGTACTTGACCCTCCATTTCGGCGGCGTCACGGCTCTTACCGGGGTTTGCCTGGAGGTGAACGCGGGCGAGATTGCGGCCGTGATCGGGCCGAACGGGGCTGGAAAGACCAGCCTTTTGAACTGCATCAGCGGCCTCTACCGTCCGCACGAGGGCCGGCTGTTGTTCGAAGAACAGGACATCACCGGCACTGCTCCCCACCGGCGCGCCGAACTCGGCATCGGCCGCACTTTTCAGAACATAGAGCTTTTCAAACATATGACGGTGCTCGAGAATCTGATGCTGGGCCGGCACATCCACATGAAATCGGGCCTTTTGAGCGGGGGACTGTTTTGGGGCCCGGCCCGGCGCGAAGAAGAACTGCACCGCAGACGGGTTGAGGAGATCATCGATTTCCTGGAGATCGAGAGCATCCGGCACAAGGCGGTGGGCACGCTGGCCTACGGGCTGCAGAAGCGTGTCGAGCTGGGCCGGGCCCTGGCTCTGGAACCACGGCTTTTGCTGCTGGATGAGCCCATGGCCGGAATGAACCTGGAAGAAAAGGAAGACATGGCCCGCTTCATCCTGGACGTCGCCGAGGAGTGGGGCACCACCCTGATTCTGATCGAGCACGACATGGGCGTGGTCATGGATATTTCGGACCGGGTGGCCGTACTGGACTTCGGGCGTAAAATCGCGGAGGGCACCCCGGAAGAAGTCCAACAAAATCCCCTGGTAATCAGGGCGTATCTTGGCAAGCAGTAGTCCACAAAGGATGAAGTTCTCGATGCTGGAAGACACCCTTCCCAAACTTCTGATACGCAACGCGGCCCGGTTCCGGCACAAGGCGGCCCTTAGGGAGAAGGAGTTCGGCGTCTGGCAGCCGGTCACCTGGGCGGAGTATCTGGGCCACGTGGAGCGGTTTGCGCTCGGCCTAGCCGCGCTGGGCTTTTCCAGGGGCGACAAGGTGGCGATCATCGGCGACAACCGTCCGGAATGGGTCTACGCCGAACTCGGTGCCCAGGCGCTGGGCGGGGTGGCGGTGGGGGTCTATCAGGACAGCCTGCCCCGTGAGATCGCCTACGTAATCGACCACTGCGACGCCCGGATAATCGTGGTCGAGGACCAGGAACAAGTCGATAAGCTTTTAGAGATCAAAGAAGATATGCCCAAGGTCGAAAGAGTCATCCACTACGACCCCAAGGGTATGAAGAACTACCGCGATCCCCTGTTGCTTTCCTTCACGGCGGTGGAGGCCGAGGGCGAGAGATTCGGCCGGGAAAACCCGGGCTATTTCGACCGGGAGGTCCGGGCCGGCACCGGGGGCGACACGGCCATAATCGCCTATACTTCCGGCACCACCGGCCTGCCCAAGGGCAGCGTGCTGACCCACGCGAACCTGCTCCGGATGGCGCAGAGCCTTTTGTCGGTGGATCCGCTCACGTCGGACGACGAGTTTCTCTCCTTCCTGCCCCTGGCCTGGGTGGGTGAACAGATGATGTCCATCTCCGCCGCGCTCTGGTCGGGAATGACGGTAAACTATCCCGAAGAACCCGAAACGGTTCAGGCGAACCTGAAGGAGATCGGTCCGCACGTGATGTTCTCCCCGCCCCGCATCTGGGAGGACATGGTGTCCAAGGTACAGGTGAGGCTGGACGATGCCGACCGGTTCAAGCGGCTGGTCTCGCGGGCGTTCATGCTTGCGGGCTACCGGATGGCCGACTGCCGGTTCCACGGGGTGCGCCCCGGCATCGGCCTCAAACTCGCCTACCTGCTGGGCGAGTTGTTGGTTTTCAGCGCCATCAAGGATCACCTGGGTTTGGTGAACCTGAAGCGGGCCTACACCGGCGGCGCCGCGCTGGGGCCGGATGTGTTCCGGTTCTTTCACGCCCTGGGGGTCAACCTGAAGCAAATCTACGGCCAGACCGAAATCGCCGGAATATCGGTGGCGCACCGGGACGGGGAGGTCAAATTCAACACGGTCGGGCGGCCGATCCCGGAGACCGAGATCCGCATCAGTCCGGACGGCGAGATTGTTTCGCGCAGCCCGAGCGTATTCGCCGGTTACTATAAAAACGACGCGGCCACCGCCGAGACCCTCAGGGACGGCTGGCTCCATTCCGGGGATGCGGGCTACCTGGACGAAGACGGGCACCTGGTGGTCATCGACCGCGTGAAGGACGTGATGCGCCTGGCGGACGGCACTATTTTCTCGCCGCAGTTCCTGGAGAACAAGATGAAGTTCAGCCCGTACATCAAGGAAGCGGTGGTCCTGGGGCGGGATCGGGCGTACGTGGTCGCGCTTCTGAACATCCAGATGGGTAACGTCGGGATGTGGGCCGAGCGGCGGCAAATTCCCTACACCACTTACGTGGACCTGACCCAGAAAGCACAAGTGCTCGAGCTGCTCGCGCAAGAGGTGCGCAAGGCAAACGAGGACGTCCCGGCGGCGGTCCGCGTTAAGAAATTCGTGGTGCTGCACAAGGAACTGGACGCCGACGACGAGGAGTTGACCCGCACCCGCAAGGTGCGGCGCGGTTTCATTTCCGAGAAGTACGGGGTGCTGGTGGAAGGCCTGTACAGCGGGGCCGGGGAGATTCCGATCGAGACCGAGGTGAAGTACCGGGACGGCCGGCAGGTGAAGATCAAGACCTCGCTCAAGGTGATGACCGCCAATGAATCGGGGGTGAAGGCGTGACGTTTTTTCTGCAGATTCTGATCACCGGCCTGGTGGTGGGTGCGGTCTACGCACTGGTCGCCTTCGGGTTTGTGCTGATCTACAAGTCGAGTGACGTGATCAACTTCGCCCAGGGTGAGTTCTTGCTGGTGGGGGCCTATGTGGCCTTGAGCCTGGTGGTGTTCTACCAGGTGCCTTTCCTGGCGGCCGTGGCCCTAACCCTGACCATGTGTGTGCTCTTGGGCGTGGTGGTCGAACGGCTGGTGCTGCGGCCGTTCATCGGGGAACGGGTTATTTCCGTGATTATGGCCACCCTCGGGCTGTCGCTCTTGATGCGCGGCCTCATCCAGATGATCTGGGGCACCGAGACCCGCACCTTCCCGGCGATCTTTCCGGACGCGCCGGTGCGGCTGGGAGAAGTGGCGGTTTCCCAGGTCTACCTCTGGTCCTTGGGCGTGGCCCTGGTGTTGCTGGCCGTGTTTACCGTGTTCTTCAAGTACTCCAGCACCGGCATCGTTATGCGGGCGGCGGCGGACGACCAGGCGGCGGCCCAGTCCATGGGCATCAGCGTCAAGCGGATCATCGCCGTCACCTGGGCGATCGCCGCGGTGGTGGCGGCCATCGGCGGTGTCCTGTTGGGGAACATCAACGGGGTGAACCCGTCCCTGGCCTACATCGGGCTGATGGTCCTGCCGGTCGTGATCCTGGGCGGGCTGGACAGTGTGCCCGGAGCGATCGTGGGCGGGTTCACCATCGGGCTGTTGGAAAGTCTCGCCGGAGGCTACCTGGACCCGCTCTTTGGGGGCGACGTCAAGGAAGTCGTGCCGTTTGTCGTGCTCCTGGTGGTGCTGATGGTCAGGCCGTACGGCTTATTCGGCAAGGAAATCATCGAAAGGGTGTAGCGCGCCTTGCGCATGAGAAACCCCCTGGTAATGGACTGCGGTGTCTTTACCTCGAACTACCGGGAGGACATGGCCATCCTGCACCACCCCGGGGCCAAGCTCAAGGTGCTGGTGGTACTGGTCTTCTTCCTGGCTTTGCCGTTCATGGTCAACGCTTACTACGTCAGCGTGGTCAATCTGATCGGCATCGCCATTATCGGCGCGGTCGGGCTCAACATCCTGGTCGGTTTCACCGGCCAGATTTCCATCGGCCACGGGGCGTTCATGGGTGTGGGCGCCTACGCAGCCGGCATGATGACCGCCACTTTGGGCTGGTCCTTCTGGATCGCCCTGCCGGCCGGCGGTCTGGCCGCCGCCTTGGTCGGGGGCCTGTTCGGCATCCCGTCGCTGAGGCTGAAAGGTCTTTATTTGGCCATTGCCACGCTGGCCGCCCAGGTGATCATCGAATTCGGCATCATTCACTGGCCGGCTCTCACCCGCGGGCCCGCGGGGATGGTGCTTCCGGCACCCACCGTCGGCGGCCTGGTGCTGAACGACGACACCACTTTCTACTACCTGATCCTGGCTATCACCGTCGGGGCCGTCGTGTTCGCCCTAAACCTATTCCGTACCAGAACGGGGCGCGCTTTCATGGCGGTGCGCGACCGCGACCTGGCGGCGTCGGTGATGGGCATCAACCTGTTCAAGTACAAGGTCGCCGCGTTTGCCGTGAGTTCCTTCTACGCCGGGATCGCCGGGGCGTTGTGGGGACACTACCTGGGGGTGATCAGCCCCGAGTACTTCACGATCAAGGTGTCGATCCTGTTCCTGGCCATGATCATCATCGGCGGATTGGGCAGCGTGATGGGCGCCATCTACGGGGCCTGCTTCATGACGCTTTTGCCCATTTTCCTCCGGGAGACCGCGGACTACTTCGGCGGCGGTCTCGGGGGGTTGACGCACATCATGCTGGCCATGCAGGAAGCGGTCTTCGGCCTGCTGATCATCCTGTTCCTGATTTTTGAACCGGAAGGCTTGGCCAAAATGTGGCGGAAGGTCAAAGATTATTTTAAGCTGTGGCCGTACTCTTACTGAGGAGGGATGCTCGAGAGAAACCGGGTGGCCGGCTTTAGAGAAGTCATCTATTTTTTTGGAGGGGGAAGCAATGAAGAAGCGGGGATTGGCAGTGATCTGTTTGCTGCTGGCCGCGGCACTGCTGGCCGGCGGCTGCGGCGGCGGCAGTGCGCCTCCGGCGGAAACCAAAAAGGAAATCGTCATCGGGGGAATTATCGACTTGACCGGGCCCACCGGGGACGTGGGCAGTCCATTCCATGACGGCGCCCAAGCCTATTTTAAGTACTTAAACGGCAAGGGCGGCCTCGACGGCCATCCGGTACGTCTGGAGGCGATCGACTATGCGTACGAGATCAAGCGGGCCCAGGAGGCATACAACAAACTGGTAAAGAGCACCGGCGTGCCCGCCATCCTCGGCTGGGGCACGGGTGACACCGACGCCCTGAAGGGCTTTGTGGCCAAAGACGAGATCCCGTACCTGTCCGGTTCGTATTCCGAGTACCTGACGGATATCGAAGCCTGCCCGTACAACTTCGTGCTGGCGGCGAGCTACTCCGACCAAGCCCGCATTGCGCTGAAGTGGGCCAAGGATAACTGGCCGGAGGCCCGGGCGCCGAAGCTCTCGTTCGTGTACAACAACACGCCGTTCGGGACCTCGCACCTGGAAGACGCCAAGTCGTTCGCCCAAGAGTTGGGGTTTGAACTGGTGGGGGACGAAGTGCTTGACCTGCGCACGCTCGACGCCACCACGCAGATGCTTAATCTAAAAAACAACGGCGCCGACTTCGCCATCATCCAGGGGACCTCCAACCTGGCGGCCACGGTCCTCAAGGACGCCCGGAAGCTGGAGGTCCCAACGCAGTTCATCGGCCTGAACTGGGCGTTCGACGAAAAGATCGTGCAACTGGCGGGCGTCGCGGCGAACGGCTACATCGGCGTGGTGCCGTTTGCGTTCCCGGGCGAGGACGTGGCCGGCATGGCCGACATTAAGGCCTACCTGGAATCCAAGGGCAAAGGTTTCGGGGACGTCAACCAGAAGTTCGTGCAGGGCTGGATGTCCGCCATGGTGATGCTCGAAGGCGTGCGCCTCTCCGGCGGCGACTTCACCGGGCCCGGCATCCGCAAGGGTTTGGAAAGCTTAAGCGGCTTCGACCCCGCCGGTTTGGGGGCGCCGGTCACCTTTACGTCCGAGAGTCACCGGGGCAGTGTCCACGCCCGGCTGGCCCAAGTGCAGGACGGGGGTATGGTGTACCTGACCGACTGGATCAGTTACAAGTAGACGAACGGCACGCGGGACGGCGGAAAGCCCCACCGTCCCGCGGGTTTTTCACGAAGGGGTGGGGGTGGCCTTGCTGGTGCTGAACAACGTGGAAGTAATCTACGACCACGTCATCCTGGTCTTGAAGGGGATGTCCCTGACCGTCCCCGAGGGGAAAATCGTCGCCCTCCTGGGGAGTAACGGGGCGGGCAAAACCACGACCCTGAAGGCGATTTCCGGGCTGCTCAAGTCGGAGAAGGGTCAGGTCACCGACGGGTTCATCGAGTTCGACGGTGCGCGGATCAGCGGCTTGGATCCGGAGATTATCGTCCGCAGGGGTATTTTTCAGGTGATGGAGGGGCGGAGGGTCTTCGAGCACTTAAACGTGGAAGAAAACCTGATCGCGGGGGCGTACACCCGCCGCGACCGCAAGCATATCCGCGCCGACATCGAACTGGTATACGATTACTTCCCCCGGCTGCGCGACTTAAGACACCGTACGGCCGGTTATCTTTCGGGGGGCGAACAGCAGATGCTGGCCATCGGCCGTGGCCTCTTGGCGCGCCCCCGCCTGATGCTGCTGGATGAACCGTCTCTGGGGTTGGCGCCGCTTTTGGTGCAGGAGATTTTCCGGATCATCAAGCGGATCAACCAGGAACAAGGGACCACCATCCTGGTGGTCGAACAAAACGCGAACGTGGCTCTGGGGATCGCCGACTACGGCTACATCATGGAAGGCGGCAAAATCGTGCTGGAGGGCGAGGTTGGCCGGCTGGTGGACAACGAGGACGTCCGCGAGTTCTACCTGGGCCTGTCGGACGTCGGCAAGCGCAAAAGTTACCGGGACGTCAAGCACTACAAACGACGCAAGAGGTGGTTGTCTTGAATTCTCTTCCCAAGTTCGTGCATGCCGCCTACGCCAAATCGCCCGCGGTGCGGGAGATATTTGCGGCGGCGGGCCTTCGGCCCGAGGACATCCGGTCCCGCGCCGACTTGGACCGGGTTCCCTTGCTGCGCAAAAGCGAGTTGGCCGGAAGGCAACGGTCGGCCCCTCCTTTCGGCGGGTTCCTGACCGTGCCGGAAGGCGAACTGCAGCGTATTTTTGTTTCCCCGGGTCCGATCTACGACCCCGAGGGGTCCGGCCCCGACTTCTGGCGTTGGGGCCAAGCGCTCCGAGCTGCGGGTTTTGCTCAGGGGGATATCGTTTTAAACACGTTTTCGTACCACCTGACTCCGGCGGGCATGATGTTCGACAATGCCCTGCGCCGGCTGGGATGCACCGTGATTCCGGCCGGTGTCGGCAATGCCGAGCTTCAGGTCCAAATCATGCGGGAGACCGGAGTCACCGGTTACATCGGGGTGCCTTCTTTCCTCTACACACTGGTGAAGAAGGCGCAGGAACTGGGGTGCCGGGGCGATATCCGGTTGCGCAAAGCCTGGGTGGCCGCCGAAAAACTTTTGGAGGGGTTGCGCTCTATTTTGGCTCAGGAGTTCGGCATTGAGGTGTTCCAGGGATACGGCACGGCTGATTTGGGCTGTGTGGCTTATGAGTGTCCGGCGCGGAGCGGTTTTCACCTGGCCCAAGGGGTTATCGTCCAGGTGGTTGATCCGGAGACGGGTCGGGCGCTCACGCCCGAACAGCCCGGCGAGGTGGTGGTCACACTGCTGGAGCCCACCTACCCCCTGCTTCGTTTCGGCACCGGGGATCTGGGGGCGTTGACGAATGCGGCCTGCCCCTGTGGTCGGCCGGGCGAGCGGCTGACCGGCATTTTGGGCCGCACCGCGGACGGGGTCAAGGTGAAGGGTCTTTTCCTGTACCCGCACCAGGTCGAAGAACTGCGGTCCCGGTGCGCCGGGGTCCGGTTTCTTCAGGCCCAAATCAGCCGGGTGGATTTTCGCGATGTTCTTACCTTGAAGATCGAACTGGAGCCGGACCGGGACGCCGCCGGGGCGTCGGCGGCGGTAGCCCGGCAGGCCAAGGAAATACTGAGATTCACCTGCGGGGTGGAAACAGTGCCGACCGGAACCTTCAGTGAGGCCGACCGCAATATCCTGGACACTCGCACCTGGGAATAGCCCCCCGAAAATCTCGCCACTGTCCGCCATCGACGACTTCTGCCGCCAGGCCCTTGACTCGGGTTTGGCGGAAATCCGCTTTGCGCCGCATGTTGGGGCCGGTCCCGTCCGCAAAGGCGTTGCCGGATTGGTGAGGCGGCCCGGGAAGCCGCATTCCGTAGGCGATCATGCCTGGTTGGAACCGTATTTCCGGGACCTCTTTTTTTGTCGGGTCCGACGCGTACCGTCGGCCCGAACCGGCATCCGGACCGGACAGAGCGCAAGAGCAACCAGATAAACGCAAAGCTCTTAGACAGCTACTTTTCGCCGACGGCACGTGGTGCTGTTGGACAAACCTAGAAACGCGGGAATAGAATAGAATTCAGGAGGCGACAGGCATGGCGAAGCGTAACGGCCAGGCGGTCAGGCGGTACCGGGAGGGCAACATTACGGCGGCTTTCGGTACGGACCTTTTCATCCACGGGGTAACCTTCGTGCCCAGCCTGTTGCTGAGATCGTACCGCCAGATGGGCGTGAGCGAGTCGGAAATGATGCTCCTTTTGCACCTTTTGCGCCTGCGGATTGAAGATAAGGAATTGTGCCCGCCGGCGGCCGTTCTCGGCGAGTTTTTGTCCGGGGGTCAGGTCCAGGCGGAGCGCGACCTGGAGAGCCTGCTGGAGAAAGGTGTCATTGCCGTTACCCAGTACTTTCGCGAGGGTGATCAGAGGGTAACCGAAGGGTACGATTTCGAACCCTTGTTTGAAAGACTCTCGGAGGCTTGGGCCAGGAGCAAGGTGCACGAGATCGAACTGACCCAGAGTCTGTTGGAGAGTGGAAAGACCGGCGCCGGATTGGCGGACCGCGAACTGGGCCGGCTGTACACCGAGTTTGCGGGGGAGTTCGGGAGACCGCTGTCCCCGATTGAAGCCGAGCAGGTAGCGCGCTGGTATTCAGGGCTTGGTCCGTCCCTGGTCCGGGAAGCCCTGCGCCGGGCGGTGCTGATCGGCAAGCACAATTTCAAGTACATCGACAGCATCCTGTTGACCTGGTACAAGAACAACCTGCGGACCATCGAGCAGGTGGCGGCTTTTGAACAGGAGTTCCAGCAGCGCCGGAGCGAGCGCAAACCCAAGAAAGCGGGCGCCGAAACCCGCAACCGGGAGAAGGAAAAGGCACTCATCAAGGGCCTGTACATGAGCTAAGGAGCCTTTTAACATGCCGGCCTGCAACATCTGTGGCGACCGGGGCATTTACATAGCGGCCGGGGCGGCGCATACGTGCCGGTGCGCGCAAGAGCTGGCCCTCTCGCACCAGCTGAAGGCGGCCCAACTCACACAGAGCTTGCGGCGGCAGACTTTCGACCGGTTTGGGCTGCACTACTACTCCTCCGAACAGGCCGACGGGGGGCGAACGTACCGCGAGACGGCTCAAATCGCTCTCAGGGCGGCGCGCACCTTCGTGGAAAAGGCCAAGGCCGGGCCGGCCGCCGATGGGCTTCTGTTTACCGGACGGGTGGGTACGGGGAAGACCTTTCTTGCTTGTTGCATCGCCAACGCTTTGCTGGACGCTCACGTTCAAGTCCTCTTTCTGGTGGTTCCGGACTACCTGGACCGGATCCGGTCCACCTACGACCTGGAAAGGCCCGGGTACACCGAGCTGGAGCTGACGGAGGCGGCGAAGTGGGTGCCGGTCCTGGTTCTTGACGACCTGGGCGCCCACCACTACACCGAGTGGGGCCGCCAGAAGCTTTATTCTTTGGTGAACCACCGCCTGAACCATCAGCTCCCGGTGGTGGTCACCACCAACGTGAGCCTGGAAGACCTGGAGGAATACCTGGGGGAGCGGACAACATCCCGCCTTTTCCAGTTGTGCCGCCCCTACCGTCTCCTGACCGACGTCGACATCCGCATTTCCCGCCGCCTGAATCCCGAAGAGGCCGCCGGCAGATAGAAGTGAGCCGCAAAAACCACCCGGAAGCTCCCCTTGAAAACTCCGGCATAGGCTTGCGGCGCACGCCTCCCCGGTTATATTTCGCACGCCCACATGGATATAATTAACTGTGCAGCCGTTAAATGGCTGCATACTGGTGCATTGGACAATGCACAATACGTTTTGCGGAAGGAGGAGACAATGAGAGCAATATATGTAAGCATCCTGATCCTGGTTCTGGCACTGGGGGCCGCGTTTTCGCCGGCGTCGGCGCCGGCGTCGGCGCACGTCTATTACACGGTGCGAAACGGGGACACACTCTACGACATCTCCCGGCAATACGGCATTTCGGTCGGTGTGCTGAGCGCCGCCAACCGCCTGCGGGGAGACCTGATCGTGCCCAACCAGGTGCTGGTAATTCCCGAGCACGTTCTCCGCTATACCCGCGGCAATATTTGCCACGAGGAACTGACGCTCCTGGCGCGGATCATTCACGCCGAGGCGCGGGGGGAGAGTTTTGCCGGTCAGGTGGCCGTCGGAGCGGTGATCATGAACCGCTTGGCCAGCCCCGACTTTCCTAAAGATTTGCGGAGCGTAATCTTCCAGCGAAACGCCGACGTCTTTCAGTTCTCACCGGTCGGTGACGGTTCGATCGCCCTCACACCCGACGAACAGGCGTTTCAGGCGGCGAGGCAAGCCCTTAGGGGAATCGACCCCACTCAGGGGGCGTTGTTCTTCTACAATCCGAAGCTGGCCAATGACGCCTGGATTAGGACGCTGCCGGTGATCACGACCATCGGGAACCATGTCTTTGCCACAAAAATTTAGGAGCGCCCGCGGGCGCTTTTTTTTTGGCATAAAAAGGACTGCCGCGGCCGGCAGCGAAAAGGCTATAAACTGTCGGATCCAGGTGTAGGCTACTGGTAGTATAAGCGGGAAGGTGACCGGTTTGGAGAACTTATCCGCTCTTTTCAATCCGGCCTCCATAGCGATTATCGGCGCTTCCGGCAAGCCGGGCAAGATCGGCAATATCATTTTGAAAAACGTCATTGCCTCGGGTTATGGCGGGCGGATCATCCCGATCAACCCGAGGGAGCAGGAAATCGAGGGCTATCCCGCTTACGCGTCGATTACCAAGGTCCCCGGCGCCGTCGAGGTGGCGGTGGTCGCCGTCCCTGCCGCCGGAGTCCTGCCGGTCGTTGAAGAATGCGGGCGTGCCGGGGTGAAGCACCTGGTCGTGATCAGCGCCGGTTTCAAGGAAACGGGCGCTCTTGGCCTGGAGCGGGAGAAAGAGCTGACGGCGGCGGCCAAAAAGAACGGCATGCGGGTGGTAGGACCGAATTGTGTGGGCATAATGGACACGCACACCCCCCTGAATGCTTCGTTTGCCGCCGGCTTTCCGGGCCGGGGGGAAATCACCTTCATTTCCCAAAGCGGCGCGATGCTGGTGGCGATCCTGGATTGGAGCCTGATCACCGGCCTCGGCTTCAGCAAGTTCATCAGTCTGGGCAACAAGTCGGACCTGAACGAGGCCGATTTTGTCAACGCGGTCGCCGACGACTCCACGACCAAGGTTATCCTTGGTTACATCGAGGACGTGGCCGACGGCCTGCGTTTTCTGGAAGTGTGCAGCCGGGTCAGCCGCAAGAAGCCGATTGTGGTCTTAAAATCCGGAACCAGTCAGGCCGGGGCTCAGGCGGCTTCCTCCCACACCGGGGCGCTGGTCGGCACCGACCTGGCCTACGAAGTCGCCTTTCGCCAAGCCGGGGTGATCCGGGTGGCGACAATGGCCGAACTATTCGACTTGGCGGCGGCCTTCGCCCACCAGCCCGTTCCGAAGGGGGACCGGTTGGCCATCGTGACGAACTCCGGCGGCCCCGGGATTGTGGCCACGGACAGCGCGGAGCGGCAGGGGTTGACCATCGCGCGGTTCAACCGGTCGACCCTGGAAGCGCTGCGGGCGGAATTGCCGCGGGAGGCGAACATCTACAATCCGGTCGACGTCCTGGGAGACGCCCGGGCCGACCGCTACCGCTTTGCGCTGGAGCAGGTGCTGGCGGACGAGAGCGTCGATTCCGCCGTCGTCCTGGTCTGCCCGACCGCCACTGCGGAACCGGCGGAGACCGCGAGGGCGATAGTGGAAGTCGCCCGGCGTTTTCCCGGGAAGCCCCTCTTCGGAGTATACATGGGCGGTGAAAGCCTGAAAGAGGGTGTCGATATTCTTGGCGCGGCCGACATACCGTGCTACACCTTTCCGGAAACGGCGATCGGCGCCATGAGGGGGCTGGCCCAGTACGCCCGGTTAAGGAACGCTCCGGCCGCCGAAGCGCTGCCGAAATTCGAGGGTGTGGACCGGGAGCGGGTGGCGGAGATTTTTCAGGCGGTGAAAGAGGACAACCGGCTGGTGCTCCTGGGCAGTGAAGGAGCGGCGGTGATTGAGGCCTACGGCATACCGGTGGCTCCCACCAGGTTGGCGACCAGGGCCGAGGAGGCGGTCGCCGCGGCGGAGGAAATCGGTTACCCGGTGGTGCTGAAGGTGGCTTCGCCGAAAATAATCCACAAGACCGACATCGGGGGAGTGCGGATGGGCCTGGACACGCCCGGCGAGGTGATGGCCGGCTTCTGGGCGGTGATGAGCAACGTGCAGCGCTCGTTGCCCAATGTCATCCCGCACGGAATCGAGGTCCAGCGCATGGCGCCCAAGGGCACGGAGGTCATCATCGGGATGAGCCGGGATGTCCACTTCGGCCCCTTGATCGCGTTCGGCCTAGGCGGCATCTACGTGAACCTGCTGGAGGATGTCTCCTTCCGGCTGGCCCATGGGCTTACCCGGGCGGAGATCGATAAGATGATCATGGAAACCAAGGCCTTTACGCTGTTGCGCGGTTACCGCGGCCAGAAACCGGCCGACATCGGCGCTTTGGCCGGTATTGTCGCCCGGGTGGCCCAGTTGGTCGTTGATTTTCCGGAAATCACGGAGATGGACATCAATCCGGTGTTCGCATATGTGTCGGGAGCGCAGGCCCTGGACGTGAAAATTACCATTTCGTGAGGTGGCGAACAGTGAAGAGCCTGTACTTGATCGGTACCCCCGGAAGCGGAAAAACGGCGGTGGCCCTGGGACTGGTGCTGAAACTGCGCCAGGAGGGGTTTAATCCCGGATATTTCAAGCCTGTCGGCAGCACGGCCGGGGTGTTGCACCCGCGTGACGAGGACGGCGTACTGATGAAAACGGTCCTGAAAATGGCCGAGGACCTGGAGACCATAGTCCCGCTTACGGCGGGCAACTTCTATGTGTCCGGGTACGGCGAGCCCCAGGAATGCCGGGACCGGGTGTTTGCGGCGTACCGCTTGATCGCCGGCCGGTACGACCCGGTGATTATCGACGGTACCAGTTTTCCGTGGGTGATGGCCACTTTCGGCCTGGACGCGGTGAGCATCGCCGACGCGGTCGGCGCCGGCATCCTGTGCACCATGCGGATCAGAAACGACTTTGATTTCGACCAGACGGTGTTTTATAACCGCTACATCCAGTGCAAGGGCCTGAACCTGGTGGGGAACATTTTCAACAACATTCCGCGGCCGATGCTGGCGAAGACCCAGGGGGAGTACGCCAACTTGCTGGAGTCTTCCGGTTTCCGCTGGCTCGGGGCGATTCCCCACCGGCGCGAAATTCACGCGCCGACCGTGGCCGAATACCACGATGTCCTGGGCGGCGAGCTTCTAGTCGGCGGGGACAGACTGGAGCTTTTGGTCGAGGACGTGCTCATCGGGGCGATGACGATCGACAGCGCTCTGGATCACCTGCGGCGCGGCCTGAACAAAGCGGTGATCATCGGGGGTGACCGGGCGGACTACGCGCTCGCGGCCCTCGAGACGAGCACGTCGGTACTGATCCTCACCGGCGGCCTGTATCCGCATCTCAATGTGATCACCAGGGCCAAGGAGAAAGGGGTGCCGGTGATCCTGGTCCACTACGACACCGTCACGACCATTGAGCGGCTTTCGGCGGTGGCCCGGCGTATCCGGCCCGGTGACGAAAAGGCGATTGCGCTGGCGCGGGAGAACATTGAGCAGTACTGCGACTGGCAGAGGATTATTGAACTTCTGGAGGCGTAAGCCTCGGTTTTGGGCCGGAAAAGAGCGGCAATCCCACCCTGGAAATCGGGTGGGATTTTTTGTTTGGTCTCCCGGTATATTGGACACCCCCGGTCATATATATATAGTGTTAATGCCCGATTATGGAAAAATATTCTTCCCAATGGGATTCACCCCGGGGGGGATGCGTTAGGGTTGAGTAAAGCTCTGGACAACGAAGGCCGGATACCTTGAAATTCAAAGGGGGGAAGCAAGGAATGGAAAGAATAGACATTTTCCGTGATATCGCCGAGCGTACCGGGGGTGACATCTACATCGGGGTGGTCGGGGGCGTGCGTACCGGCAAATCCACGTTCATCAAAAGGTTTATGGAACTTTTGGTCATCCCGAACATCAAGGACATCTACGACAAAGAACGGGCCCGCGACGAGCTGCCGCAGAGCGGCGCCGGCCGCACGGTGATGACCACCGAACCCAAGTTTGTTCCCAACGAGGCGGTGGAGATCCTGGTCGGGCAAAACGTCAGATTGCGGGTGCGCCTGGTCGACAACGTGGGTTACCGGGTGGAGGGAGCCCTGGGTTTTGAAGAAGACGAAGAGCCCAGAATGGTGACGACGCCGTGGTTTGAAGAACCGATCCCGTTCATGGAAGCGGCTGAAATCGGCACGCGCAAGGTGATCACCGATCATTCCACCATCGGCCTGGTAATCACCACTGACGGGAGCATTACGGACATCCGGCGGGAAAACTACGTTGAAGCCGAGGAGCGGGTCATTGACGAGCTGAAGCAGTTAAAAAAGCCCTTTTTGGTGATCCTGAACACCACCAAACCGCACGCCCTGGATACGCAACACCTGGCCGGGGAGTTGCAGGCCAAATACGACGTGCCGGTACTGCCGCTCGACTGCCTGGAAATGAGCCAGGGCGACGCGGTCACCATCCTGGAGGAGATCCTGTACGAGTTTCCGGTGACCGAAGTCAGAGTCGATATCCCGCTGTGGGTGGAAGAACTGGATTCATTGCATTGGCTGCGCGAGCGGTTTGAGTCGGCCGTCCGGGAGGCCGTCCGGCGGGTAAACCGGGTCCGGGACATCCAAGAAGCGACCGACCTCCTGGCGCAGCAGGATTTCGTAGACGAAACCACCTTGCGGGACCTGAACATGGGTACCGGTTGGGCCTTGGTGGAAGTGAAGGCCCGCCCGAACCTGTTCTACGAAATCATCACCGAGCAGACCGGATTCCAGGTCGCCGGGGAACAGGACCTGTTCCGCTTGACGAGGGACCTGGCGGTGGCCAAGCGGGAATACGACAAAGTGGCCGCGGCCCTCCACGAGGTACGGGACACCGGTTACGGCGTGGTCACACCGAGGCTGGACGAGATGAATCTCGAAGAGCCGGAGCTGATCCGCCAGGGCAACCGTTTCGGGGTGCGCTTGAAGGCCAGTGCTCCGTCGTTGCACGTGATCCGGGCCGACATCACCACCGAGATCACCCCGATTATCGGCACCGAGAAGCAGTGCGAGGAACTGGTCCGGTATATCCTGAACGAATTCGAGGACGACCCGAAGAAAATCTGGGATTCGGAAATCTTCGGCAAGTCCCTGCACGATCTGGTGCGGGAGGGTATCCAGAACAAACTGCACCGGATGCCTGAAAACGCCCAGGTAAAGCTGCAGGAGACACTGCAAAGAATAGTGAACGACGGCAGCGGCGGCCTCATCTGTATCATCATCTAAAAGTGTCTGTCCGGGAAGCGTTTTGGTGTGAAACAAGAAACCCTTCTCTTTAAAAAAGAGAAGGGTTTCTATTTATAAGAGCCCGTAATGGCCGGCGCTCCGGCCACCACGCATCCCTTCACAGCCTGCGGCCACCTTTTGGCGACCACGGACCGTTGCGGAACCCGTGATGACCTTTGCTCGACCAAAGTGTTTGCTTTAAGAGCTGCCGACAGCCTCTCGACCATCAACAACCCTATACTCTGAATAAACTGAGTTGTCGGCAAACACTTTGGTCTTAGCCTCGGACGAATGATTTCCCTTCGAGAAACCATCCGCCCTTACCTCCGGCCGATACCAAGCCACTTGACCTGACATCGGCCTTCGGTTCGATCACCGCCGAACCTTTCGATCCGGCGGTGATCTTAGGCTCGGCCACTACGGACCCTTGACTTGTAGTATAACCATCGTCCGGTTGATTATCAGTCCCGCCGCCTGCCATATTCTAACGGTTTAAAGAGTATTTTGCCAATACTGAATAAGTCATTTAGTTGTTATTAATGACGGACTTAATGTGCATACTAGTGAAAACAATTCTGAAGGAGGAAAAACGGATGGTCATCAGTACGCCGGCTTCGCTGACCGAGTATTTTGTGCAGGTGGATCACCGCCTGCCGCCGGAAGCGACCAGGGTGCTACGTGCGCTGGGCGAACAGGGGCGCATGAACAAAGAGGAGCTCTCGCTGACCTCCCGCGTGAAACGGGCGGTGCTGGATCACATCGTGATGCAGCTCTACGCCCTCGGCCTGGTGGATGTTACCGCGGAAGGGAAGAGCAAGATCTGCAGCCTGACCAAGCTGGGCTGGGAATTCATCGATCTGAAGGAAGAGCACCTGCTCCAATAGTCGGGGCTCAGGAGCGGGCCGGGCTTGTAAACCGACCTCCGGGCAATTATAATCAAGTCCAGAAATAATTTCCTGGAGCAGACATGAACAACCATCGGGAATGGCGGTTGAAAAAGCCCGAACCGGTGCTTTCCCGGATGCTGGCGCGGGAGTGCGGCATTTCGGAATTGACGGGCCAGTTGCTAGTCAACCGGGGTATGATCACCGTCAGGGAAGCGCAAATTTTTTTGGACGGGGACCTGGGTAGCCTTTGGTCCCCGTATTTGCTGCGCGACATGACGAGAGCCGTGGACCTGATTCGAAGGGCATTGGCCGCGGGCGACAAGATCCTGGTCTACGGAGACTACGACGCGGACGGGATGACGGCGGTGGCCCTGATGACGTTTGCCCTGCGGACTCTGGGCGGCCGGGTTGAGTATCACATTCCTTGGCGGGCGGACGGCTACGGCCTGAATCTCGAGGTGCTCGAGCGGGCCGCCGCCGACGAAGTCGGCCTGGTCATTACGGTGGACTGCGGGGTCACCGCTTGTCGAGAAATAGAGCGGGCTTTGGCCCTGGGACTGGGCGTGGTGGTCACCGACCACCACGAGCCGCAGGGTGTTCTGCCGCCGGTGCCGGTGGTAAACCCGCGCCGGCCGGATTGCGACTACCCGTTCAAGGATCTGGCCGGGGTTGGGGTGGCCTACAAGTTGGCCCAAGCCTTGCTGGGCGGTGAGGTGCCAACATTTTTTCTGGGGCTGGCCTGTCTGGGCACGGTGGCCGACGTGATGCCGCTGCGGGGTGAAAACCGCTTGCTGGTCCGTCACGGTTTGCCGCAACTGATTGAAAATCCCGGGATCGCCGCCCTGGGCACCGGACTTGCCCAAAAACCGTCCGTCCGTGATGTGGCGTTCGGTATCGCCCCCTTGCTGAACGCCGCGGGTCGCATCGGCCGCCCGGAACTGGGAGTGGAAATCCTCCTGGCCGAACCCGGTGAGGCGCCGGTACTGGCCGCCCAACTGGCGGACTTAAACGACCGGCGCAAGTACCTGGAGGAGACAGTGTCGGCCGCGGCGCTGGCCGAATTGAGCGCACTGGCGGAACTGCCCCCGGCGGTGGTGCTCGGCGGCGAGGGCTGGCACCCGGGGGTGGTGGGGATTGTCGCTTCCCGCCTGGCCGGGCGTCTGGGAAGACCGGTGGCCCTGATCGCGGTGGACGGCGGCGAGGGCCGGGGTTCCATCCGGGCCGGAGAGGGCTGGAACCTGATGGAGGCGCTGAATTCCTGCCGGGAGGTGCTGACCCGCTTTGGCGGTCACCGGGGCGCGGCCGGCTTCAGTCTGCCCGCCGCCTCAATCCCCGGCTTCACCGAAGCCCTGGTCCGGTACGCCCGGCACCTTCCGGAGCCGGCGCGGCCGGAGTTAGAGATTGAGGCGCTGGTAACCTTGGATCAGCTTACCCCGGAGGTTTTGCGGGAAATTGAGGCCCTGGAACCCTGGGGCGCGCAAAACGAACCTCCGGTGTTGGCCGCAGAGGACATGCGGATCGTGAAATGCAGCCAGGTCGGGCGGGAGGGCGAACATTTGAAACTGGTCCTTGAGCAGGGCCGGACGGTGAGGTATGGTATTGGCTTTGGACTGGGCCCGGCACAGGTGCAAATGGAGGAGTGCAGGCGGGTGCACCTGGCTTTTGTGCCGGTGATGAACCGGTGGAACGGAAGAGAGACGCCCGAAATCAAGATGGTGGACTGGAAGCCGGGACCGGCTGCGGCCTTGACCGCCGAAACCGCGGCCGGCCGGGAGTCGCCGGCGGGAGTCGCCGGCGGGTATGTAGCGCCGTCCTTCATCACCCGGGCCCTGGCCGGCGGGGAACTTATGCCAAAAAGGTGTCAGACGCCTTTTTCCCTTCTCCCGGACGGCGGTTGGCGGCTCCGCCGGGTACACGACCTGCGGCATCTGCCGTTCTGGGGACCTGCAGCCCGGCGTTTTTTGGACGGGGAGCGCCCGACGCTGGTTGCCGTACCCAATCCCGAAATGGTTTCGGAGATCGTGTCCAAAATGCGCCTGACCCTTCCCGGGCGGCATGAAGGAGTGGAATGGCTGACCCCCAAGGAAGGGGACCAGGGGACAGTCCCCCTAAGGCCCCAAGGGGACTGTCCCCCTGCGCCCCTTGCGGCGGAAGGCGGCACCCGCGAACGTTTTTTGTCCGGCGGGGCCGGCATCGTGGTCGCGGTGCCTCCCGACGGCTGTGATCTTTTCCCCGCGCGGGTTGTGGCGCTCGGCCTGATGTACCATTGGTCCGAGTGGCAGACCCTGGCCCGGTGCGGGGAGGAACTGATCCTGGCTTTTTCGGTTCACGACCACGTCCGTAACCGACGTCATCTCCGCAGTCTGGCCCCGAACCGCAAGTGTCTTTTGTCGCTCTTTCGGCTGTTACCCACCTTGGACCTCCGGGTGGACTCCGGCCGCCGCGCACTCCTTTCCGCGATGCGCGCGCAAGGCCACCCCGAGTTTACACCCGTCACGCTGGAGGTCGGCCTCACCATCCTCGAGGAACTCGGCTTGGTCGCCCGCCTGGCTGACGGGGGGCTGGAAGTCCGGAAGGCACCGGGCGGGCGAAAGCACCTGAGCCAGGCGCCCACGTTCCGGCGCGTGCACCGGATAAAGCGCGAGGCCTGGGGGTGCCAGCAGTTCTTCCTAAAGGCGACCCCCGGTGAACTGGCCCGGTTTTTCAAGTGTGATATAATCTCTTTGGGTGATGGTCCGCATGCCGATTGAGCCGCTGGTGGAGAGGATTCGGCAATACAACCCGCGCGTGGACATGTCTTTTATTCAGCGGGCGTACGAGTTCGCCCAGGAGGCGCACCACAACCAGAAACGGATTTCCGGTGAGGACTTCATCGTTCACCCGCTGGAAGTGGCGCAGATCCTGGCCGAACTGGAACTCGACCTGGAAAGCGTGGTCGGGGGTCTTTTGCATGACGTCGTGGAAGACGCCGGGATCGAACTGTGCGTCATCCGGGAGGAGTTCGGCGACGAGGTCGCCCTGCTCGTCGACGGGGTCACCAAGCTGAGGCGCCTGGCTTACCGTTCCAAGGAGGAGCAGCAAGCCGAGAACTTGCGGAAAATGCTCCTGGCGATGGCGAAGGACGTGCGGGTGATCCTGATCAAGCTGGCCGACCGCCTCCACAACCTGCGGACGCTCCAGTACCACACGGTGCCCAAACAGCGGGAAATCGCCCAGGAAACCCTGGAAATCTTCGCTCCTCTGGCCCACCGCTTGGGCATCTACCGGATCAAGTCCGAGCTGGAGGACATCGCTTTTCGTTTCCGGGAGCCGCAACGGCACGGCGAACTGACCCGGCGCCTGAGTGCGACCCGCAGCGTGCGTGAGGGTTACATCGAGAGTGTAATCGGAATCCTGCAGGAAAAGTTGGGCGGCATGGGCATCAACTCGGACATCCAGGGCCGGCCCAAACACCTGTACAGCATCTACCAGAAGATGTTGGCCCAGGAGAAGGACCTGGAGGAGATCTTCGACATCCTCGGCATCCGGATCCTGGTGGAGTCGGTCAAAGACTGCTACGCCACGCTCGGGGTGGTCCACACCCTTTGGAAGCCGGTCCCCGGGCGGTTCAAGGACTATATCGCCATGCCCAAATCGAACATGTACCAATCGCTGCATACTTCCGTGGTCGGCCCCGAGGGCGAGGTGCTGGAAATCCAGGTGCGCACCAGGGATATGCACCGTACCGCCGAGTACGGCATCGCGGCGCACTGGCGCTACAAAACCGGGGCCCGCGGCGACCCCGCGTTCGACGAAAAGCTGGCCTGGCTGAGGCAGCTCCTGGAATGGCAGCACGAGTTGCGCGACGCCCGCGAGTTCATGGAAACCCTGAAGATCGACCTGTTCGCCGATTCGGTCTACGTCTTCACACCGGTGGGCGACGTACTGGAGTTGCCGGCCGGTTCGATTCCGCTGGATTTCGCCTACCGCATCCACACCGACCTCGGTCACCGGAGCATCGGGGCCCGGGTGAACGGCAGACTGGTGCCGTTGAACTACCAGTTGAAGACCGGCGACATCGTCGACATCATCAAGGCCAAACAGGCGGGCCCCAGCCGCGACTGGCTGAACCTGGTGAAGACCCCGCAGGCGAAAACCAAAATCCGGCAGTGGTTTAAGAAAGAACAGCGCGAGGAGAACGTCCAGCGCGGGCGGGAAGCCCTGGAGCGCGAGGCGCGGAAGCAGGGCCTGGAGTTGGAGCACCTGCGCGGCGACCGCCTGTTGGAACTGGGCAAAAAGTACAACCTGCACACCGTCGAGGACGTTCAAGCGGCGGTATCGCTGGGCGTGGTGACGGCCAACGCCCTGGTCGCGCGTTTGAAGGAACTGTTCCGGCCGGTGCCCGCGGAAGTCGAGCTGCCGGACGTGGTCGTCGAAAAACGTCGTTCTCCGGCCACCCAGGGGGTCCGGGTTCTGGGAGTCGACAACCTGTTGGTGCGTCTGGCCCACTGCTGCAACCCGGTGCCCGGGGACGCCATCGTGGGCTATATCACGCGGGGACGGGGAGTTTCCGTGCACCGGGCGGACTGCCGCAGCATCGGGATGTGGCGGGAAAAGGAACAGGAACGCTTGGTGGAAGTGGTCTGGGAAAAGACCGAGATCCCGTTCCAGATCCGGCTCGAGGTTTCGGGAATGGACCGGGCGGGGCTTTTGCGCGACGTGATGAATGTGCTCAGCGAAATGAAAATCAGCGCCAGTTGGGTAACGGCACGGGGCGACAAGAGCAAGATGGCGACGATCGCCCTGACCGTTGAGATTCGGAACCTGGAGCAATTTGACTATCTCCGGCAAAAGATCGGCAAGATAAAGGACGTGTACGAAGTGAGGCGGGTGGTCTAGTGCGCGCGGTGGTCCAGCGCGTCTCCCGGGGGGCGGTGGCCGTCGCGGGGGAGACGGTGGGGGAAATCGGCCGCGGTTTCGTGGTCCTTCTGGGAGTCGGCCGGGAAGACACCCCGGACGACGCCGCCTATTTGGCCGAGAGGATCGCCAACCTGCGGGTTTTCGCCGACGAGAACGGCAAGCTGAACCGTTCGTTGTTGGAAAACGGCGGCGGCGTTTTGGCCGTGTCCCAGTTCACCCTGTTCGGGGACTGCCGTAAGGGGCGGCGGCCGGGTTTTTCGGCGGCCGCGCCGCCGGAGCGCGCCGCCTTCCTGTATGCCGAGTTCGTGCGGCGGATGGATGCTCTGGGTGTGCCCACAGCCCAAGGGCGTTTTCAGGAACACATGGAGGTCCTGATCGTTAACGACGGTCCGGTGACCCTGCTTCTGGACAGCAGGAAGCTCTTTTAATAAGGGGGAGCAACGACTTTTTTTCGCACGCAACACTCCTCCTGTGTCTGGACAGCGGGAATCTCTTTTAGAGGGGGGAAACGCGGGAAGTGGGAAGGCTGGTTTTTGACGCCCTTATGGTTGGAGCGCTGCAGACCAATTGCTATATACTAGGCTGCCCCGAAACCCGGGAGGCGGTGGTGATCGATCCCGGGGCGGAGGCCCAGTTGATCGTCAGGGCCCTGGACAAACACGGGCTCAAGCTGAAAACGGTCGTCCTCACCCATGGGCACGCCGACCACATCGGCGCCTGCGGGGAACTGCGGCGCGTGCCCGGGGTCACCCTGGCCGTTCACCGGGAAGACGCACCCCTGCTCTCCGATGCGCACCGAAATCTTACCGCTTACATCGGTTCCCCGCTCACGCTGCCGGCGGCGGAAAGGCTGCTTGGCGACGGGGACCGGGTAGAGTGCGGCACCGTAGGACTGACTGTCCTGCACACCCCGGGGCACACCCGTGGCAGTATCTGCCTCTATGGTGAGGGCCTCCTTTTCACCGGTGACACACTGTTTGCCGGGGCGGTGGGACGGACTGACTTCCCCGGGGGCGACTTCAAAACGCTGGTCGCTTCCTTGAAAAACCGGTTGATGCCGCTTCCCGACGACACCGTGGTCTATCCGGGTCACGGGTCGGCCAGCACCATGGGCATCGAGAAAGAGGAAAACCCGTACCTGACGACCGACTGGTGAGGTGGGCGTGAGACCCCGGTCTCGGCTCCGGTGCTCCGCGCCGACGGCAGCACGGCTTGTCGCGAAGCCCTGGCACGCCGCCTGCGGATTACCATCGCAGGTGATGCCGGTTCAGGCGGGGCGGTGGTGCTCCAGGAGTTGTGGCGGCCGGTTCACAGTCAGTGTTTCGTGGTGTCCTCGGCGGCGGCAGGGCTTTCCGCTTCTTCGCCGGCGGCCGTTCGCGGCGCTCCGCAATGTCGCCTTCGCCGGGGTTCTCCGCCGGCTGTGCGAGGACGAAAGGGGACAGTCCCCTTTGGGCCCCAGGGGGACTGTCCCCCTTAGCGGGGTGAGAGAATGTTCGACGAACCGCCGGAGGGCGGCGAGGGGCGGTACACTGTTGTGGTGACCGGCGACGGAGAGTTTCTGGTGGGTACCTGCGTGGAACTAGGGGTATCCGCACAGGGGGGAACCCGGGAGGGGTGCCTGGAGAACCTGCGCGAGGCGGTCGCCCTTTTCCTGGACGAGGAGCCGATCGTGCTCCCGGCCGGAGTGATCAAAGCCCTGAAAGCGGCCGGTTACCACGGGGTGAACAAAAGAGGGCGCCACATCAAGTTCCGCAAGTACGGCTCCCCGCCGGACACACTGGTGTTGCCGAACGAGAGCCGGTTGGCGCGCCATTTCATCGGCCTGGTCTGCGACCGGACCGGCTGTTCCCCGGAACAGATTCAGGGTTCGAAAAGCGGGGCCGAGCACGAAAGTCGGCAGGACTGACGCATGGCCTTTATAACGAGAGCCATATTAAGGTTTCCGGGACTGGTGCGAGATGAAAATAACGAGTTGCGGCTATTTTTCATGCATCAGTCCCGAAAAACGAGGCCGAGTCTTGACAGGTTCCGGCACCTGGCATAAAATCTCGGCAGTTTAGTTTTTGATTGGAGAAGAGCGCCAATGCTGATTTCCAGGCCGCGGGGCACCAGCGACCTTCTGCCGCACGCCACGGCCAGGTGGCAGCGGGTGGAAGCGGTGATCCGGGACCTTTGCCGGGTTTACGGGTACGGGGAAATCCGTACGCCCCTGTTTGAATCCACGGAGCTTTTCCAGCGCGGCGTGGGAGAGGGCACCGACATCGTGGAGAAAGAGATGTACACCTTCACCGACAAGGGCGGCCGCAGCCTGACCCTGAGGCCGGAAGGCACCGCTCCGGTGACCCGGGCCTACCTGGAAAACGGCCTGCACGCCGTCCCGCAGCCGGTTAAACTTTTTTACGTCGGGCCGATGTTCCGCCATGACCGGCCCCAGGCCGGGAGATACCGCCAGTTCCACCAGTTTGGGGTGGAGATCTTCGGGGCCGCGGATCCGGCCGCCGACGCCGAGGTGATCGCGCTGGCGATGCACTTCTTCGAGCGGCTGGGCATAGCCGGCCTGGAACTGCACTTGAACAGCGTGGGCTGCCCCGGTTGCCGGGCGGTGCTGCGCGCAAAGCTCGCGGACCACTTTGGGCCCCGGGCCGGCGAACTGTGTGCCAATTGCAAAAGCCGCCTGGGCAAGAACCCCCTGCGGCTTCTGGACTGCAAGGAGGAGCAGTGCCGTGCCGCCGGGCGGGAGGCCCCCGTGCCGGTGGACTACCTGTGCCCGGATTGCGGCGGCCATTTCGAACGGGTGCGGCGAAACCTGGAGCTCCTTGGAGTGAGTTTCCGGCTGAACCCGTGTCTGGTGCGCGGCCTGGACTATTACACCAGGACCGCGTTTGAGATTTTGGTGCCCGGGCGCGGCGCCCAGGACGCCGTCGGCGGCGGCGGCCGGTACGACGGGTTGGTCGGCGCCATCGGCGGCCCGGCCGTGCCCGGCGTCGGCTTCGCCCTGGGGCTCGAGCGGACGCTGCTTTTAGTGTCAAAACAGGCCGGCGGCGAGGAACCGCCTCAAGGCCCGGTGGTGTTCATCGCCACCGCCGGCGAAACGGAGGAGACGGCCACCGTGCTGTTGGCCCGGCTGCGTGCGGCCGGCGTGTCCGCCGACCGCGAATACACCGGCCGGAGCCTCAAGGCGCAAATGAAGCATGCCGCCAAGCGGGGAGCACGTTGGGTGGTCATTGTGGGCGAGGACGAACTGGAGGCCGGTGAGGTGACCCTCAGGGACATGGGGGCCGGTCTGCAAGTCCGGGTTTCCCTGGGGGAAGTCGTGGAACGTCTGCGCTCATGACGCGGGCGGACAGTGAAAGGTGGTGGGGACAGTGGAAATCGACATTATGCGGGGACTCAAACGCACTCACAATTGCGGCAGCCTGTCCCGCAACGAGGTAGGCTTGCGTGTGGTCGTCATGGGCTGGGTGGACAGCCGGCGGGATCACGGGGGCCTCGTCTTCGTCGATTTGCGGGACCGCTCGGGAATAGTGCAGGTCGTGTTCAGCCCCGAGGACCCGGAATCCTTCCGCCGGGCCCAGACCTTGCGCGGCGAGTTCGTGCTGGCCGTGGCGGGCACGGTGCGCCGGCGCCCGGAGGGCACCGAAAACCCGAAACTCGGCACCGGGGAGGTCGAGATCGAAGCGAACGAGACCCGGATTTTAAACCGCGCCCGTACGCCCATGTTTTACATTGAAGACGGTGTGGACGTGGACGAAAACCTGCGCCTGCGCTACCGCTATTTGGACCTGCGCCGTCCGGAAATGCAGCGGGCCCTGGAACTGCGGCACCGGGCGGCGAAAACGGTCCGGGACTTCTTGGATGCCCGGGGCTTCTGGGAGATTGAGACACCTTTTCTAACCCGGAGTACGCCGGAGGGCGCACGCGACTACCTGGTGCCCAGCCGCCTGAACCCCGGCAAGTTCTACGCACTGCCCCAATCGCCGCAGCTTTTCAAACAGTTGCTGATGGTTTCCGGGTGCGAACGCTACTTCCAGATTGTACGCTGCTTCCGGGACGAGGACCTCCGGGCCGACCGCCAGCCGGAGTTCACCCAGATCGACCTGGAGATGTCCTTTGTGGACAGTGAGGACGTATTTGCCCTGGTGGAGGAAATGGTGGCGGCGGTTTACCGGGAAGTCGCCGGGGTTGAACTGGATCTGCCCTTCCCGCGGATCACTTGCGCCGACGCCATGGACCGGTTCGGCACCGACAAGCCCGACCTGCGCTACGGAATGGAACTGCGCGACGTCACGGACGTGGCGGCCGAGTGCGGTTTCAAGGTGTTCCAGGCCGCCGCCGCCGCTGGAGGGCGGGTGAAGGGGTTTGCCGTACCGGGTTGTGCCGGTTTCAGCCGGAAGGAACTCGACGACCTGACCGGATTCGCCGGGCAGCACGGTGCCCGCGGTCTGGCCTATCTGCTGTATGGCGAAGACGGGATCAGGTCGCCGATCGCCAAATTCTTCACCGCCGCCGAACTGGAGACCCTGGTCCGACGAACGGGGGCGGCGCCCGGCGACCTCTTGCTGTTTGTAGCCGACCGCCCACCGGTGGCGGCCGCGGCGCTCTCGGCCCTGCGCCGTCACCTGGCCGAGCGTTTGGGACTCATCGACCGTTCGCGGAACGAGTTTGTCTGGGTGCATGATTTCCCGCTTCTGGAGTACGACGAGGACGAAAAACGGTTTGTGGCCGTACACCACCCCTTCACCGCGCCCGTTGAGGAGGACGCCGCTCTGTTGACCTCGCAACCGGCACGGGTCCGGGCGCGTGCTTATGATCTGGTGTTGAACGGGGTGGAAATCGGCGGAGGCAGCATCCGGATCCACCGCCGGGACGTCCAGGAGCGGGTCTTCAGCGCGATCGGCCTTGAACCGGGAGAGGCCAAAGAGAAGTTCGGTTTTCTGCTGGAAGCCTTCGAATACGGGACCCCGCCGCACGGTGGCTTCGCGGTCGGTTTCGACCGGCTGATCATGCTTGCCGCCGGTAAACAAACCATCCGCGACGTGATGGCCTTCCCGAAGACTCAGAGCGGAGCCGACTTAATGACCGGCGCCCCTGACGCCGTGGCTCCGGCGCAACTGCGGGAATTGGGGGTAAGCGTCATCGGCAAGCCGAAAGGGGCGGCCGGCGGCAAGTGACCGGCGGCCGGCGGCAAGTGACCGGCGGCTTCCGGCACGGTCTGGGCTGCCGCGCCACTTGTCAAACGTGAACGAGTGTGCTAGTATTGTTTAAGACCCGGGCAAGCAGAATATGAGCATAAACCCTGCATTGTGCGTGGCAATCTCGAAGTTCTGAGCCAACACCGACGCATTGGGAGCCCGGCCTCTGGCTGCGGCTTGCAGGCCTCCGCCGCGAGGAAGCGAAAAACAGCCAGGAGGGCACCCACCAGTTCTGAGATTGGGTTCAGGAAACTTTGAGCGGAGTCACGGCAACGTGGGGTTTATTTTTAGGCAAAGCCGGAGTTTTGTCAGCGCGTCGAAATAACCGTGTTCGTTGGGACACGGTTTTCTGCTTCCTGGAATAAACTGGCGCCAATCAAGCGTGACCACCTGAGAAACACTAGCAAAAGAGGGGAGAGGAGGCGCGGAGTTTGCGCAGGATATACCTGGATCACGGAGCGACCACCCCACCCGATCCGCGGGTGGTCGACGAAATGCTCACCTGTCTAAAAAATATATTCGGAAACCCTTCCAGCAGGCATACCTTCGGCCGCGAGGCCCGGGACGCAGTGGAAAAGGCCCGGGTCCGGGTGGCCCGCGGGTTGGGTGCCGATCCGCGGGAAATCGTGTTTACCAGCGGCGGTTCGGAAGCCAACTACCTGGCTTTGCGGGGGGCGGCCTACGCCAATCGCGACCGGGGACGCCACCTCGTCGCTTCCCGGATTGAACACCACTCGGTGCTGGACACCGGCCGCGATCTGGAACGGGAGGGCTTTGAGGTCAGTTGGATTCCGGTGGATGACTCCGGCCTGGTGAACCCCGGGGACGTGGCGGCGGCCCTGAGGCCGGCCACCATCCTGGTCAGCGTCATGCTGGCGAACAACGAAGTCGGAACCATTCAGCCGGTCCGGGAGATCGCCGCTTTGGCGCGCTCAGCCGGGGCGCTCGTCCACACCGACGCCGTGCAGGGCTTCGGGAAAACGCCCGTGGATGTCCGGGAGCTGGGGGTGGACCTGTTGTCCATCTCAGCGCACAAGATACACGGGCCCAAGGGCGCGGGCGCCCTGTATCTCCGGGAGGGAACCAACTGGCGGCCGTTGAACCGCGGCGGGGGCCAGGAGCGGGGGCGTCGGCCGGGCACCGAAAACGTGGCCGGCATCGTCGGCCTGGGAATGGCCGCCGAACTGGCGGCCGGGGAACTGGAAGCGGAGGCGGCGCGCGTCGGGGCTTTGCGGGAGAGGTTGGTGGAACAGGTGCTGGCCCGGCTGCCCAGGGCGCGGTTGACCGGCCACCGGGAACAAAGGGTGCCGCACAACGCCCACTTCCTGATTGCCGGGGTCGCCGGCTTCGAGCTGCTGGCGGGTTTGGACGCCGAGGGCGTGGCGGTGTCGGCCGCATCAGCTTGTGCCGCGGGTTCGGGGGCGCCCTCGCACGTCCTGCAGGCGATGGGGGTGCCCGACGAACTGGCGCTGGGCGCCGTCAGGGTGACCCTGGGCCGGGGCAACACGACCGAAGAGGTGGACCGGTTCGTGGATGTTCTCGAACGGTTGGTGGGCGAAATCCGGTCGCGAAATGCGGGCCAAAAGTCCGCCCAAGGCTAATTATCAGGCGCCGGGACATACTATAAATGGATGACTCAACCGGTTCACAGGGGGTAATGGCCTTGCACTGCCCGATCTGCAGCGGAAGAGCGACCGGCAAGGTGGCCGTGGAACAATACTACTGCTGGGATTGTTGCGTGGAGTTCAGAATCGACAAAGAAGGCGTGCGGATTTTCGACGTCAACGAGGACGGCAGCCTGGTCGACTTCGATCCCAATAACGAATTGGTCTACTGAATCTTGCCTTGGGATAAGGCGACGAGTCGAAGCTTGAATCCATCCGGAAAACCGCTGCCGCCGCTACCGGTCTAAAGCGGCGCGAGCTTCAGTTGTCCCTTGACCGCGAGCTTGTCTCCCATTATGGCCAGCGCCCCGGTGACGCCCGCGACCGAAAGGGCGAATTCAACCGCCCCGGCTAGGTCGGCGGGGGTCTTGACCCGGTTCGCCGCGGCGGTGGCGACGGCATCGGCCAGCGCCGCCGAGGAGGCCAGGATGGTCGCGGCGTCCGCCGCGCCGAAACTGACGGAGTGGCCGATGGTGCCCGAGGACGTGCACAGCCCGAGCGGCGTCATTCCGGGGGTGACTTCGACCCCGATCCGGTTGCTCAAGGGGGAGTTTCCGGCGTAAATGCCGACCAAACGCCGGCGCGCGGACTTGATGAAAAGGTCCCCGCCGTTTTCCACGAACACATCCCGGGAATACCGGGCGAGAAACCGGCCGACATGGTCGGCGATGGCGCCGGCCACCGCGGCCATGGGCCCGACTCCGGCCGCCGCCGCCGCCGCCGCCATGTCGGCGGCGAGCCGGGGCGCCCCGCTCCGGACGGGATGGGGTTCCATGGCATGCAGGAAGGCGGGATCGCCGGCGATGTAGGACTCGAGCCCGCGCCGCAGCTCCTGGACGTACCGTTCGACCTCGCGGGCGAGGACCGGGGCAAAACGGTCACGCCGGACCCCGATGAAAAGGTCGGTTTCGCGCACCACGACCTGGAAGTGAGTCAGGTCCTCCTGGTGCAGGCGTTGCCGGTAAACCCTCTCCAAAGCTAGAACTTGACCTCCATAGCCTGTATGGGGCAGGCCCGCGTACAAAGTTGGCAGACAATGCATTTCTGTCCGTCAAAAGCGACGGTCATTTCAGGTCGTTCGACGTACAGCGCTCCGGCCGGGCAAATCGCCGTGCAGGCCCCGCAGCTGATGCACCGTTCCTCGCTGCGGACGATCTCCTCACTCAGCGGCTGGACCGCCACCCCGCGGGCGGTCAGGAAGGCGAGCCCCGCTTCGAGGGCTTCTCCGGTCAGCTCCAGAATCATCGTCCCCTGCTTGTGCGGGTTTATGTTCGCCTTCAGGATGTTGACCATCAGGTCGAAGTCCTTGACCAGGTAATAAATCAGGGGTTTGTCGGCTACTTCAGCCGGGAAACGCAGGACCACTTTTCTCGCAGTCACCGTCATCACTCCTTCGGGCCCTTGATTTCGAGCGCTTTGCCGGTCAATCCCGCCTCCGGGGACGGAAGCAGCCGGACCGGCTCCGACAATGGGAATTCCCCGGACAAAAGCCAATATTTGAGCGTAGCGGCGATTTCGAGCGCCTTGCTGTAACTTGACAGTGGCGCGGTGGGTACTTTGCGGCCCTGCACCTCGATCTCGCCGGACTTGAGCGCGGCGTAGCTGACGAGCCCCAGGTTTCCGGGCCGGCGCTGCGGGTAGGCCTCGTTGTAGTCCACGACCGGCGCGTACAGCTCTTCGTCCGCCAGGGCGGCGTAGCGCAGCACCTCTTCATCCAGGATGGGGATCGGGATGCCGATGCCCACCACCAGCGTGGCCCCGTAACCAAGGAAGCCGGCCCCGACCAGCCAGCGGGGGCTCATCTGTTTCAGGTCGCCCAGCACCGCAAGGGTGCCGCCGGCCGCGAACAGCGAACCCTCCACCGGGCCCTCCCGCACGGCGGGGAAGTGCTGGGTGCCGTTCCAGACCACGTAGCCGGTGCCCCCGCCGAGAAAGATGCGGGTGCCGATGCCTATGGTCCGGAAGTAAGGGTCTTTCAGGAGCGGGCTCAACTGCCCGCTGGTTGAATAGTGCGCGTTGCCCAGGTCGGGTTTTAAAACGCCCATGTAGGTGTAAAGCGTCCTGGGGCCCAGGTTTACCGCCACGTTGTAATTCTGGTAGGCGTTGCGCGGGTTGAACAGTACGACCTCGTTGAGGTCGTCCAGGGTGACCCAGCTTTCGATTTCCCGCCTGGGATAGCAGTCGGTGCCGTAGCCCTCCACTTTCAGCCGGACCGGCTTTCCGGCGGCCAGGTCGTGGATGACGTGTCCTCCCCCGTAACGGAATTCGCCCGGATGGTTCCGGTTCAAGGGGTCGGTCTCGGGAACGGAGGTCGCTCCCAGGAAGGTGTCCACGGCGGCCAGGCCGCCGCACGCCGGCACGTCGTTCAGGAACACGCGGTGCCCCTTGATGCGGGGGGCGCTGTGGCCGAAATTCAGGTACACTCCGGAGGAACACATCGGCGCGAAAGTACCCGTGGTCACCACGTCCACCCGGCGGGCCGTTTCGGAAAGGCCCTGTTCCCGGACCATGGACACCACCTCTTCCGCGGTGACGACCACCGCCTTTCCTTCACGGAGCCGGGCGGCAATTTCGGCGTAGGTTTTAGTGCTCACCGGACACACACCTCCAAAAAAATGTTGCTCCCCGGAGAATCGAAAAAACCTCTTCTCCAGAGGAAAAGAGGCCGAAAACGAAGGACGGCCCTCTTATCTCCCAGAAGAATCGATCTCCCGCAGGAATTAGCACCTGGCCGGTGACCGAAGTCACCGACTGGTTGCCGGGCTTCATCGGGCCAGTCCCTCCACCACTCTCGATAAGAGCTTAAGACGCTATGAAGTTCTTATTCCCAGTGTAGCAGCCGGCCGAAAGGCCGTCAAGAGAAAAAAGCAAACCTCAGGGATAAGCAATCGTTGACACCGCCTTACTGTTTCGGCGCAGAAGCGAATCGCCGAGGATGTGTCCGATCTGCGCGCGCGGGTGGCTTCCCTGGGAAAAATGCTCCAGGATGTTCAATGAACCGGTGGGGCGGCGAAAGAAAAAACGGCGGTTACTTGCCGGATCGAGGTTCAAGTATTCTAAAATGACGCCGAACGGGAAGCAAGCTTAAGGAGATCTCCTGGCAGGCGGTAAAGGAATACTTCCTGGCACAACAAAAGCGTTTGCTGAACGAAGTCAAAACATAGCGTCCCGCCGCGTCTTGGCGACGGGCAAACCACGGCCGTCGACAGCGCCCCGGTGGTCGTCCCGCCCGGCCGCACCTTCGTCCCCCCGCGCCCCCCGTGCTTCTTTTCTTGACCGTATTGGCAATTCTTTGTATAATTTAGAAGCGCCACGAGGGGGTTTGCCTCAGTGAACAGCAATGAAATCCGCAGGCGCTTTTTGGAGTTCTTCGCCGCCCGGGGACACCGGGTGGTTCCGAGCGCGTCCCTGATTCCGGGCAACGACCCAACGCTCTTGTGGACGTCGGCCGGAATGGTGCCTTTTAAGCCGTATTTCACCGGTGTGGCCACCCCCGAGTTTCGGCGGGCGGTGACCTGCCAAAAGTGCCTGCGCACCCCGGACATTGAAATGGTGGGCAAAACGGCGCGCCACCATACCTTTTTCGAAATGCTCGGCAACTTCTCCTTCGGCGACTATTTCAAAGAGCACGCCATTCCCTGGGCGTGGGAATTCGTCACCCGGGACCTCGGGCTGGAGCCGGAACACTTGTGGATATCCATTTACCTGGATGATGACGAGGCCTTCAATCATTGGCGCGGCCTGGGCCTGCCCGCGGAACGGATCGTACGCCTGGGCCGGGATACGAACTTCTGGGAGATCGGTGTCGGCCCCTGCGGCCCCTGTTCGGAGATCTACTACGACCGCGGACCGGCGCACGGATGTGAAAACGACCCCTGCGGTCCGGGTTGCGACTGCGACCGCTGGCTGGAAATTTGGAACCTCGTGTTCATCCAGTATTTCCGCAATGAGGCGCACGCCTACTCCCCCCTGGAAAGCCCGGGCATTGACACCGGGATGGGACTGGAACGGGTGGCGTCCGTACTCCAGGGCGTGGATACCAACTTTGACACCGACCTGTTCCGCGGTCTGATCGACTACACGGCCGGAGTGCTGGGCGTGCGGTACGGCAGCGGTACTGCCGGAGACGAGGCCCTGAAGGTCATTGCCGACCACGCCCGGGCCGTTACCTTCGCGGTCGCCGACGGGGTGCTGCCCTCCAACGAGGGCCGTGGCTACGTCATTCGCCGCCTGTTGCGCCGGGCCGTCCGAAAGGCGCTGCTCTTGGGCCGGGAAGAGCCGTTCCTGGAAGGGGTGGCGCTCAAGGTGATCGAACAGATGGCTGCTGCCTATCCGGACCTCGCGGCCGCGCGGGACAGTGTGCGCAAAGTCGTTCGTTTTGAGGAGGAACGTTTCCGCCAGACCCTGACCCAGGGGAACGAAATCATCGGCCGCCTGATCGCCGAGGCCCGGGCCGAAAACCGGCCCGCGCTCGAGGGAGCCGCAGCCTTCCAGCTCTACGACACGTACGGTTTTCCCCTTGAGTTGACGCGGGAGATCTCTGCCGAACAGGGCCTGGCGGTGGACGAAGCCGGGTTTGAGGCGGCGCTGAAGGCCCAGCAGCAAAAAGCCCGCTCCAGCCGCAAGGAAACCAGGTACGTGGAGGAACGGGAGACTTTCTTCCGGAACCTGCGTGACCAGATCGGCGCGACGCGGTTCGTGGGGTACGAGCAGTTGGAGGCCGACGCCGGCGTAACGGCCCTGGTCCGCGACGGGCAACGCGTGCCTGCGGCCGGTTCCGGGGAACTGGTCAGCCTGGTGGTGGACTCCACCCCGTGCTACGCCGAGTCCGGCGGCCAAGCCGGAGACCACGGCTTGATTGAGGGGGAAAACGTCCGGGGCCGGATCACGGATACCTTCGCCCCGGTGGAAGGGCTCCACGTTCACGAGGTAGCGGTGGAGCAAGGCATACTGGAGGAAGGTGTGCGCGTCCGAATTCTCGTGGACGGCACCAGACGCCGGAAAATCTGCCGGAACCACACGGCCACGCACCTTTTGCACCGCACTCTGAAGGCGGTCCTCGGCGCCCACGTCAACCAGGCCGGCTCCATGGTGGCCCCGGAGCGCCTCCGGTTTGACTTTACCCACCTGCAGCCGCTTTCAGAGGCGGAACTCGCCGAAGTGGAGCACCGGATCAACGAGATCGTGCTTTCCAACATGAAGGTGGAGAGTTTTCAGGTGTCCTTCGACCGGGCCCGGGAACTGGGGGCGGTCGCCCTGTTTGGAGAGAAGTACGGGGACCTGGTCCGCGTGGTGGAGATCGCTCCTGATCCTTTGCGGACAGCGCGGACAGTGATGAACCTCGGGGGCGCAAGTCCATCAACGAGGCCGGGCCCCGACCCGGGCCCCGACCCGGGCCTCGACCTTGACGATGAGACCGCCGTTGCCGGCCGCGGCGCCGCGGACGAACGGATATCGCTCGTTGTCGGCCGTAGCGCCGCGGACGAACGGATATCGCTGGAACTTTGCGGCGGCACTCACGTGCGGTCCACGGCGGAGATCGGGCCGGTGAAGATCACCGCGGAAAGCAGTGTCGGGGCTGGATTAAGGCGGCTTGAAGCCGTTACCGGCAGCGAAGCGTTGACGTTTCTGAATTCCCAAATCCGGCAGTTGCACCGGATCGCTCAGGCGGTGCGGGCTCCGGTGTCCGAAGTGGCGGCACACGTCGAGCGGCTGCTTGACGAGCAGAAAAAACTGGAACGCGAAAACGAACAGTTGCAGGACCGTTTACAAATTTACGAGGTCAAGGAACTCCTGGACCGGGCGGGCACCCACGAAGGAGTGCGCATCCTGACGACCAGCGTCCGGGCGCGCGATATGGCCGAGTTGCGCAGTATGCTGGACCTCTTGCGCGAGCGGCTGGGCTCGGCGGTGATCGTACTCGGCTCGGCGGTGAACGGCAAGGTGAGCCTGGTGGCGTCCGTGTCGCGGGACCTGGTGTCCCGTGGACTGCATGCCGGGGCGATCATAAAGGAGGCGGCGGCGGTGGCCGGAGGCGGCGGCGGCGGCCGGCCCGAAATGGCCCAGGCCGGCGGCAAGCATCCCGAGAAGCTGGCGGAGGCCCTGGAAAAGGCGCGCCAAATGGTTCTGCGCCGGGTGGACGACGGTTCGGCCCAGGTTGATCCGGCATCCCTTGGCCCGGACCACGGTGACCCCAGTGACCCCAGCTAATGCCGCGGCAATGCACACCGCTCCCGAGGCTGCTTTTAGACAAGCCATGCCGCACGCGGCACCACTTAGGATGAAAATCACCTAAACCGCCGCTCGGTGTTTTCGGAGCAGGGACGGGTTCAAAGAGGAAATCCTTGCCGCGTGGAGAACATGACCGACAAGTTTCGTAAACGGGAGGGTTCAAAGGTGACGCACCCCGAATTCCCGGACCGGACGGTCCGGTTTGAGCGGAAGGCGGAAGAGATCAATGCGGCCTACGAAATCCTCTTGGTCGTGCATCAGGCCTTGAAAGACAAGGGCTACAACCCCATCAACCAGATTGTCGGGTATCTGTTGTCCGGCGATCCTTCCTACATCACCAGTCACCGGAACGCTCGAAACCTGATCCGGCGTCTCGAACGGGACGAGTTGTTGGAGGAGTTGGTCAAAAGCTACCTGGCGCGTCAAAGCCCTGTCGGGGAGTAGTCCTTCACGACGATCTATCGTTGCTCATGCGGGAACGAAAATATCATCAAGATTCTATTTTCGAGGGGGGCTTCAGCTTGTGCGGTCCGGACCGGGGACGATGGAGTATCGTCAACTGGGGCGCACCGGACTCAAGGTTTCACGGCTTTGCTTCGGTTCCCTCACGCTGAGCCCGTTGCAGGCCGGCCTCCCGGTCCCGGAAGCCGCCAGGGTGATGCGCCGGGCCTTTGACCGCGGCGTCAACTTCATTGATACGGCTGAACTGTACCAGAACTACGACCAGATCCGCAGCGCCATCGAGGGCCTGGGAGACGGCGTTCTGGTCGCCACCAAGAGCTACGCCCACCGGCGGGACCAGATGGAAAAGAGCCTCGTGCTGGCCCTGCGTGCCCTGAAGCGGGACCACATCGACGTTTTTTTGCTGCACGAGCAAGAATCGGCACTCACCCTGCGGGGACACCGCGAGGCGCTTGAATACCTGGCCCAAGCCCGGCAGAAGGGCTTGGTGCGCGCGGTGGGCATTTCCACCCACCACGTGGCCGGGGTGGAAGCCGCCACCGCCGACCCGAACGTCCAGGTGATTCACCCGGTCATCAACCGGCTCGGTATCGGGATCCGCGACGGGGACACCGGGGCGATGCTGCGGGCCATCCGGACGGCGGCCCAAAACGGCAAGGGCTTGTACGGCATGAAGGTCCTGGGCGGCGGGCACCTGTTGGCAGACGCCGAAGCCGCCTTAAAGTTCGCCATCGGCATCCGGGACTTGGACTCCGTGGCGGTGGGCATGCAGACCACCCTGGAAGTTGAGTGCAACGTGCGCCTCTTTTCCGGCCAGGTGGTCCCGGACGGGCTGCGGCGGATTGTAGGGCGCCGGCCGCGCCGCCTTTTGGTGGAGCACTGGTGTCTCGCCTGCGGGGAATGTGTGCGGCGGTGCTCGGCCGGGGCACTATATGTCAAGGATGACGGCCGGGCTGCGGCCCGCCGGGAACTATGCGATCTTTGCGGGTATTGTGCCTCGGTCTGTCCGCAATTTGCCATAAAGGTGATTTAGCCGTGCGCCTGATGGGACTCGATATCGGTGACCGGAGGATCGGGGTGGCCTTGACCGATGAAGACGCGGTTCTGGCTTACCCCCTGGAAGTATTGGAGCGGACCTCGCCGGACAAGGATCTCGGCCGCATTGTCGAGATCATCGACCAGTACGGGGTGGAGCGGGTGGTGGCGGGGCTGCCGAAAACGCTCTCGGGGGAAGTCGGACCCCAGGGCGAGAAGGTGTTGTCTTTTCTGGACAAACTCCGGCTGCGGTCGGCGGTGCCCGTGGTCACCTGGGACGAACGGTTAACAACCGTGGAGGTGGAGAGACTACTGATCAGCGCCGACATGGGCCGCCGCCGGCGCCGCCGGGTGGTGGACAAACTTGCGGCGGCGCTGATCCTGAATTCTTATCTCCACTCCCGGAAATCGGGCGGGGACTCTTGACGTTCTTGGCCGCGGCCAAATAAAATACTCATAATTTGGTGAAGGAGTGAACAGAATTTGACCACGACATCGGAAGACGTCATTACCCTGATTGACGAAGAGGGTGAGGAACACGAATTCACCGTCCTGGACATCCTGGAGGTGGACGGCACGGAGTACGCCATCCTTGTGCCCGTTGACGATGAGGAACAGGAAGACGAAGTGGTGATCTTCAAGTTTACGGAGGACGACGAAGGAAACGAGATCCTGGTTGAAATCGAAGACGACGAGTGGGAAAAGGTTGCCGACGCCTGGCAGGAGAAAGTTGGTACCGAGCACTAGGGGGATAGGACCGTGACCGGGCGCCGCCTATTGTTGTTGGTCGTTTCGGGCCTGGCCGCGCTCCTGTTGACCGTCACGGGGACATTCTGGGGCATTGTCGCCGTGGAGGGCCGGTCACAGACCGTGTTTCCGGGGGTGTCGGCAGACGGGCTCGACCTCGGGGGACTTAACCGGGCTGAGTGCCTCGAGGCGGTGGCCGGACTTGAAAAGAAACTCCGGCAAACCCCGCTCACCCTGGTGCACGGGAGCAGGTCTTGGCGGGTTGAGCTGGGCGACCTGGGGTTGGCCGTTGAAGGAGAAAAGATTGCCGACGAAGCGCTTGAAGCCGGACGCTCCGGTTTTTTTGTGTCCCAGTGGCTGGAGCGCGGTGAAATCAGCCGCAACGGGTTGAAGCTCAGCCTATCCGTCAGTCTCGAGGAACCCCGGTTCACCACGGTGATCGGGGAAATCACCGCCGAAATCACCCGGCCGCCGGTGGACGCCGGATACCATATCGCTGACGACGACACCGTACATATTATCCCGCACCAGGACGGCTACCAGGTGGACCACGGCCGGTTGAAGGAACGCATCATCCAGCAGCTGGAAACCGGGCGTCCCGCCCCGGTTGGCGTCCCTCTGGTGCACGTGGCGCCGGGGTACACCACCAGCGACGTGGAAGCCATGAACCTCACCGGGCTGCTGGCCGAGTTCGGGACCGGATACGATCCCGCAATCGCGAACCGGTCTTACAACATCAGCGTGGCGGCCGGCGCCCTCAACAACCTGCTGATACCCCCGGGAGAGATCGTGTCGTTCAACCGGATTGTTGGTCCCCGCAGCAGTGAGGCGGGGTACCGGACCGCGCCGGTGATCATCGAAAACCAGTTCCAAGAGGGTATCGGCGGAGGGGTCTGCCAGGTGTCGTCCACCCTGTACAACGCGGTCGTACTGGCCAACCTGGAAGTGCTGGAACGCAAAAACCACTCCCTGCCGGTGACCTACGTCCCGATCGGCAGGGACGCTACTGTGGTGTACGAGGCGATCGACTTCAGGTTCCGGAATAACACCGCCGGCTACCTCTGTCTTAAGACGGCGGCGGCCAACGGGCGGGTTTCGGTAAAGATCTTCGGCGATCAGCGAAATCATCCGCGGGTGGAGATCAAAAGCTGGATTACCGAAACACTGGAACCACGGGTCACCTTCGAAAATGACGCGAACTTGGAGAAGGGTAAGCAGGTCGTCAAACAGGCGGGTTTGCGCGGGTACCGGGCCAAGGCCGAGCGTTGGGTTTGGCGTGACGGGGAAATCCAAAAGGAATTGCTGCCCGCAAGCTTCTATCATCCAGTGCCCGAAATCATCGCGGTGGGAACCCGGGAGCCGGTTCCGGCCTTGGTTATCCCTCCGGAAGATGAGGCCCCGAACGGGATTCCAGGCGCCGGCGATCCGTTGTCGCCGCCGGTGATGCCCCCGCAGGAAAAGCCCGAATCGCCGGGTGAGATGTGAGCAGGACGGCGGCGGTGTGCAAACCGCCGCTTTTCAACTATACCTGCCTGTATCGCTAAATGGCGTGCTTCGCGGTCAGGGCGGCGGTGCAAACCGCCGCTTTTCAATTGCCAAACCACTGCCAATTATACCGGCGGCCCTCCCTGCATATAGATGAGCAGAGATTACGGGAGTCTCAAGGGAGGGAAAAGCGGTGCACAAAATCGTGTTCTGCGGCCGGAATGACTCGGGCAAATCCACGGTTCTGGGAGAGGTGTACACCAAGCTCAAGCAGCGCGGATACCAGCCGCTCGCCGTGGGGTCGGGGGTTCAGGATGAAAAGCCGTACCTCTTCAAGGGCATCGACCCCGTCTACGTGACCATAGCCGTTCCGGACCCGGGCTCCGACGTGGCCGAAGACATCGAGCGGGCGATCAGGTCCAGCGTGGCGCTGATCAAGGAACGGAACCAACTGATCCTGCACGCCCGCAAAGCACTGGACGAGCTGAACAAGGTACGCTCGGTCCTGGAGCTGGGCAACATCTCACAGCGTGACATTCCGGCGGTCTGTGCCATACCGGACGTGGTCCTCGTTGAGTCGGTGGGAATCAACGACGGCTACCGGGCGCAGGAGAGCCGTCAACTGGCGGACATCCTGGTCAGCGTCGTCCCGGCCGGGCTGAAAAGCGAAATCCTGATGGAGCCCGGGAACGTGCTGCTTGAGGAGGCCGACATCGTGGTGGTAACCAAGATTGACGTGACCCCCCGCAGTGAAGCGACGACGACCATAAAGCTCTTGCAGCGGTTCTACCGCTATAAACCGATCATCCCGGTAGTGGCCGTTCATGGTGTCCACCTCGACCTGGTGGCCGACGAGATCACCAAGCGTTTCTCCGAACCGCTCTTGTTGTTGGGTGACACTGAGGCGCTGCGGCGGAACTAGCCGGGAGAAGGGGGGTGCCCTGTCAACCGTTATATGCAATTTTAGCAGGCAGTTGTACTCCGGATTTTCGGCCGGTGAACGCCTACTCCGTCTCCGGCGGCGAACAGGTTGGCGATGCCGGGAGAAGGGGGTGCCGGATTTCGACCGGTGAACGGGGGTCGGAGGGAGGGGCCTGTATTTCCTTTGGTTGCTCGGACTGCTATAATCAACTAACAATAAAGTAAGCAACCCGCCGCGCTCACCAGAGGTGCCGGTCAGGCTTTTGCGATAATCAACCAACAATAAAGCAAGCAACCCGGGGAGGTACCGGCCTTGACGTTCCGGCAGACACTCGTCGACCGTGCTCCGTACATCATTCTGGGCCTCCTGGGGGGGGCCGCTCTTCTGATCGGTGCCGCCTGGATTGCTGTTCAGTCGGTGCTGGCGCCGGTTTCCGACCAGGAAGCGGGTACGGTGGTGGTCGAGATCCCAGCCCGGGCAAGCACCGGTCAGATCGGCGCCCTCCTCGCCGACCAGGGCCTGGTTCGGAATGCCGCCGCTTTCCGCCTATATGCCCGGTTCCAGCAATTGGATGCGAACCTGAAGGCGGGCGAATATGAGCTTTCCCCGTCTCAGTCCACCCCGGAGATCATTGAAATTCTGGCCCAGGGCCGGGCCAGGCTGGTGGCGTTCACCGTTCCGGAGGGGCTGACCCTGGAGCAGACGGCCATTTTGCTGGCGGACCGCGGTTTCGTGGACGCCGGCGTCTTCGTGCGGGTCTTGGATGAGAAAGCGGCGGCTCACCCGCTTTCATCCGGCCTGCCGGAGGCGGCACGGTCTCTGGAGGGTTATCTGTTTCCCGACACCTATCACATTTCCAGCGGGACCGGCGAAGAACGGATTCTTGATTTGCTGCTCGCTCGTTTCGAGCAGGAAATCGTGAGCCTGGATCTGGAGCGACGGGCCGCGGCCTGCGGTCTTAATCTCCACGAAGCGGTGACTCTGGCCTCCCTGATTGAGCGGGAGGCACGCGTGGCCGAAGAGCGCCGGGTGATTTCCGGAGTGCTTCATAACCGGCTCAGGCTGAATATGCCCCTGCAGGTTGACGCCACCGTCATTTACGCGTTGGGTGACTTTGACCGCCGGGTCGTTTTGTACCGTGATCTGGAGGTTGACTCTCCCTACAATACCTACCGGTTTTACGGCCTCCCCCCGGGTCCCATCGCCAGCCCGGGCCGGGACTCCCTGGCGGCCGCGGTGGACCCCGAGGAACACGGCTATCTCTACTACGTGGCCAAACCAGACGGCACCCACGCCTTTTCCCGCACCCTGGCCGAACATAACGCCAATAAGAGACGGTATCTGCCGTAATATAGAGAATTCAGAATCCAGAATCCAGAATCCAGAAGCCGGGAGTCAGGATTGAGAATTCAGGAGTCGGGATTCAGAATCCAGAAGCTGGAATTAGGAAAAACTAAGAACCAGGATCACGGTGGCTGCCGAAGTCGATCGTACCTGGTTTTTTGCGTCACTAATTGTGCGTCGTCAGCTTCCGTGCCGGATGCTCACACCCGGAATCCCCCGGTGGGCATTCCGGCATAAAAACCCGGTTTCCGGGCAAGGCTATTCCCAGACTAGCTAGTTCCCGGGGCAAAAAAGGGGGACTGTCCCCCTTTTTGGGCGGTGGCACCCGAAGTCGGTAGAAAAGGGGGATTGTCCCCCTTTTTTCCGGCCACCTTGTGCGTTGCCGTCCTGGAGCTTTCGTGCAGGGTGAAAAGGTATATGACATCTTTTTACCCTGCCTGGCGGGAACAGCTTGAGTACCGCGCTGAGTTCCCGCCGGCCACTCAGGAGATGGCATCTTTTTGGCCTGCCTGCGGGAACAAGATTTGGGAAGGGGAATGAAGACCGTTGGAGCAAGTGCGCCGGAGGCGCGCGGGCTGGGTTTTCGTAGCTTTGACCGCCGCTTTGGTGCTGCTGGTTTGGAAGCTCGGGGAGGTGCAAATCACTCAGCATGCCGTTTTCAGGGCGGCCAAGCTCAGCCAGACCGCGGTCCAGGTTTCACTGGAGCCGATGGCCCGCGGGGCGATCCTGGACCGGAATCTGCTTGACTTGACGGGTCGGCACGCCGCGGCCCGGATCATTGTAATTCCGCACCTTCTTCCGGAACGGGAGGGGTTGGCGGCCGAATTGGCGGCAATTCTGGGTGCGGATGCCGGCGAGGTGCGGATGCACCTGGATTCCCCCGGCGTGTTGCCGTATCCGCTGTCCCGGGTCCAGGAGGAGGCTGTCCTGGCCCGGAGTTGGCCGGGGGTCGGTGTGCTGCCGGTGGCCTTCAGGTACGGCGAACGCCCGGTGGCGACGCACATTCTGGGTCACTTGGGCCCATCTTCGCCCGCGACGTCCAAAGTGGCGGCCGAACCCGGCCGGCTCTTCGGCAAGTCGGGAATCGAACTCTACTATGAGTCCGAGCTGGCCGGCGGGCACCCGGCAGCGGTGGTGCGCAGCTTTGTTGACGCCCGCGGTCTGCCTTTGCCGGGTCTGGGGTTGGTCGTCGAGGCTCGCAAGGGGAATGACGGGCGGCATGATGTAAGGTTGACGCTGGATCTGGCCGTGCAGGAAATCGTAGAGGAGGTCATGGACCGGAGAATCCAGGCGGGGGCGGTAGTGGTCCTGGATACCGCCACCGGGGATATTCTGGCCCTGGCTTCACGGCCCCAGTACCACCCGGACCGGGTGGGCGAGTCCTTGGGTTCCGGAGTGGCCGACGTGTTCAACAACCAGGCGTTGGCCCTGTACCAGCCGGGCTCCATATTCAAGATAGTCGTGGCGGCCGCGGCCCTGGAGGAGGGGTTGGTGACTCTGGACACGACGTTTGCGTGCGGCGGGCACGAGGAACGGCTGGTACGGTGCTGGTCGGCCGAGGGCCACGGCGCGGTCGGTTTAACAGAGGCCTTCGCGGTCTCCTGCAACCCCGCGTTTGCCCGTTTGGCGCTGCAGTTGGGCAGCGGCAAGGTCGCGGAATACGCCCGCCGCTTTAAGCTGGACCGGCAGGCGGTGATCGGATTTCCTTTCCCACCTGACCAGCGCCAGGATTTTGACCTCATCAGCCGGCCCTACAACTTGGTTAACGCGGGGATCGGCCAGGGACCGGTTCTGGTGAGCCCGCTGCAAATCACCGCTTTGGTGGCGGCGGTGGGCGGTGACGGTGTGTACCGTCCCCCGCGGCTGGTGTCCGAAGTCCGGCGGCGGAATGAAGTGGTACGGGTGTTTGAGCCGGGAGCGCCGGAGCGCATAATGACGGCCGGTACCGCGCGGGCGATGGAGGCCCTTTTGAAGTCGGTGACCGCCGGGGAACTCGGTGAGGCCGCCCGCGTACCCGGATGGGGAAGCGCCGGGAAGACCGGAACGGCACAAACCGGGGAGGGAAACAGCAACGCCTGGTTTTCCGGCTATGTGCCGGCGGACAAGCCCCGCTACGCAATCACCGTGTTCGTGCGCGGGGGCGGCAGCGGTGGTCAAAGTGCCGCTCCGGTGTTCCGGGAGATCGCGGCGCAAATCCTGGCGTCAGAGCATTCACCTTCGGGCGGCGGTTTGCTTTCGCCGGGCCGGGTGAATAAAATGGTTGATGACGGCGATTTCCCCAAAAATGATGAACGATAAATATTGCCTGGAAATGGCGTTTATAATACAATAATAAGGCAGCCGACAGAGAGGTGCCGTGCACTGAGGGGGAGGTGTAGCGTTTCGTGCCGATCTATGACTTCAGGTGTCGTAATTGCGGGCATCAGTTTACCGTGCTGATCCAGTTGTCGGAGAAAGACGGGGTCGGTTGCCCGCGTTGCCGGAGCAAGAATGTCGGGCAGATCGTTTCCCCCTTCAGCTTGTTTGGCCGGAAACCATCCCGGGACAAATGCGGTTCCGGCGGTATTATGGGCGGCGGGTGAAGAATCTGATGAATTGGGGAACAGGTTGTTCTCCAAAACAATGTTGAAGGGAAGGTTCGGGAATGATAGTGGAAATCAATGAGAAAACGTTCGAGACCGAGGTGACCAGAAGCGAACAGCCCGTGGTGGTGGATTTTTGGGCCGAGTGGTGCGGACCTTGCCGCAGCATGGCCCCGGTGATTCAGCAGGTGGCGGCGGAGTTTGTGGGCCAGGTCAAGGTCGGCAAGGTGAACGTCGACCAGAATCAGGCTTTGACCGCGCGGTTTGGAATCAAGGGAATTCCCACCTTGCTGTTCTTCAGGGACGGCCAGGTGGTCGACCAAGAGGTCGGCTTCACCCCTCGCGGCGTCGTGGTGGAGAAGATCAACGCCCTGTTGAAGAAATAGAAGCCGGAACAGGCGCCCGAACCCCATTGAAGCCGAAATGCGCTAAAAATGCGCTGGAGATCCTTGTGAGGCGTTTGCCTTTGTGTTATACTTGATCCGGTGTTTTTGTTTTCCCCCCGCACTGTGTTTTCGAAGGAGTGGGTTCCGTCCCACTCCTTCGCGTTAGTAAAAACTTCGGTCGCCGGAGGTGCAAGTAACGTGGCGGCAAATGACATTGCCGGGCGGGTTGAGGAAATGGCCCGTCCGGTAGCCGAAAGCAAAGGACTGGAACTGGTCGAGGTCCAATACGCCGGCGAGGGTGGCCGGCGGTATCTGAGGGTTTTTCTGGACAAACCCGGCGGGATCAGTTTGGACGATTGTGAGGCCGTATCAAGGGAATTGGACCGGGTCCTGGACGATGCCGATTTCATTCCCCATTCTTACGTGCTGGAGGTTTCTTCGCCCGGCCTCGAGCGCCCGTTGAAACGGCGCGAGGATTTCGCACGGTTCAATGGGCGCCTGGTACTGATCCACACCTATGCGCCCCTGAACGGACGGAAAAAGTTCTCCGGCCGGTTGATGGACAGCGGGGAAAACGGCGTTACAGTCCTTATCGGCGAGCACGAAACGGCGACCATTCCGTGGAATCAGATTGCCAGAGCCAGGTTGGCGGTAGAATTTTAGGGTTGGAATCTAGGAGGTTACTAACAAATGAATAGCGAGTTTCTGACGGCTTTGCGCGATCTGGAAAAAGAGCGCAGCATCAGTGTGGAAGTGCTCCTTGAGGCGATCGAGGCCGCGCTTTTGTCCGCCTACCGCCGCAATTTTGGGACTTCACACAACGCTCGGGTGCAGATCGACCGCTACACCGGAGACTGCAAGGTGTATACCAGGCGGACCGTCGTTCAGGAGGCGCAAGACCCCCAGGATCAGATTTCTCTTGAGGAGGCCAGGGTTATTGACCCGGGCTACCAGCTGAATGACACGATCGAATCCGAAATCACGCCCCGCAATTTTGGACGTATTGCCGCCCAAACGGCAAAGCAAGTGGTAGTGCAGCGCATCCGGGAAGCGGAGCGAAACTTGGTGTTCGAGGAATTCGCCGGTCGCGAGGGCGACATCGTCACCGGTGTGGTACAGCGCCTCGAGCAACGCAACGTGTACATCGAACTGGGGAAAGCCGAAGCTGTGCTCTCCCCGGCGGAACAGATACCGAGAGAGAACTACCGGCCTGGTCAGCGCCTGAAGACGTATATTGTGGAAGTTAAAAAGACCACCAAGGGGCCGTTGATCCTGGTTTCCCGGACTCATCCCGGCCTTCTGAAACGGCTGTTTGAGATTGAGGTTCCGGAGTTGCACCAGGGTCTGGTGGAACTGAAGGCGGTGGCGCGGGAGGCCGGAATCCGGTCCAAGATCGCCGTCTATTCCAATGATGAGAGTATCGATCCCGTTGGGGCTTGTGTCGGCCCGAAGGGTGCCCGGGTACAGGCGATCGTCCAGGAGTTGAACGGTGAGAAAATTGACGTGGTGAAATGGAGCCCCGACTCCTCGAAGTTCGTGTCCAGTTCGTTGAGCCCGGCCAAGGTGATCGCGGTGGAGGTGTGGGAGGAGGAAAAAATCGCCCGGGTGATCGTGCCTGACTACCAATTGTCGCTGGCCATTGGGAAGGAAGGGCAAAACGCCCGGCTGGCCGCCAAGCTGACCGGCTGGAAAATCGACATCAAAAGCGAAGCGCAGATGGCTGAGATTTACCGTGAATACTTGGAGCAACAGGGCTACGAACAGGTATGATTTTGGCTGACGCGGGTGGCCCGATTCTACGACTCCGGGAGGTCTTGGAATGCCCCCCAAAAAGGTGCCGTTACGCATGTGCCTGGGTTGCCGGGAGATGCGTCCCAAAAGGGAGCTGATCAGGGTGGTGCGCACCCCGGCGGGCACCGTTGAGATAGATCCGACCGGAAAGCGCCCGGGACGGGGCGCCTACGTGTGCGGCAAAGAGTTGTGTGTCGAGCAGGCCGTTGGGACGAGGAGGTTGGAAAAGGCCCTGAAAACAGGGGTTCCATCGGAAACCATTCAGGAGCTCCGGAGGGAGATAGAGCGACGTGCAGGCGGTGTATAAACTGTTGGGTCTCGGTCAGCGCTCCCGCAACGTGGTCTCCGGCGATGAGGGGGTGCGGGCCAAGTTGGAAAGACACCAGGCGCGGCTGGTGATTGTGGCCCGGGACGCGGCACCGGCGACGCGGCGGGATTTTGTCGCCCTATCCGCGCGCTACGCGGTCCCGTGCGTGGAGTTCGGCACCAAGGGCGAACTCGGGATTGCCGTGGGCAAGTCTCCGAGAGCAGTGCTGGCCCTCCTCGAAGACAATCTGGCCCGGCGCGTGTTGGATTTACTGGAAAGCACGGAGGACGGTTCAGTATAGGAGCCGTGATCAGTGGAGGTGATTACTTGACGAAAAAAAGGGTCCACGAAGTGGCCAAAGAGATTAACATGGGGAGCAAGGAGTTGCTCAAGGTTTTAACGGACCTGGGTGTCGCGGTCAAATCACATATGAGCACCCTGGACCCGGAGGACATTGTGCGCCTGCGGGAGCACCTGAACCCGGGCAAGAAGGGTGACAAATCCAAGGTCGGCACGGCCGCACCGGAGGAGCGGGCCGGGCCGGCCGGACAACCGCGTTCCCGGGGTGTCAAACTGAGCCAGTACGGCCCCGGGCTGGTGGACAAAGTGCCACAGCGCCCGCCGGACAAGCGTTTGATTGAACGGCCGTTCCGGGTGCCGACAATTCTGCCTCCCGCCTCCGGAGAAGAGGCCAAGGCACCGCCCCCCGCGCCGCCGGAAAAACCGGTTGTGGAAGCCCCGCCCCGGGAGGCGCGTCCGGCGCCGCGTCCGGCGGCACCGGCGCCTCAACCGGAACGGCACCGCCCGGCGCGGCCGCTGCCGCCGCGTCCGGCGCCGGAGCGGCGTCCGCCGCCTTCCGGGTCCGGTGCTCGTCCGTCGTACGCGGGACGGCCTCAGCCCGGCGCCCCGCGGCCTCCGCACGCGGGAGGCGGAGCGCCCCGTCCGCAGGCGCCGGCGGCTGGACGTTATCCGGGACCGCCCCGCCCGGCTCAGGGTGCCAGGCCGCCCGTTCCCGGAAGACCGCCGCAGCACCGGGGTCGTCCCGGGCAGGCCGGCGCGGGAACACCACATCCCGGTCCCGGCGCCGCAAGGCCCCTGGCCCGGGGGATTCCAAGCAAGGCGATCCCCAAGCCTCCCGCGGAACTGGAAGCGGCGAAGCCCGACAAGAGCGTGGGGCAACAGCGGTTTGCCGACAAGAAGGAGAAAGACCGCCGGACGCACTGGGACAAGAATGTGGCCGACAAAGAAAGCCGGTTCCGTGCCCGCCCAAAGGAAAGGCAGCGCGGGCCGCGTCAGGTTCCGCCGTCGGAACGGAAGCCGGTCGTGCTTACCGGCGGCCTGACGGTGAAAGATCTGGCCGAGAGAATGGGCGTCAAATCGGCGGAGATTATTAAGCAACTTATGTTTCTGGGGAGCATGGCCACGATCAATCAGGAGATCGATGTGGAGACCGCGGTGGTGGTGGCCGAAGAAATGGGCTTCCGGGTGGAGGTCAAGGAGCGTCAACTCGATCTGGAGGAACTGCTGGAACTGGAACCGGAAGAGGAAGAGCCGGAGAAGCTGCAATCCCGGCCGCCGGTGGTCACCATACTGGGTCACGTCGACCACGGCAAGACCTCGCTTCTGGACGCCATCCGGGACGCCAACGTAACGGCGACCGAAGCCGGCGGCATCACCCAGCACATCGGAGCTTACCAGGTCAAGCACCAGCAAAAGCGGATCACCTTTCTGGACACCCCGGGTCACGAAGCCTTCACGGCGATGCGGGCCCGCGGAGCCCGGATTACGGACGTGGCTATTCTGGTGGTGGCGGCCGACGACGGGGTGAAGCCCCAGACGGTGGAGGCCATAAATCACGCCAAAGCGGCCGGGGTGCCGATCATTGTGGCGATCAACAAGATCGACAAGCCGGACGCCAATCCGGAGAAAGTCAAGCAGCAGCTTACCGAATACGGCCTGGTCGCCGAGGAATGGGGCGGCGACACCATTTGCGTTCCGGTATCGGCACTGCAGAAAACCGGCCTTGAAGAACTGCTGGAGATGATCCTCCTGGTGGCCGAGGTGAATGAACTCAAAGCCAATCCGTTCAGAAGCGCCAGGGGCACGGTGATCGAGTCCCAGCTTGACAAGGGGCGTGGACCGGTGGTCACGGTGCTGGTAGAGAACGGAACGGTGGAGGTCGGCGATTCTCTGGTGGCCGGCAACGCTTTCTGCCGTGTGCGCGCCATGATTGACCACAAGGGTCGGCGGGTGAAAAAAGCGGGTCCGTCCGCGCCGGTGGAAGTCCTGGGCTTTTCCGAGGTGCCGCAGGCCGGGGAGCGTTTTTATGAGGTGCCCGAGGAGAAGGTCGCGCGGCAGATCGCCATGAAGCGTCAGGAGCGGAAGCGGCAGCAGGAACATAAGGTCTCGGGACGGATTTCCCTGGAGGACGTATTCAGGCGTATTCAGGAAGGAACCGTAAAGGAACTGCCGCTGATCGTCAAGGCGGACGTGCAGGGCTCGGCGGAGGCCATGGTCGGGTCCCTGCAACGATTGAGCACCGAAGAAGTCAAGGTCCAATTGATTCACCAGGGCGTCGGCGCCGTCACCGAAAGCGACGTGAACCTGGCCGCGCTGGCAGGCGCGATCATTATCGGTTTCAACGTGCGGCCCGATGTAAACGCCCGGAAGGCGGCCGAGAAAGAACAGGTGGACATCCGCCTGTACCAGGTGATCTACGAGGCACTGGACGATGTGAAGGCCGCTTTGAGCGGGCTCCTTGAGCCGACCTACCGGGAAGTGATTCTGGGGCACGCGGAGGTGCGCCAGATCTTTAAAGTCTCCCGGGTGGGGACGATCGCCGGCTGCTACGTTCTGGAAGGCAAAATCACGCGGGACGCGGGCGTTCGGGTGATCCGCGACGGCAAGGTCGTGCACGACGGACGGCTTTCTTCCCTGAAACGGTTCAAAGACGATGTGCGCGAGGTGGTGCAGGGCTACGAATGCGGTCTGACCCTGGAGAAGTTCAACGACGTCCAGGAAGGTGACCAACTGGAGTTCCACACGACGGAAGAGATCCAGCGTGAGCTGTAGCCTTGTCGCTGCGCGGGAGGTGAACTGATGGCTTTCAGGCCGGAACGGCTGGCTGAGGAGATCAAGAAAGAAATTTCAGACTTGTTGCGTGAGATGAAGGATCCGCGCCTCGGTTTCGTGACCGTCACCGTGGTGGAAGTCTCTTCGGACCTGCGCTATGCCAAAGTGTTCGTGAGCGTGCTGGGGAGCAACGAAGACCGGGATGCTTCCCTGAAGGTTCTCCGCCGTGCCCAGGGGTTCATCCGGACCGAACTTGGGAAGCGGATCCGGCTCAGGTACACACCCGAAGTGAGTTTCGTTCACGACCCGTCGATTCAGGAGGGGACCCGGATCCTCCAAATGATCAAGGACATCGGAAAGGGGCAGCCTGGTCAGCAAGATGGGTAACAAAAGCCTGGCGGCCGTCGCCGCGGAACTCAAGCGGGCGGTAAGGCCGGTTCTGGCTGGTCACGTCCTGCCGGACGGCGACAGCGTCGGTTCGACCTTGGCGCTGGGGCTGATGTTGGAACAACTGGGGAAAAAGGTGCGGATGGTCAGTCAGGACCCGATTCCACCGATGTACCGCTTCTTGCCCGGTGTGGCGCAAATCCGCGTCGGCACCGTCCCGGACGCTGACTACGACTGCCTGGTGACGCTGGATTGTTCGAGTCCCGAGCGTCTCGGAACGGATATCAAGCCCCTTCTGTCCCGCCCCGGACTCCGGGTGGTCAATATCGACCACCACATATCGACCGGCCGGTATGGAGACTTAAACCATATCGACCCGGCGGCGGCGGCCGTCGGCGAAATCGTGTTCGATCTGGCCGAACCCCTCGGGGTGGAAATAAGCCCGGAGGTTTCGGTCTGCTTGTACGTGGCGATCGCCACGGACACCGGTTCTTTCCGGTACGAGAACACTACGGCGGGAACGCACCGGCGTATCGCCCGCTTGATCGAGATGGGACTGGATGCGGCGGCCGTCAACACGCGCATTTTCGACGAAAAACCTCTGGCCGCCATCAGGCTGCTGCACCGGGTACTGGGCACGCTGGCTTTGAGCGCCGGCGGGCGGATCGCCTGGCTGAAGCTGACCAGGGCCATGGAGGCGGAATCCGGAGAAGAGGCGGATGTCGAGGACCTGATCAACTACGCCCGCAGGATCAGCGGGGTGGAAGTCGGGATTTTGTTCCGGGAACTGCCCGAGGGTCAGATCAAGGTCGGTTTCCGGTCCAAGCGGGCCGTGGACGTGGCGGCGCTGGCCGCGGTCTTCGGCGGCGGCGGGCATCCCCGGGCCGCCGGCTGCCGGTTGGCCGGTGAACTGGCGGAGGCCGAGCGGCTGGTATTGGGCGCTACGGAAAAGGTGGTCGCGGAGGCGTTGGATGGAAGGAGTCCTTAATGTTCTCAAACCTCCCGGGATGACCTCCCACGACGTGGTCGCCTTCTTGAGGAAGAGACTGGGGCTCGGGAAGGTCGGCCATACCGGCACGCTGGACCCGCTGGCTGCCGGGGTGCTGGTTGTCTGCGTGGGCCGGGCGACCCGGATCGCGCAGTATATTGCGGACGACAAAGTCTACCGCGCCGAACTCGTCCTGGGGATCACCACCGGGACCGGGGATGCTCAAGGGGATGTTCAACGGGTCGAGCCCCTTCCAGACGGTCTGGACCCGAATCGCCTGGAAGAGGTGCTCGCCGGGTTTGCCGGCCCGGGGCTGCAGGTGCCCCCGATGACCTCGGCGCGCAAGATAAAGGGCCAGAAGTTGTATGAATTGGCGCGCCGCGGGGTGGAAGTGCCGCGTGAAGCGCGCCCGGTCGTGATCCACCGCCTCCGGCTGGTGCAGACCCGGTTTGAGCGCAGTGCGCACCCGCGGGTGCTCATTGACGTATCCTGCAGCAAGGGTACCTATATCCGCACCCTGTGCGCGGACATCGGGGCCCGGTTGGGGTGCGGGGCCTACATGTCTTTCCTGGTGCGGTCGGCGGTAGGTCCGTTTTCCATTGTGGCGGCACGGACGCTGGAGGAAATCCGGGAATCGCCCTCCGGAGAGTTGGTCGGGGTGGAAACCGCCCTGAGCCATCTGCCGGCGGTGCTCGTTCAGGCCGGAGCGTCACGGGCCGTTCTCTCCGGGAGAGCCGTCTATCCTCCCGGAATCGCCGCAGGCCCCGGCCCGCAAGAGGTGAACGGGTATGTGCGCCTGCGGGACGAAACCGGGCTTCTGGCCGTGGCCAAGCCGGTCGCGGCGGGAGGCGCGCGGGAGCCGGCGGCCTTTCAGCCGGTTTGGGTGCGGGGCACAGCCTAGGGAATACGGGCGGACTAGGGAGCGGAAGGGGAGCGGGGAGTTGGACTTAAGGACTAATTTCAAGAACCTGCGCTACCATTACCCTCGTTTGGTGATCGGCCTGGGTAACTTTGACGGGGTGCATCTCGGGCACCAGGAACTCATTTTGAGGCTGGTGGAAAGGGGGCGCCGGTTGGGCGGCGTACCCGGCATTTTCACTTTTCATCCCCATCCGGTGTCGGTGCTGCGCCCCGAGCACGCTCCTCCCCTGCTGCTGACCCAGGAATCCAAGGAAGAAATCATGGCCGGACTTGGGGTCCGGCTGCTCCTGCGAATTCCGTTCACCCTGGAATTCGCCCGGTTGGCGCCGGAGGAGTTCATCCGGGATGTGCTCTACAGCGAGTTGGGAGTCGTCAGTGTGTTTGTCGGCTACAACTATACGTTCGGACACCGCGGGCGGGGCACCCCGGAGACGCTGAAGGAGCGGTCGCCGGCCTACGGCTTCGAAACCAACGTGGTCGAACCGGTTGAGGTTGCCGGGGAAGTGGTGAGCAGTACCAAGATCCGCGAACTGTTATCCCGGGGGCGGGTGGAGGAGGCCCGGCGGTTTCTCGGCTTTGCTCCTTTCGTCGACGGCACGGTGGTTTCCGGAGACGGTCGCGGCCGCAAGCTGGGATTTCCGACGGCCAACCTGGAGACCAGCCCGGACATCCTGATCCCGGCCAACGGAGTCTACGCCGTCAAGGCGCAAATAGGCGGGCAAAGGCACTCCGGGGTGGCGAACATCGGTTGCCGGCCGACGTTCACCGGGGCCGAGTCCCGCCGGAACCTGGAGGTCCACCTTTTTGACGTTGCCGACAATCTGTACGGTAAGTCGATGCGGGTCTTTTTCGAACGGTATCTGCGGGGGGAACAGAAGTTCGGTTCCCCCGCGGAACTTATCCGCCAAATCGAGGCCGACGTCCGGGAGGCCCGGACTGGTGAGTGACCACGAACACCCCCTTTTGGCCTCCACAATTATGCACGTTTACATCGTGCCGGTGGTTATGCTAGAATAAGGCGGAGCGCAAAAGGTGGGGGGAAGAGTGGGGTTTCCGAAGTACGACGTGTCCGAAGACGAAATAAAGAAATGGCTTGACCAGATCGCCGTTATCTGTCTTAGTGATGATTTTCAGCGTCTTAAGGACGAACTCGAAGCTCTCTACCGGGCCTCGGGAGTCGGCGAGAGTGCCGAGGAAGCCAAAATGTGCGCTTTTTCGGATGCGCTGTATGCGTTCCTGGCGGAAAAGGAAACCTAAGGTTAAGGGAAGCAGGCATGCCGGTAGTAATTACGGAACACGCCCGGAAAAGGCTGAACCAGAGGCGCCAGGAGGACATCTCCATCAACGACATCATTGAGGCGGCATCCGGAATTCCCGGTTACATTCCTGCGGCTACGCGCTTCAGAGGTTTCATTGCCAAATCGGGACGCGTCTTTGATATCGTGGCCAAAGACCTCCCCGGCAGGCGCTTGGTGGTTACGGTGATCGGCAAGTAGGATGAACTGTCGGCTAGGCCCGGCGAGACTCCGGCGTCGGGCTTGGCCGACGGCGATTACTTAATTACAATATGGAGGTAGTTTTTACAATGACCCTGAGTGTGGACCGGAAGCAACCCATAATCGACAAGTTCAAGCTGCACGAGAACGACACCGGTTCCCCCGAAGTACAGGTGGCGATTCTTACCGAGCGGATCAATCTGCTCACCGAACACCTGAAGACGCACCGTAAAGACTTCCATTCCCGGCGGGGGCTCCTGAAGATGGTCGGACAACGCCGGGCGCTGTTGAATTACCTGCGGGATCGCGATCCGGACCGCTACCGGAAGCTCATCCAGGAACTTGGACTACGGAAGTAGGGGAACCATCCCCTGCTTCTTGCCGTTTCTGGGTGTCAACCGGCTGCAATAAATATGATTGTTAGGAGGATAAGGCAGATTCATGGCTGAGCAAGATTATATTACCAAAGCAATTGAAATCGGCGGCCGGACATTCAGCGTGGACATCGGGCGTGTGGCCGGGCAGGCTTCCGCCGCCGTTCTGGCCCGCTACGGGGAGACGGTCGTACTGGTGGCGGCCACCCGGGAGGCGCTCCGGGAAGGTCTGGACTTTTTCCCGCTGACCGTGGACTACGAAGAGCGTCACTATGCCGTGGGGCGGATTCCCGGGAGCTTCATGAAGCGTGAAGGACGCCCCGGTGAAAAAGCCATTCTTGCGGCGCGGCTGGTCGACCGGTCCATCAGGCCGCTCTTCCCGGGGAACTTCACCCAGGACGTGCACGTGGTGGCGCTGGTGATGTCGGTGGACCAGGATTGCTCGCCGGCGATCACCGCGATCCTGGGCGCGTCGGTGGCGCTGACTCTTTCGGACATCCCGTTCGCCGGCCCGGTGGGGGCGGTGATCATGGGGATGGTTGACGGGCAGTTGGTGGTCAACCCCACGCTCGAGGAGGACCAAAAGTCCGATCTGCACCTGACCGTCGCGGGAACCCGGGAAGCGATCAACATGGTGGAGGCCGGCGCAAATGAGGTTTCCGAGGAAGTAATGGTGGATGCGCTCACCAAAGCGCACGCCGAAATCAGGCGGATTGCGGAATGGGTCGCCGAGGTCCGGGCCCAGGTTGAACCCCTGGGTTGGGCCCACCCGAAGATTGAGGTGCCGGCCGGCGAACCGGAGCCGGAACTGGTCGCGGCAGTGCGGACCGTTGGATACGAAAAGATGCGGGCCGCCGTGCACCACTGCAAGGATGAACGGCTGGACAAGAAATCCGCCGACCGGCACCTGGAAGCGGCCAAGGCCGAAATCGTCAATGCCGCTCTGGCCGACTTTCCGGAGGCGGAACAACGCCTGAAAAGCCTGGTCGACAAGCTGGAGAAAGAAGCCGTGCGGGAGTTGGTGCTAAAAGACAAGGTACGGCTCGACGGCCGCGCCTTCGACGAAATCAGGGACATCAGCGTGGAGGTGGACGTCCTGCCGCGCGCCCATGGTTCCGGCCTTTTCCAGCGCGGTCAGACCCAGGTGCTTTCGGCGATTACCCTTGGTGCCGTGCGGGACGAGCAGATCCTCGACGGGCTGGACACCCAGGAAACCAGGCGGTTTATGCATCACTACAACTTCCCCCATTTCTCAACCGGGGAGGCGCGCCCCATCCGCTCGGCGGGCCGCCGGGAGATCGGCCACGGCGCCCTGGCGGGGCGGGCCCTGGAGGCGGTTCTGCCGGGAGAGGAGGCCTTCCCGTACACCATACGCATCGTGTCCGAGGTGCTTAGTTCCAACGGGTCGACGTCCATGGCCAGTGTCTGCGGCAGTTGCCTGGCCCTGATGGACGCGGGGGTGCCGATCAAGGCCCCGGTGGCGGGCATCGCGATGGGCTTGGTCAAGGAGGGCGACGAGGTTGCCGTCCTGACCGATATTCAGGGCACGGAGGACCACTTGGGGGACATGGACTTCAAGGTGGCCGGCACCGAAGGCGGGATCACCGCCCTCCAGATGGACATCAAGATCGCCGGGATCACCCCGCAAATACTCGCCCAGGCTATGGCGCAGGCGCGGGACGCGCGGCTTTACATCCTGGACCGGTACAAGGAGGTGCTCCCCGGACCCAGGCCGGAGATTTCCCCGCGGGCGCCGCGGATCATCCACACCGCCATTGATCCGGAGAAGATACGGGACATCATCGGTCCGGGCGGCAAGATCATCAGGAAGATTTCGGAGACCACCGGGGTGGACATCGACGTGGAAGACGACGGGCGGGTGTACATCACCGCTCCGGAGCCGGAGGGCGGCAAAAAGGCCCTGGACATCATCAAGACGATCACCGCCGAAGTCAAGGTGGGCGAGGTGTACCTCGGCCGCGTGGTAAAAATAATGGAATTCGGGTGCTTCGTGGAGGTTATCCCCGGGGTGCTCGGGCTGCCCGGCAAAGACGGACTGGTCCACATCTCGCAGTTGGCCCATAACCGGGTGCGCAAAGTGGAAGACGTCGTTCGGGAGGGGGACCAAATTCTGGTAAAGGCCATCGGTTTCGACAACCAGGGCCGCCTGAAACTGTCAAAGAGAGAAGCCATGGAGCCCCCTGCCGGTGGCGTCGGGGAAGGCGACCGGCCGGCCTTTGCGGGTGACGACCGGGCGGCGGACCGGCGTCCGCGTTCGCGGTTTTCCCGGAGATAAGCCAGGGGGAACCAGAATTCAGAATCCAGAATTCAGAATCCAGAATGAAGGGCAAGAAACCAGGATCAGAAGCCGGAACCTGAACCCGGAGAAGGCCGGGGTCTTGAATTCGGAATGAGGGACCAGGAGCCGGGATCGGAATGATACCTCAATCTGCCGATCCTCGAACCGGATCTTCTTTTACCGGTGTTTGCGCTACGGGCCCAAAGGGGCCTGCTTGTTTTCCGGGTCAGTATCCTTACCCCCGCGCATACTCTTGAATGGGGGTGGGGATGTTGCGTGCCAAACTGATAATCTTGACGTCAGTTCTCTGTCTGGCCGTGGGCGGGTTCTGGTGGCGATGGACGCCCGGCGTTCCGGTCGCCGGGCCGGAGCCTTTCAGGCATGGCCCGGATGACTCCAAGGTGGCGGCGCTGGCGGTAAACGTGGATTGGGGAGAGGAGTGCCTCCCCGCGATCTTGGACATTTGCCGGCAGCACGATACAAAGCTCACCTTTTTTGTCACCGGGCGGTGGGCCGGCAAATTTCCGGACCTGGTGCGCCGGATGGCGGCGGAGGGCCACGAGATCGGCAACCACGGGTTCGGGCATCCCCATCCCGACATGCTGTCGTTGGGACAGAACTTGCAGGACATCCGGAAGGCCGAGGCCGTGATCCGGGGAATCATCGCGCAGCGCACCACATTGTTCGCGCCGCCCTATGGGGAACACGGCCCGGCGGTGCTCCAGGCGGCCGAGCAGGCCGGCTACCGAACGGTCCTTTGGAGCGTGGACACCGTGGACTGGAAGTTCCGCAACGCTGATACGATCATCGGCCGGGTGGTGAACCGGGTGCACCCGGGGGCGATTGTGCTGATGCACCCGCTGGAATCCACCACGAAGGCGCTGCCGGTGATCATCACCGAATTGGAGAAGGACGGTTACCGGCTCGTAACCGTTGGCCGGTTGTTGGGCGAAGACAAAAAGGGGGACAGTCCCCCTTTTTACCCTTTTTCGGGAGCATCGGGAGACATGTCCACCGGGAAGGAGTTTCCAGCATCGGGGCGAATAAAGCAGACAATGCGTCAGTTTTGGAGGTTTAAAGATTAGATGATCAATAAGGTGATGCTCGACAACGGCGTGTGCATCCTCACCGAGGAGATCCCGCACGTCCGGTCGGCGGCGGTCGGGTTCTGGGTGGACGCCGGGTCCCGCGACGAAACGGATTCGGCGACCGGAGTTTGCCACTTCATTGAGCACATGCTGTTCAAGGGCACCGAGAAGCGCTCGGCGAAGGACATCGCCGAAGCCCTGGACCGCGTCGGCGGCCAGTTGAACGCCTTCACCACAAAGGAGTACACCTGCTACTACGCCCGGGTGCTGGACGAGCACCTCGACCTGGCGGTCGACGTGCTGACGGACATGCTCTTTCAAGCGCGATTTGCGCCGGAAGACGTGGAGCGGGAACGCAACGTCATAGTGGAAGAGATCAAGATGTACGAGGACACCCCCGACGAACTGGTCCACGACATCCTCGCCAAGGCGCTCTGGAACACGCATGCGCTCGGCCGACCGGTCATCGGCAGCGCCGCGGTGATTCAAAACCTTTCCCGGGCCGATCTGCTGGACTATTATGACCGTCACTACCGCCAAGGGCGGTATGTCATCGCGGTGGCCGGAAACGTAAAGCACGAACGAGTGGCCGAACTCTTGGCCCGCATTTTCCGTGACCTGCCCCCCGAGGGTCCGCCGCGGGCGCTGACCGCGCCGCACCCCAGCCAGAGGGTGGAATGCCGGGACAAAGACACCGAACAGGTGCACCTGTGCATCGGCTCCCAGGGCCTGCGCCTGGACGACGAGCACATCTACGTGCTGCAGGTGTTGAACACCTTGCTCGGCGGGGGGATGAGTTCGCGCCTGTTCCAGAAGGTGCGCGAGCAGCTTGGCCTGGCCTATAATGTTTATTCCTATCACAGTTCCTACCGGGACACCGGGCTTTTTGGGATTTACGCGGGACTGAGCCGGGATAACATCGGCACCGTGCTGGATATCATCCTGGATGAGGTGAACGACCTCCGCAACGGCGGGGTGACTGAGGAAGAGATGGCCAGAACCAAGGAACAGCTCAAGGGCAGTTTTCTCTTGAGCCTGGAGAGCGTCAACGCCCGGATGAGCCGCCTCGGGAAGTCGCAGCTGTATCTCGGCCGCGTGCAGACACCGGAGGAGATCGTGGCCGAACTGGCCCGGGTAAAAACCGAACAAATCGCCGCCGTGTGTGACCAGATTTTCCGGCGGGACAAACTCTCCCTGGCTTCCATCGGCCCGTGGCAGGAAGACGGCGCCTGGCCGTCGGCGCTCTCGCGGCTCGGTTGAGGGCGACCATGGACGAAGACGCCCGGATCGTACTGCGCGTCAAGAAGCTGAACCCTCTCATCGGACGGTCCTGGCCCCAACCGGCCTACGCCACATCCGGTTCGGCCGGACTCGACCTCTGTGCCGCCCTCGACGCCCCCCTGACCATCGCCCCCGGAGAACGGGCCCAGATTCCAACGGGCATCGCGGTCCAGCTTCCGTCCCGCAACCTGGTCGGGCTGGTGTTCGGGCGCAGCGGCCTGGCGGCGAAGCACGGCATCACCCTGGCCAACAGCGTCGGGGTCATCGACGCCGACTACACGGGAGAGATCATCTGCCCCATTGTCAATCACGGCACCGAACCCTTCACGCTGAACCCCGGGGACCGGATCGCGCAATTGGTGTGCGTTCCGATCGCCGTGGCGGAGGTGGAGTACGTCTATGAATTGGCGGAGACGGTGAGGGGAGCCGGCGGTTTCGGCTCAACCGGGAAATAGCTATGCGTTGTCCACCATGCCTGGTCATATCGGCCGGACCCGTCCCATAAGAATGTTAGGGGGTGGGACGGATGATCACGGCGACCCTGTTATTCCTGCTGATGTTGGCACTGGTTTTTTTTTCGGTGCGGGAGCGAATCAGGTTGCGGGCCTCCCGGTTCCGGAGCCACAAGTCCTGGGAGTTGGAACCCCGGGCCACCCCGTTATCGGAAGCCGTTTTTCAACTCGTGGGCATAGCCGGCGGGATATATCTCTCGCTGATCATGCTGTTCACTTTTCTCGAGGTGAGCCTGCCGAACAAGATCAAGCTGGGCGGGATTGAGGTCGAACCGTTGGCCGCGTTCGCCATTGGACTGGCCATCGCGCAGCCGTTTGCGGTACGGCTGTGGGCGGTGTTTCTGAGAATGTTCCGGAGTCGGGGGAAGGAGGTTTAGGCATGCGCCTGACCGAACTGATGGGCAAAGAGGTGGTGAATATCTTTAACGGCGCCCGCCTGGGGGTGATCGGGGAGTCCGATCTAACCATTGATGCCGATTCCGGGCACGTGCACGCCATCATCCTGCCGCGGCGCAGCAATATCGTCAGTATGTGGTCGGAACGGCAGCAATTGACCATACCTTGGGAGGCGGTCCGCAAAATCGGGACCGAGGTGGTGATCGTCGAGCTGGCGAACAACCAGTCCGTGTCCCGTTTCGGCCGTTCCAGCGTCTAGCGCTCCCGCCACCGCTTCCGCGGGGGTTCCTTTTGGCGGCGATATTAAATCGCCCTTGCGCGGACCATACTAGAGACTTAGAGGACCGGGGACCGGGGAAAAGGGGTTTAAGGGAAAAAGCATTCCTGACCCCTTGGGTCACTCAAAAAAGGGGGACTGTCCCCCTTTTTCGGGAGGAGGGGGGGTACCTTTTGTGGGGCAATTTTCAAGGACGGGCGAGGTTTTTAAGGCATGAATTATGCCGCCAGGCGCTCCCTGATGGCGGAGATCGCCCGCAAGCGCGGGTCGCAAGTGATCGCCTATATCACCGGTGACCGGGAAAACGTGAGCACCCGGATCGCCCCGGACGTTTTGCCGGTGTTTCACCGTCACCTGCGGCTGCTGCCAACATGCAAACGGCTGGACCTCTTTTTGTACAGCCGTGGCGGCGACGTGCTCACCCCGTGGCGCCTGGCGCACCTGATCCGGGAGTGGGCGCCGGACTTCTCGGTCCTGGTCCCATACCGGGCTTACAGTGCGGGCACCTTGATCTGCCTGGGGGCGGACGAAGTGGTCATGGGCACCATGGGTGAGTTGGGACCCATCGACCCCAGCGTGGTCAGCGCCTTCAACCCCAAGGACCCGGTCAACCCCAACGCCAGGATTCCGGTCAACGTCGAGGATGTCTATTCCTTCTTGGCCCTGGCCCGCGAAATGGCGGGGATGTCCAACGACGAAGACCGCCGCCGGACTTTCCTTTTGCTGGCCGAAAAGATCCACCCTTTGGCCCTCGGGAATGTGCACCGCAACTATCTGCTGGTCCGGTCCCTGGCCCAAAAGCTGCTCGCTCTGCGCCGGGCCCCCCCGCCGGCGGAGCAGGTCCGGCACATCGTCGACAGCTTGACCGAAAAGCTGTACGCCCACAACCACATGATCCCCCGCCGGGAGGCGTCCACCGAAATCGGCCTGGCGATCACGTACCCCGACCCCGACCTGGAAAACCTGCTCTGGTCTCTGTACGAACACTACGAACAGGAACTGCTCCTGAATCAGCCGTTCAATCCGGCGGACATCATCCGGGGCACGCGCAGCGATTTTGAGGTGGTGGGCGGACTGGTGGAGTCCGTGGCCGGACAAGACGCCTTCGTTTTCCACGGCGTTGCCGAGCGGCAGGACTGTCCGGACGGCCGCATCAACGTGAGCATCCTGCACCAGGGCTGGCGGCACGCAAAAGAGGGTGTGTGGATTGAAAGTCAAGACCGAGATCATGACCGTGGACGAGATCAAAGCTGGCGGCACGCAAAAGAGGGTGTGTGAATTGAAAGAGGGAGACCCCCGGGACGTCCGGGTCTACCGGGTACGCTTCAAGTACCCCGGCCCAAGCCGTTACTATCACCTCTCCGACTCCAGCGGCTACCCGTCGGCCGACTACCGGCTGCCCAACCTCAGCCGGGAACGGGAGCGGATCGTGGTCCTGCGGGAAGTCCGGGAATAAAAGCCCTGCTGCGGCACCCGCACCTGCGCGGTGCAAAACAGCTCCCGCCACGTTTTGGGGGGCACTTTTCGCGCTCTGCCGGGCCCGGAGGCCGTTTTTACGTCCTGGAGCGGCTTGACACCCGGACAAGCCGTGTTATAATACTTGTTTAATTCCAAATATGCAGAAAACATTTCCGGAAAGGTGTGGGTACCATCGTTCGAGTAGCCGTTTGCGGTGCCGCCGGAAGAATGGGACGGGAAGTTGTGCGGGCCCTGGCGAGGGAAGACGGGTTGAAACTGGTCGGCGCCGCCGACCCGCACGGCCTTGGTGCCGACGCGGGGGTCCTGGCCGGGCTGGACCCGCTGGGGGTCACCGTGAGCGGCGACCTGGAGGAAATGCTCAAGGAGGCCAAACCCCGGGTAATGGTCGACTTCACCGCGCCCACGGCCGTGGCCGCGAACGCCCGGACCGCGATCCGGGCCGGGGTGCATCCGGTGATCGGCACCACCGGAATGAGCAGCGAAGACCTGGCGGAGTTGCGTCGGCTTTGCGCCGAAACGGGTGTGGGCGGATTCGTGGCCCCCAATTTCGCCGTTGGGGCCGTCCTGATGATGAAGTTCGCGGAAATGACGGCGAAGTTCATGCCGGCGGTGGAGATTATCGAACTGCACCACGACCAGAAGGCGGACGCCCCGTCCGGCACCGCCATCAAGACGGCCGAAATGATCAGCAGCGCCCGCGGCGGGTACCGGCAGCCTTCGGCAACCAAGGTCTTGAAGCTTGACGGTGTCCGGGGCGGGAGCTACGACGGCGGCATCCGCATTCACAGTGTCCGCCTGCCGGGGCTGGTGGCGCACCAGGAAGTGATTTTCGGCGGTCTGGGTCAAACCCTGTCGATCAGGCATGATTCGATTTCCCGGGAGTCGTTCATGCCGGGGGTGCTGTTGGCGGTGCGCCGGGTGGTCGGACTCCGCGAACTGGTGGTCGGACTGGAAAACCTGATCTTTGAGTAAGCGCCGCCACCCCGGCCGCCGCCACCCCGGCCCGTGACAGGCACCTCTCCCGGCTGCTGGTCATATATTGGCTAGCAACCAAGGGGAGGTGCAAAGATGCAGCCGCTGGTGGGTTTGAGAATTGGTGTGCTGGGCGGCGACGGGCGGGGAGTCTACATTGTTCAGGAATTCGCGGCCATGGGCGCCCGGGTGAGGGCTTATGGCCTCCCCGTTTTGGAAAACGCGCCGGAGGTTTTGGCCTGCAACGATCCGAATGAGATCCTGGTGGACATCGATGTGCTTGTCGTGCCCTTGCCCGGTCTGGACCGGGATGGTCGCCTGCACACCGTAACGGGGGAAGCGCCGGTCATAACCAGGGAGATGCTTGAGAACGTCGGTGCCCAAGTACCGATCTTCGCGGTTTTGGCCAAGGAGTACCTGACCCGGTTGGCGGCGGAGTTGGGGCTCCGGATGATCGAGTTGGTTGAGTTTCAGGAATTCGCCATCCTGAACTCGATCCCCTCCGCCGAGGGAGCCGTCCAACTGGCCATGGAGAAGACGCCGTTTACGATTCACGGTTCTCAGGTGGTGGTTTTGGGCTTCGGCAACCTGGGAATGACGCTGGCCAGAACGGTGAACGCCCTCGGCGCGAAGACCACGGTGATGGCCCGCAATCCGGCGGCCTTGGCCAGGGCCTGCGAAATGGGTTTGGCCACGGTGGTCCCGGAACGGCTGGCCGACCAACTCGCTCTGGCGGACCTCATTTTCAATACGGTTCCGGCTCCGATCCTTGACAAGAAGCTTTTAAAGGCCGTCAACCCGGAGGCCTGCATCATCGACCTGGCTTCGGCGCCGGGCGGAACCGACTTCACCGCGGCCCGCGCGTTGGGTTTGAACGCCTGCCTGGCGCCGAACCTGCCCGGCAAAGTCGCGCCCGCCTCAGCCGGCCGGATTATCGCCCGGACTATCCAGCGGTTGCTGCACGGCACCATCCTCCAAGGGACTTCTGTACATAGGGGGGTGCTGGCTGATGCAGCTCAAGGGAGTTAAGATCGGCTTCGCGCTTACCGCGTCGTTTTGCACCCTGGAACCGGTGGTGCGGCAAATCGAACAATTCGTCAAGGAAGGGGCCGAGATCTACCCGATCATGTCCCGGGAAACCGCCACCACTGATACGCGGTACGGGGCCGCTAAACAGTGGATGGGCAGGCTGAGCCTGGTCACTGGGAAGAAGGTGTTCACCAACATCGTCGAGGTTGAACCGATCGGTCCCCAGAAGCTGTTTGACGTGGTCGTGCTTGCTCCGTGCACGGGCAACTCGGTGGCGAAACTCGCCAACGGGATTACGGACGGGCCGGTGTTGATGGCGGCCAAAGCCCAGCTGCGGAACATGCGTCCGGTGGTCGTCGCCATTTCCACCAATGACGGGCTGGGCTTGAACGCGCGGAACATCGGGACGCTGTTGAACACGCGGAATGTATATATGGTGCCCTTCGGGCAGGACAGCCCGCAGCACAAGCCGAACTCGCTGATCGCGAAGATGGACCTGCTTGGGGCGACCATCATTGAGGCGCTTCAAGGGCGTCAGTTGCAGCCGATCATCGTCACCTTCGGCTAGAAAAGATTGACAGGCCGCGTTCCAGGTACTCTAAGGCCAAAGTTGCAGCCGATCATCGTCACCTTCGGATGGAAAAGAACAGGGGGTTTGTTTGTTTGGCGGGGTATAACGTTTGTGTGGTTGGAGCCACCGGTGCGGTGGGACAGGAAATCCTGAAAGTGCTGGCGTTGCGGCGGTTTGGGTTGCATAAGCTGCGGCTTTGCGCCACGTCGCGCTCCGCGGGGAAAAAGGTCGCTTTCGGCGGTGAGGAACTCACGGTCGAGGAGACCCGGGAATCGTCCTTTGAAGGGATGGACATCGCGCTTTTTGCCGGAGGGGCGGCCGGCGCCGAATACGCCGGGGCGGCCCGCAAGGCGGGCGCGGTGGTCATCGACAATTCGAGCGCCTTCAGGCTGGACCCCGCGGTGCCCCTGGTGGTCCCGGAGGTCAACCCCGAGGATGTCCGCTGGCACAACGGGATTATCGCCAATCCGAACTGCTCGACCATCATCATGGTCGTGCCTTTGAAGCCGCTGCACGACGCCGCCGGGATCCGGCGGGTGGTGGTCTCCACCTACCAGGCGGTATCCGGCGCCGGATCAGCCGCCGTTGACGAACTGGCCGCCCAGACCCGGGCGGTGCTGGATGGTCAAACCTACCCGCCCCGGGTTTTCGCGCACCGGATCGCGTTCAACCTGATCCCGCACATCGACGTCTTTCAGGACCTGGACTACACCAAAGAAGAGTGGAAGCTGGTCCGGGAGACCAGGAAAATCCTACACGCCCCGGACATGCGGATCACCGCGACCACCGTCCGGGTGCCGGTGTTCCGTAGCCACTCGGAGTCGATCAACGTCGAGACCGAGCGTTTCGTGAGCGCCCGGGAGGTCAGGGAACTCTTGTCCCGCGCCCCCGGGGTGGTGGTGGTGGACGAGCCGGAGCAGAAACTGTACCCGATGCCTCTTGACGTGACCGAAAAGGACGAGGTGTTTGTCGGCCGCATTCGGCAGGACCCCACCGTGGACAACGGCATCAACATGTTTGTCGCCGCCGACCAGTTGCGCAAGGGCGCGGCCACGAACGCGGTCCAGATCGCCGAACTGCTGGTCGAATACGGCCTGCTGTAAAACTAATTTAGGAAGGTGAAAACGTGACGGACTTCGGGCGGGTGCTCACGGCGATGGTTACGCCGTTTGACAAGAACCGGGAGCTGAACCTGCCGATGGCCAAAAAACTTGCCCGGCACCTGGTGGACACGGGTTCGGACGGGCTGGTGGTGTCCGGCACCACCGGGGAAGCGCCGACCCTCTCCAAAGCGGAAAAGCTGGAACTCTTCCGGACGGTGGTCGACGAGGTGGGGGGCCGTGCCGCCGTGGTGGCCGGCACCGGGAGCTATTCCACGACCGACAGCATCGCGCTGACCCAGGCGGCCGAGAAACTGGGCGTGGACGGGGTGATGCTGGTTTGCCCCTACTACAACAAACCGTCGCAGGAGGGGCTTTATCAGCACTTCAAAGCGGTGGCCGAAAGCACCAACCTGCCGGTCATGGTCTACAACATCCCCGGCCGGACGGCGGTCAACCTGCTGCCCCAGACCTGCGCCCGGCTGGCGGAGGTCAAGAACGTGGTGGCGGTCAAGGAGGCCGGCGGCAACATGGACCAGGCCACCGAACTGCGCCGGGTGCTGCCGGACTATTTCCACCTCTACAGCGGGGACGATTCCATGACGTTGCCGCTGCTGGCCGTCGGGGGCAAGGGCGTGGTGAGCGTGGCGGCGCACCTGGTGGGGAAGAAGATTCAGGAGATGATCAACGCCTTTACGTCCGGGAACATCACGCTGGCCGCCAAACTGCACGGCAGCCTGTTTCCGTTGATCAAGGGGCTTTTCATGACCACCAACCCGGTGCCGGTAAAGGCGGCGCTGGCGATGGTGGGACTGAACGTCGGCCCGCCGCGGCTGCCCCTGGTCGAAGCGACGGAGCAGGAAAAAGAGAAGCTGTGCGACCTGCTCAGGGAGGCGCAACTACTGTAGGTTGAACGTGAACTCACACCAGTGGTCTCAGTAACAGGGAGGTGTACGTTTGCCGCAAGAGACCAAGCTGCAAATCATACCTCTCGGAGGCCTGGGGGAAATCGGCAAGAACATCATGGCCGTCCGCTACGGCGAAGACATCCTGGTCATCGACTGCGGCCTGATGTTTCCGGAGGAGGAGATGTTGGGAATCGACATCGTCATTCCCGACATCCAGTATCTTTTGGACAACAGGGAACAGGTACGGGGGATTCTGCTCACCCACGGGCACGAGGACCATATCGGCGCGCTGCCGTACGTACTGAAGCAGATCAATGTCCCTGTGTTTGGCACCAAGCTCACCCTGGGTCTCCTGGAGGCAAAGTTTAAGGAACACGTTTTCAATGAAGAGATAAAAATGGTGGTGATCAATCCGCGGGAGACCGTGCACATCGGCTGTTTTTCCGCGGAGTTCATCCGGGTTTCGCACAGCGTGCCGGACGCGGTGGGCATCGCTTTGCACACCCCGATCGGAACCGTGCTCCACACGGGCGACTTCAAGATCGACTACACCCCGGTGGACGGGGAAGTCATCGACCTGCGCCGGTTCGCGCGTCTGGGCGAACAAGGCGTCCTGGTCATGCTCTCGGACAGCACCAACGTGGAACGCCCCGGCTACACCCTGTCGGAACGGGTGGTCGGGGCGACCTTTGACGAAGTCTTCGGGGTTTCCAAGGAGCGGATCATCGTCGCCACGTTCGCCTCCAATGTGCACCGGCTGCAACAGGCCGTCTACGCGGCGCACAAGCACCGGCGCAAGGTGGCCGTGGCCGGCAGAAGCATGGTGAACGTGGTCAACATCGCCTATGAATTGGGCCACCTGGACATTCCCGCGGGGACGCTCGTCAACCTGGAGGAGGCCAACCGCCTGCCCCGTAGCCAGGTGGTGCTCCTGACCACCGGGAGCCAGGGTGAGCCGATGTCGGCGCTGACCCGGATGGCCCTGGGCGATCACCGCCAGGTGGAAATCCTGCCGGGGGACACCATCATCATCTCGGCCACCCCGATCCCGGGGAACGAGAAACTGGTGTCCCGGATCATCAACCACCTGTATAAGCGCGGGGCGACCGTGATTCACGAACGAGTTTCCGGAACTCACGTTTCCGGGCACGCCAGCGCCGAGGAACTGAAGCTGATGCTGAAACTGGTGCAGCCCAAGTTCTTCGTGCCGGTGCACGGGGAGTACCGGATGCTGGTGAAACACGCCGAACTGGCCCGGGAAATGGGCGTGCGGCCGGAGAACGTCTTCGTGGCGGAAAACGGCAACATCCTCGAGTTCACCCGCAAAAAAGGCCGGATCGCCGGGAAGGTGTCCTCGGGCCGGATACTGGTGGACGGCCTGGGCATCGGCGACGTCGGGAACATTGTGCTGCGCGACCGCAAGCAGCTCGGCCAGGACGGGATCCTGATCGTGGTGGTGACCATCGACCAGGAAACGAAACAGGTGGTCGCGGGGCCGGACATCGTGTCGCGCGGCTTCGTGTATGTGCGCGAGTCCGAGGAACTGATGGAAGACGCCCGGGAGCGGGTGCGCAGCACGCTTGACGGCTGCACGGGGCGCGGCGTCGGGGAGTGGTCGGCCATCAAGTCGGAGGTGCGCGACGCCCTGGGCAAGTTCCTGTACGAACGCACCGGGCGGCGCCCGATGATCCTGCCGATTATTATGGAAACTTAAGGGACGAGCCGGGACTTGCGGAACAATAAACCCGCCGGCGTTAGAACCGACGGGTCTTGATGCTTCTTTGGCGGGAGTGCGTGGGAATCGAACCCACCCGGGGTTTCTCACCCCGCGACTGGTTTTGAAGACCAGGAGGCCCACCAGGACCCATCCACTCCCGCAGTACGGTGCAAAGACCGTAAACATGCAACATTATAGCATGGGTCGGGGTGGCGGGCAAACCCCTGAAAATACCCCTCACCCTGACCCTCTCCCAGAGGGAGAGGGGATTTTCAGGGCAGGGTCAACCTTAATTTACAAGGGGGATGGCGGTGCGCACATTCTGGGCCGTGGCGGCGGTGGTGTTCGCGCTGGATCAGGGCGCCAAGGCGCTGGTGCAAAGGACGATCGAGCCGGGGCGGGACGTGGAGTTGGTCGGTGCCTGGCTGCGGCTGACTCACGTCTACAACCCCGGGGGCGCGTTCGGGATCTTCGGCGGCCAACCGCTGTTGGTGCTCGCGGTCACCCTTTTGGCGGTGACGGCCGTCCTGGCTTGCCTGCCGCAAATCATCCGGGCCGGGTACGCTTTGCCGGTCGCCCTGCTGTTCGGCGGGGCCCTGGGCAACCTGGCCGACCGCCTGCGGTACGGCCGGGTGCTGGACTTCATCGACTTCGGCTTTTGGCCGGTGTTCAACCCGGCCGACATAGCGATCACGGCCGGGGCGGTGTTGTTGGGGGTGCAGGTGCTGCGGGGGGAACGGAACGCCCGGGGGGAGCGAAATGGCCACCCTTAACCGCTACACGGTGGAGACGGAGGACGAGCAGGCCCGCCTGGACGTGTTTCTGGCCGGACAGAACCCGGAACTCAGCCGCGCCCGCATTCAAAAGCTCATCGCGGCCCGGATGGTCACCGTGAACGGCCGCCCGGTGCGGGCCGGTCACCGGGTTCGGGCGGGCGACCGCGTGGAACTTGAGGTGCCGGACCCGGAAGTGCCCGCCATCGCGCCGGAAGACATTCCCCTGGACGTGTGCTTTGAGGATTCGGACGTGCTGGTGGTGAACAAGCGGCGGGGTCTGGTGGTCCACCCCGCTGTGGGTCATTACTCCGGGACGCTGGTGAACGCGCTCTTGCACCACTGCCGGGACCTCTCCGGCATCAACGGCCTGCTCCGCCCGGGAATCGTGCACCGCCTGGACCGGGACACGTCCGGGCTGCTGATGGTGGCCAAGAACGACCACGCCCACCTGGCCCTGGCCGACCAGTTGAAGCACCGCACGGTGCTCCGCCGGTACACCGCCCTGGTCCACGGCCGGCCCAGGCTTGATGCGGGCACGGTGGACGCCCCGATCGGGCGCCACCCCCAAGACCGCCAACGGATGGCGGTCAACCCCCGCCACGGCCGGGCCGCCCGCACCCACTACCGGGTGCTCAAGCACTTCAAAAAGTTCGCCCTCCTCGAACTGACCCTGGACACCGGGCGCACCCACCAGATCCGCGTACACATGGCGCACTTGGGGCACCCGCTGGTCGGGGACTTAAAATATGGGCGCGCCCGCCCGGAACTCGGCCTGGCGGGGCAGTTCCTGCACGCCGGCACCCTCGGGTTCCGCCACCCGCGCACCGGGGAGGCCCTGGTGTTCGAGGCGCCCCTGCCCGCCGAACTGGCCACGGTGCTGGAGCGTCTCCCCCCGTCGGGGCAACCCGAGTCGTTTTTGTGAACCGGCACGACGGGAAGCCGGAAAATCTTGAAGGTGGAGGCATTAGTCGGGACACATCTTAACCGATTGTGATGCGCTTGGTATGGTAGGCGCCGGGAACGCCTTGCCATATGCCGTAATGCGTGGTAATATAATGAAGATTTATCATGAATGCTGTAGAAAAAAAGACAGCCCAGAAACCCTCTGGTTGAACCCGGCCGAGCGACCCATGAAAACCTGCCGAGCGGGAGTGTATGAAGGACAATGGACAGTCAGGAGGAAAAGGAATACCTTGTTGATTTTGACACCCTCCTGAAAATCACCGTTGAGCGGCAGGGTTCGGATTTACACCTGACGGTCGGTTCACCGCCGGTGGTCCGGATTCACGGCGAGCTGGTCCCCCTGGATTATCCCCCGCTGAAGCCGTCCGACATAGAGCAAGTGGTCCTGTCCCGGCTGGATTCGTTCTACCGCGCCATACTCGAGGAGAAATGGGAGTTGGACTTTTCCTATTCCGTGGCCGGGGTGAGCCGGTTCCGCGGGAACATCATGCGCCAGCGGGGGAGCTATTCCGCGGTGCTGCGGGTGGTGCCCTACAAGGCGCCTACCCTTGAGCAATTGAACCTGCCTCCGGCCGTAAAAAACCTCTGCTATCTGCCCCGGGGCCTGGTCCTGGTCACCGGGCCGACCGGGAGCGGCAAATCCACCACGCTGGCTGCCATGATCGACCTGATCAACAAGGAGCGGCAGGTGAACATCGTCACCGTTGAGGACCCGATCGAGTTCCTGCACCGGCACAACCGGTCGATTATCCGGCAGCGGGAGGTGGGCGCCGACACCCTTTCCTTCGCCAACGCCTTGCGGCACGTGCTCCGGGCCGACCCGGACGTCATCCTCATCGGGGAGATGCGTGACCTGGAGAGCATCGCCATTGCGCTGACGGCGGCCGAAACGGGCCACCTGGTTTTCTCCACCCTGCACACCCAGACGGCGATCCTGGCGGTGCACCGCATCGTGGACGTGTTCCAGGAACACCAGCGCGAGCAGATACGCCAACAGTTGGCCGACTCCCTGCAGGGGGTGATCGCCCAGCAGTTGGTACCCACGGCGGACGGCGGCGGCCGGGTAGCCGCCGCCGAAGTGATGCTGGCGTCCTCGGCGGTGCGCGCGCTGATCCGGGAAGGCAAGGAACACCAGTTGTACACCGTGATCCAGACCGGCCGGCAGGTCGGCATGCAGACCATGGACCAAGCGCTGGCCGAACTGTATGCCGCCGGGAAAATCACCCGCGAGCTGGCCTTGGAGCGCTGCGTCGACCGGGCCGAGGTGGAGCGGCTGATTCAGAAAAGCAGTTTTGGTTCCTTCGGCGCTCCCCCGGGAGCGAAGCAGCCGCCCCGGGGGCGGTGGGAGTAGCTCTTTTCTTTAATTGATTAACCGGCGGATAAGATGATAACGGGATGTGACGGTCGGAAGTGGGACAGTACGCATACCAGGCAATCGACGGCTCGGGAGGCATGACCAGCGGGCAGGTGGAGGCCGAACACGAGGCGCTGGCCGCCGAACAATTGCGCCGACTGGGCTACGTGGTGGTGGAGATCAAGGAGAAGCGCCCGTCGCTCGTCCAAAGTCTCGTCAAACCACGCTCCGCGAAGGTCGGCCTGGGGGAAGTAACGCTTTTGAGCAGACAACTGGCGGCCATGCTGGACGCCGGCATTCCTCTGACCCGGAGCCTGTTTTCGGTGGGCCGGCAGACTAGAAACACCGCCTTGCAGGCGGCGGTGAACGATGTGGCCAGGAACGTGGAAGGGGGCGTAAGCTTCTCTGAAGCCTTAAGCGCCTACCCCAAGATCTTCGGCGATCTCTATGTGAGCATGATCCGGGCGGGTGAGATCGGCGGCTCTCTGAACGAGGTGCTTACACGTCTTTCGGACCAGTTGGAGCGGGACAAAAACCTGCGTGACAACTTACGCTCCGCCACCTTTTATCCGATCACCGTCATGAGCTTTGCCGTCCTGGTTATGCTGGCGATGTTGTTTTTCATCGTCCCCGTGTTCGTCGGTTTCTTTCCGGCGGGTGTTACCCTGCCGGCGCCCACCAGGGTGATCGTGGCCCTGTCGGATTCCCTGCGTCACCAATGGTACGTGTGGCTTTTCGTGGCGGGGGGGTTGGGCTTGGGCTTGCGCTTTTTCGTGCGCAGCCCGGCGGGCGGCCGCGCCTGGGAACGGGTGCGGTTCCGGATCCCGGTATTCGGTCCGCTTTTCCACCGGGCGGTGGTGGCCCGGTTCGCCCGCACTTTTTCTACCCTGCTGGCGGGAGGCATCCCGGTGCTCCAGGCGTTGGAGACCGCCGGCCCGGCCGCCGGGAGCACTCAGGTGGCCGAGGCCGTGGCCGCCGCCGGTTTGAAGATCGAGGAGGGCAAGAGCCTGGCGGGCCCACTGGAGGAGAGCGGGATTTTTCCGCCCATGGTCATCGACATGGTGGTCGTGGGTGAAGAAACAGGCGCCCTGCCCGCCTTGCTGAGCCGTGTCGCGGAGTTTTTCGAGGCGGAGGTGGCGACCATGACGAAAGGATTGACCGCCATGCTGGAGCCGCTGATGCTCATCTTCGTCGGCATCATCGTGGCCGTCATGGTGATCTCCCTGTACCTGCCCATTTTTATCGCCGTTCTTGGCGCGGGGGGGAATTAAGCGCGCGGGAAATCCCGCTCGCGCGGGCGGGAGCCGGGCCTAAGGAAGGGTTGTGATTGACCGGCATGGGCCTTCTTGGAGTATCGGACCGGGCGGTGGGTTTGGAATTGGACGCGGGCGAGGCCCGGGCGGTTGAACTGCGGGGCCGGGCTAACGCCCCCACCCTGGCGGCCTGGGGCCGGGTCGCCCTGCCTGCGGGCGCGGTGGTCGACGGCGCCGTTGCCCAGCCGGAAACGGTCGGCCGGGCGCTGGCCGACTTGTGGGTGAGCGCCGGTATAGGCGCCCGGGAGGTGGTCCTGGGCGTGGTCAATCAGGATGTCCTGGTGCGGTTCGCCACCCTTCCCAAGGTGCCGCGGGATAAACTGCCGAATGTGATCCGTTACCAGGCGCCCGAGTATCTGCCGGTCGCCCTGGACACCGTGGTGTGGGACTTCGCCGTAATCGGCGAGAAACCGGGGACGGGGCCGTCGTTCCTGGAGGTATTGCTGGTGGCCGCACGGCGGGAAATGGTGGACGGTTATCTCGCCGCGCTGGCCGCGGCCCGCCTGACGCCTCGGGACATCGACGTGGCTTCCCTGGCCCTCTTGCGGCTGCTCCCGTCGCGCGGGGAAAAGGCATCAGCGGTAATGCTGTTGCATCTGGCCGACTATTTAAGCACCGTGCTGATTGTGGCCGGGGGTGTGCCCAGGCTGGCCCGTATCGTTTCGGTCGGCCTCAGCGAGCTGTGCGGAACCACCGGCCACGGGGTACCCATGTTCACCGATCACCGGCCGGCGGAGGTGCTCCGGAGTTGGGTCGGGAGCCTGGAAGCCGAAATCCGCTCCCTGGTAGGTTACTACCAGGCGCAACCCGGGGCGAAAGCGGTGGAGACGGTCATTCTCAGCGGGCGGGGCGCCCGGGTGCCGGGTTTGCTCCGGATGTTGGAGGAAAACCTTGGTGTTGGGGTGATGATCCTGGATCCGCTCAAGGGCCTCAAGCCCCGCGGGCCGGGTGTAAAGATCGAGCCGGCGGTGGATTTCGCGGTCGGCATCGGCCTAGCGCGGCGTGGATTGGAGGGATAAAAGCGCTTGAAAAACATCAGCCTGCTCCCTCCCGAGATCAGGGCCCGGCAGGAAGCGCGCCGGAAGTCGAGGGCGCTATTTCTGGGCGGTACCGTCGTGTCGGCGTTATTCCTGGTGGTTTACCTGGTGTTGTTCGCCGTCACTTGGCAGGCGCAAGTCCAACTCCGCCTCCTCTTGTCCGAGCGGGAGGCGCTGGAGCACTCCCTGCCCGCCTACCAACAATATATCAGCCTCCAGCAACAGGTCGAGCAGACCGATAAGCTATTAAAAAAGGCTATGGGCACCCCTCCGGACTGGGCCGCCATCCTGAGCGGTTTCGGCTTGCACCTCCCCGAGGGGGTTTGGCTTACCGACCTAACCTTGGTATACGAACCAGGGGATGAAATGGCGCAAGCCTCGCCCGGCAGCCCCTTGCCCGTTGAGCTCCCTCCCGCGCCCCCCGCGCCCCCCGCGCCCGGGCCGGAGACCGAAGAGTCGGGGGTGAATTTGGGTGCGGGCTCCGAGCTGACCATGCGGGGTGCGGCCAAAAGCCACGCCCTGGTGGCCGAGTGGTTGGACGGCGTCCGGCAGGTGCCCGGTTTGGCCGGCGTATTCTGCCAGTTCGTCGGTGCGGAGGGGGAGGCGGAAGATAAGATCATTTATTTTGAAATTAAGGCGATGTTGCAGCCCGGTGCGCCCTACCGGCCGCCGGAGGGAGTGATCGGTCGTGCCGGTGCCGTCTAGCCGCACGGCGCTCGCCATCGTTTTGGGTGCGGTAGCGTGTGCGGTCATGGTTTCACTGGTCTACCTCCAAGTGAGTGCCATCCGCGAGGCACGGGCGGCGCTTGCCGCCGAACAGGCGGCCATCGCCCGCCTCCGGGCCGAACTCCGTACTAAGCAGGAACTCCTGGCCGAACTCCCGCTCTGGGAAGCGCGCTTGGCGGCCGGCCAGCGGGCCGTTCCGGTGCCTCCGGGCGAGGGCGCGCTTTTGGGCCATCTTCAAAACGCGGCGTACCGCTCCGGGGCGCACGGCCTACAGGTTCGTTTCGGGTCCCGGAAGCCGGGTGAGGAATACACCGAGATGCCGCTGACGATTACGTTCGAGGGGAGCTACCATGGGCTTTTATCCTTCTTGGATGAACTCGGGTCCGGCGAGCGCGCGGTCCGGGTGGACGGAATCAGCGTCCGGACAGGGGAAGCGGCTGCGGCCCGGATCAGGGTCGAAATTCAGGCCAGTGCCTTTCATCGCCGTTAGGCGGTCGGCGTCAAGCGCCGCCGACCCACGCCTAACGTGGGTGCCCCGGCGGACCCACTAACGTGGGTGCTCCACATAGTCGGTGGGACCCACTAACGTGGGTACCCCGGCGATTCACAGGGCAGGGTGGAGGTGTTTAAATGCTTAAGTTGGGTAAGCAGAACCTTGGAAATTACTTGGTGGAAGCCGGGGTAATCACTCCGGCCCAGCTGGAGGAGGCCTTGCGGCACCAGAATTTGAAGCCGGGCGGCAAGGGGCTCTTGGGAGAGGCGCTGGTGGAGCTTGGGTATTGCACCGAGGAGGACATCGCCCGCATGGTTGCCAGGCAGGCCGGTGTGCCTTTTCTTCCCCTGGAAGCGCACGTCATCGACGGTGCCGCCATGAGCCTGATCTCGGCCGAAACCGCCCGCCGTTACGGCGCGCTCCCCCTTGGGTTCGACAAGGGTCGCCTGCTGGTGGCGATGAGGCGGCCCACCGATATTATCGCCATCGATGATCTGCGCCTCCTGACCGGGCACGAAATTCAACCGGTCGTCGTGGCCGACAACGAGCTGGAAGCGGCGCTTCAGAACTACGACCGGGCCGGGGTCGGCGTGGAGGCGGCCGCCGCCGCCCAAGAGGACTCGGTGGAAGAAGTCGCTGTGGCCCCGGACGAAGCGAGTGAAAAGCCGGCGGTGCAATTGGCCAACCTGATTTTCACGCAGGCGGTGCGGGCCGGCGCCAGCGACGTGCACATCGAAGCCCAGGAGAAGACCCTCCGGATCCGGTTTCGCATCGACGGAGTGCTGCACGACGTCATGCACCCGCCCCGCCGTCTGCACCCGTCGCTGGTCTCCCGCATCAAGGTCATGGCCAACATGGACATCGCCGAGCGCCGCCTTCCCCAGGACGGCCGGATCACCCTCAAAACGGAAGGAAAAACGGTTGACGTTCGGGTGGCCTCGTTGCCGGCCGTGCACGGAGAGAAACTGACCCTGCGCCTGCTCCAGCGGACCGCCGGTCCGATAACGCTTTCGCAACTGGGTTTCCCGCCGCCCGTCCTGGCCGAATACCGGGAGGCGATCGGTCGCCCCTACGGTTTCATCCTGGTCACCGGGCCCACGGGAAGCGGCAAGAGCACCACGCTGTACGCGACGCTCGCCGCCCTGAACAGCCCGGAAAAGCATATCGTCACGGTGGAAGACCCGGTCGAATACCGGCTGGAGGGCGTCAACCAGATCCAGATCAATCTCCGGGCGGGGCTTACTTTTGCCGCGGGGCTGCGGTCCATTCTGCGCAACGACCCCGACATCGTCATGGTGGGCGAGATCCGCGACCGGGAAACGGCGCGCATCGCCGTGGAGTCGGCCCTCACCGGCCACCTGGTGTTGTCCACCCTGCACACCAATGACGCCGCCGGGACGATCACCCGCCTGGGCGACATGGGCATCGAACCTTTCCTGACCGCCTCCTCCCTGGTGGCCGTGGCGGCCCAGCGCCTGGTGCGGTTGCTTTGTAAGCATTGCGCGCAAACCTACGAACTGGGGCGTGACGAACTGTTGGCCAGCGTGCCGGATTTCCCCCTGCCGGAAGGAGCAAAGAGCGCCGTCCTTCACCGGCCGGTGGGTTGCCTGCGCTGCAGCCACACCGGCTACCGCGGCCGCGCCGGCGTGTACGAGCTGTTGCGCATGAGCGACACCATCCGCCACCTCACCCTCGAACGCCGTTCGGCGCAGGAAATCAAGGAGGCCGCCATAGCGCAAGGCATGGTCACCTTCCGCCGGGACGGCCTCCGCAAGGTGCAAGACGGCATCACCGCGCTGGAGGAGGTGCTGCGCGTCGTCGTGTAGCCGTGGAAAATATTTCTCCCCGGGGTATTCAAAAAAGGTGAATTACCGATATAATTTGTCTTAGGGGGTGGGCCCCGACCCGGGCCGCCCCTCCAACCGGCGGGAAAGGAGGTGAAAGTTTGATGTTCTACAAATTCGCCAAGTCGCTGAAGAAGGACCAGCGGGGCTTCACGCTGGTGGAGCTGATGGTGGTCGTGGCGATCATCGGCGTTTTGGTGGCGATCGCGGTGCCGGTGTATAACAATGCGACGGACAGGGCGAATCGGAACGCGGTAGAGGCTAACTTGAGAATCATTGACGGCGCCATTACGGTGCATTTGCTCATGAACCCCCGCGTTGCGCCAACGCCCACCAGCCTAGTAGCAGACCGCCATCTTCGGTCGTGGCCCACCGGACCGGCCGGGGTCACGGAGTACAAAGTGATCGGAGCAGGCACGGCTGCTGATCCCTACCGGGCGGCGGTCAACATTCCTTTAAACACATTTGGAACACACGCTGCATTAACCGACGCCAACGGCTTCTTACCGATTACTTGGTAGCGGCGTCACGGCCCTAAAGAAGGTCATACCCTGTAGAGTCTTGGAGTTCCCGGGGCGTTGCCTGGTGACATCGTGTAGAAGCATGACGTTCAAGTCGAAGGCTTCAGTATTGCGCCGGTACAGTTGCTCTGGCGCCGGGCCTCAACTTGTTTCTCCGAGAATAGGGACAGAGACCCTCCTCCATGCGCATCGTACATCGGCGCTTAAGCGACGACCAGCCGTCACGATGGATTTCACGGGGATTAAACGGGGCCGGTACCGAAAAGCAGCAAGGCCGGGCGCGGTTTGGGTGGGGGGCGACATTATGTGCGCCCCCCGGCTCTACCCTGTAAACCCTCTTGCCGTTTGAACCCTTCCGAGGTCGGCTCTCCTTGTAAAGCCCCGCCGCTTTTTACCCGATTATATTAGGGACATGGCTATCCGAACGCATGCGGATGAATAAACCGAGCCGCCCGCGGACGCAGGCAGGCCGGATGGCTTGGACAAGTCCGGGCCACAGGATGATTTGAACCCGGCCACGCAAACCCGGTTCGCGGGCCCGGAAAATAAGTGGACAAGTTAAGTGCCGCTTCGCCGCTTCCCGCCCGGTGCGGATATTGGTTGTGGTTGGTATAATGTTAATAGTCCGAAACCGGATTCCCCAAGAAGGGTGTTATCTTGGCCTTATTATAGGTGCGGCGGCCCGGTAAAATGTTTTTGAGGGGGACTGCCAGTGCTCGTGTTGCGCAGTGAAAAAGGAGCGGCTCTCCCGGTGGCGTTGATGGTGCTGCTGGTCCTGTCTCTGCTGGGTACCGCCTTGTGGCAGTACAGCACCGCCGACGCCGTGCAAGTGGCGCGGGCCGAGAACGAGATGAGGGCTTACTACCTTGCCCGCTCGGGTGCCGACGCGACGGCCGCCTGGATGGTAAATCCGGTTAATGACGGAGGTCGGCTGATCGGGAGTACTTCGGCCCCCCCCAAGGAATTCGGCGGCGGGACGCTGGTGGTCGATGTCTACCGTAACCCGGACGCCCGCTCCGAGATTATCATCCGGTCGGTGGCCACCGTAAACGAGGTGCAGGTTACTGCCGGACTGACACTGCAGGAGATAACCGGGGCGCGACCCATCTTCGGCAGTGCGGTATTTGTCGCCACGAGCATCACTTTGGAAAATGAGGCCAGGGTAGACGGTGATGTGGAGATCAGGCCCGAGGGCACGGTGGTTATTAAAAACCAAGGTTCTATCACAGGACAAATTTTCAGAATAGACCGCACCCCCGCTTTGCCGCCGTTTCCGGACGACTTGCCAGGAAAAGGCGATGTAGAAGTGAGGAACAGGACTGTGGTGATCAACGCTCCCGGCCATTACAATGAGATTAAAGTGGAGGGGAACGGAGAGCTGATCTTCGATACCGGAACCGGTGGCGGCGACCTGCGCGTTCGGGTCGGCGAGCTGGAAATTAAGAATCAAGGTCGGCTCACCGTGCGGGGAAATAGCAGGCTTTTGCTCTACGTCGATGAGTTTGAGGGCCTGAACAACTCGGCCATTAACGAAGCAGGCGACCCCAGCCGGTTGATCATGTTTGTGAGCCGGGACGTAGAGTTAAAAAACGCCACTTGCTTCTACGGAGCGATTTATGCTCCAGGCGTGGACATGGAAATGAAAAACACCGCTTCAATCAACGGCGCCGTAGTGGCAAAAAGCATTGAGTTAAAGAACAAGGCAAGGCTCACCTACGGGGAAATAGACGAAACAGGACTGCCGATAACCGAAGACGGGCCCTTGGTAACCGGCTACCAAAGGGGGTATTGGCAATGAACGGCAATGGTAGGCGGCCACCGTTGTGGCGGACGGGAGGTTTCACCCTTATTGAAGTGTTGGTGGCTCTCTCGATCCTGTCCATAATCATTGCTTCTTTTACGCTGCTGTTCGGTGCCGGTTTCTCCGGAATCTTCGCCGGCGGGCACCGTTCGAAGGCTCAGTATACGGCCCAAGAGGGAATGGAAACTGTACTTAGTGGCCACGAATACAGCCAGGAACACGTCGATATCACCACCGAGCCCGCCGATTTCTCCTTGGTTTTTCCCGGAGAAATCACGAATACCATAACCGTTCCCGGAACAGGCATTACGGTACGGTACGATGACGGGGAACGAACGGTTTCGCTGGTCACCTTTGTGTCGACGGAATAGGCGGAGCACGCGGGTGAAAGGGGTGGCGGTCATTAATCTGTTGCGCGACCGACGCGGGCTGACCCTGGTGGAACTCGTGGTTGCGCTTGCGCTCTTAGGCACGGTGCTGGGAGTGGGGTATTTATTCTTTGACTACGGCTACAGATCTTTTGTCGTCGGGGAGTTGCGGTCCAACCTGCAGCGGGACGTGCGGACGGCCGCCGGCGTAATTACGAGAGAATTGCGCCCCGCACATGCGGTTATCATCAGTAACGATACCGTTCCCAGGAGCGATCTCCTTGCGGCGGGATATAACTATTTGATTTTGGAGCCGGTTGCTTCAGGCCGGTACCGGATCAAGCGCATCGACAGCACGGGAGAGACTGTTTTTAAGACCGAGGGCGTAATTACAGCGCTGGAGTTCGAAGGGAGGGACCGCCTGCTGCTTTTTAGAATTGCGGGGACCGATGGAGAGCAGTCCTATGAAATTAAATCCCAGGTGTTGCTTCTAAATACCAGCGTGGCCGCCGCGCCCGGCTGCACGCTGGCCTACGCCAAAACGCCCCGCCTGTAACAACTCCGAGCCCAAGCCCGTGTTCATCGTCCGGGCCACGCACGCCAACCTACGCCAAAACGCCCCGCCTGTAACACGATCCGGCCCCGATGTCCGCTACGATATTCCTGAGGGTCGAGTTCTCTTCGAGTCCCCGGGAGACTGTCCCCCTTCCAATGCGAACCGATACCGGGCGGGCCGGGAAAACGGATACGATCTTCTTTACCACTGTCGGATCATCAAGTACCGGGAGGTGGTCTTGATCGCCGGATCTAGAACTTGCCGACCAACTCCTCGATCTGCCGGATTTTCTCCGGCGATTCCTCCACCCACAGCACATAGTGGGGGTTAGCCGGGTCTCCCGAAAGGTTGCGGGAGATGTGAAAACTCCCGATCGGCACGCCGGTGAGCTCGCTGAGCAGGTGTCGCCTGGCGTTCGCCGCCTCGTGGGCGTGGACGCCTGTAGTCGAAGCCACCGGTACCCGCACCTTAAGGCGCGTGCCGTCCATGCCGGCCAGCGCGCTGCGCACTTGGTTCTGCAAGTGGGGGGGGCAGATCACCAGGATTTCCTGGCTGATCTCCGGGTAGTTGAAGGTTTGGGTGGCCACGCCTTCAAAGCCGAACGCCGCCAAGCGAGAAACCGCGTCCGCAGCCGAGATGTTCTTGAGCTGGTACACGAACACTGTCCGTTCCCGGGCGTCCAGAGTGTCGAGCGCTCCGGCCAGAGCTTCCACCTGGCCCCAACGGTTGTGCAGGGCGCGGTCAAAGACCAATAGCCGGTTGCCCAGCGCCACGGACTGGGGAATGTCCACCCCGGCCTCACTCAGGAGTTCCTGCAGCCTGGTGGGCGACACCTGCGTGGCCGTGAGGGTCCGGTATTGCAGAGAGGATACATTTTCCAGCCGGTCGACCGCCTGCAACAGTTCCCGCAGCTTGTGCAGGGCCTGCGGGGTACCCTGAGCCCAGAGCACCTGCGGGTTGGTGCCTACGGAGATGCTGGAGAGGGGAATGCCCAGCTCCTGGATCAGGGGCTTCACGTGATCCGTGGTGATAAAAAGCAAATTGAACCGGGTCAGGATCATCTGATTAAAGAAGTCCTTCTGTAAAGCGTCCGGCTTGGCAATGACGATGATGTTCCCCTCGCGCAGGTACGACAGTCCCCGGGTCTGAAGAATAAGCTCGAAGGCCTGGCTTGGGGTTGTGTCTTTAGCCGAGAAAGTGACCGGCTCCGCGGCCTCCTCCACCAGGACCATACTGACGCCCATCTTGATGGCCAGTGCGGATAAGACGTCCCGGAGGTCCGCCCGCCGCACGTCCAGGGTGATGGTGGGTGCGCCGCCCGGGTTGGCGACGGAGCCGGTGTCGGTGATGGCCATCGTTTTATCCCGGGGTACCCGCGTTAGTGGGTCCGCCTGGTCCGGGTTCCCGCTTCCCGCCGCCGGGTGCGGCCCGCCGGCCAGCAACAGCACGAGGACCAGGAAGCGGGCCAGCGATTTAATAAAGCGGGCCGGCGATTTAAAGAAACGGTCTTTCGGGCTTGCAGGTACTGCGCCTCTCAAGCGGCCCCTCGCCTCCTTTAGCGCCTTCCGGCCAACGAAAGCATCAACTCCTGCTCGCCGCTGGTGAGCAGGACGGTGCCGGGGCCGATCTCGGCAACGGTCCAGACGCTTTGCACCAGATCGCCTTCGGACACCACGTAGGCGGCTCCGCCGGCCTCGATGATGGCCAGGTCGCCCCCGCGGCCGCCCAGGATGACGCCGACCAGTTCCAGGGGGGCCGCAAACGGATCTTTGATCGGTTTGCGCTCGGAAGTCTCTTCCGGTGGCGGGTCCAGCGGCCTCTTGGTCTCTGGCAATACTTCGTATGCCTGCCCGGCTTTGTCCGTGCCGGTTGCGGGTGGGGCCTGGGGGTTGGGGACGTTGGCGGCATCGGGCTTCCGGATGGCGTACGCTACCGTGCCCGCGGCGATGACCACCAGCACGACACCCGCCGCCGCGACGATCCGCAGGCGGCGATTAAAGAACCCGGTCCTGTCGGCGGTCCGTTTCACAAAAGCGCTGCCCGCCGCCGCAACCGCCCGCAGGCGGCGTCTGAAAAACCCGGTCTTGCTGCTGCCGGTCTGTTCCACGTTGACTTCAAGTTTGTTCTCGGCCACGCCAAACCCTTTCTTCTCCCTACCTGTATCGGCCGTGGAACGCCGAAACTAAAGAGAGTATAAACCTTGGTACGCCGCCCCACTCGTTTGAATATAAAGGGCATTCGACACAATATTTGAATTTCCCTCCCGGATTTTGGGGTGCAACTAAATGTCTTGCCGTATGGTCGACAATATTGCACATGATTTCTGGAATATCTATACTGAACATGTTGCTTTTGTGTTTCGGCGCTCTTGGGTTTAAACCGAAAAGTGGGGGTGCGGGTGATTCTGGAGAGCCTTCTGATCTTCGTCCTGGGAACCATTGTGGGCAGCTTTTTGAACGTCTGCATCCACCGCCTCCCGGCCGGGGAATCGGTGGTGTTTCCGCCGTCGCGGTGTGTCTCCTGCGGGGCGAAACTGGGCTTCATCGATCTGGTGCCGGTGTTCAGCTTCCTGTACTTGCGGGGGCGTTGCCGCCGGTGCGGGGCGCCTTTTTCGTGGCAGTACCCGTTGGTGGAGTTCGCCGCCGGTTTGTTGTTTGTCCTGGCCTGGCTGCGGTTCGGCGCCGGTTGGGCGACGCCGGCCGCCTGGGCGCTCATCTCGGTGCTGATCGTGGCCGCGGTGATCGACCTCCGCCACCGGATCATTCCGAACCGGCTGATTCTGGCCGGTCTGGTTTTGGGGTTGCCGCTGGTGGCGCTCCAGTCCTGGACCTCTCTGCTGTGGGGCGTGGCCGCTCTTTTCGGAGCGGGCCTTTTGATGTTGGCCATCGCGGTGGTGTCCCGGGGGGGCATGGGCGGCGGCGACGTCAAACTCGCGGCGCTGATGGGGCTCTACCTGGGTCCCGCCAGCGTGGCCGCGGCGCTGTTTCTGGCCTTTTTGGCCGGGGGCGCGGCGGCGGTGTTGCTCCTGGCCACCGGCCGGAAGGGCCGGAAGGACCCGGTACCGTTCGGGCCGTACCTGGCGTTGGGAGGCATCCTGGCCGTGCTGTGGGGAAGGGAGATAATCAACTGGTATTTTGGTTTGTGGCGTTAGGGCCGCCGGAAAGGAAACGGCGGAAAAAGTAAATGCCGCCTTATTAATGAAATGAAAGCAGGGCGCTGAATGCGGATCGACGAAATCCTGAGGCAGGCCTGCAAGCTCGGGGCCTCGGACGTGCACCTGACGGTGGACAGCCCGCCGGCCTTCCGCCTGCACGGCGCGCTCCTGCCGCTTGATGCTCCGGAATGGCAGGGGCGGCCGGAGATCGACCCTTCGTACGTGCGGGCCCTGACTCCGGCCGATACCGACCGGCTGGCCCGGCAACTCATCGCTCCGGAGCGGTACGATGATTTTCTCCGAGCCGGGGATTTGGACTTTGCGTACACCATCGAGGGCATGGGGCGCTTCCGGGTGAACGCCTACAAGCAAAAGGGCAGCGTGGCGTTGGCCATCCGCCTGATCAACTCCCGGATCCTTTCGTTCACCGAACTCGGCCTGCCGGAGATTCTGGCCGATCTGTCCCGCCGGCCCCGGGGGCTGGTCCTGGTGACCGGTCCGGCCGGGAGCGGCAAGTCAACGACCCTGGCTTCGATGATCGACCTGGTCAATGGTGAGCGGCACGAGCACATCATCACCCTGGAAGACCCGATCGAGTTCATCCACGGGCACAAGCAATGCCGGGTGAACCAGAGGGAGATCGGGCTGGATACCGGCTCCTTCGCCGACGCTCTGCACGCCGCCTTGCGCGAGGACCCCGACGTCATCCTGGTGGGCGAGATGCGCGACCCGGAGACGGTTGGGATCGCCCTGACGGCGGCCGAGACCGGCCATCTGGTTTTGGCCACCCTGCACACCGCCGGCGCCGCCCAGACCGTAGACCGGATCATCGACGTCTTCCCCCCGCATCAGCAGCGGCAGATCCGGGTGCAACTGGCCGGTGCGATCCAGGGCGTAGTGGCGCAGCAGCTCATCCCCCGCAGCGATAAACCGGGACGGGTGGCGGCGGTGGAAATAATGGTGGGCACGCCCGCGATACGCAACCTGATCCGCGAGGGCAAGACCCACCAGATTAGCAACCAGATTCAGACCGGAGCGAAGTACGGCATGCAAACGCTGGATATGAGCCTGCGCACACTCTATCAGAACAACTTGATCAGCCGGCAGGAGGCGCTCAACCGGGCGGCCGACCCGGAAAGCCTCCGGAAGATGATGGAAGAGTAACCGGTTGCGGCGCCCGCGGCGTCTCTGGAAACAAGGCGAAAACGGCGAAGAATCAAGAACAAACACCGGGTTCTGGCGGCAGGCAACAAATGGAGAGGCTGGGGCGTTAATGGACAGGCGAGTTCAAATCCCGGAACAACACTGGCGGGTAATCCTGGAAACGAGCCTTTTGCTTAATTCCCAACTGGAACTGGACAGGCTGCTGGACCTGGTGCTGGAGAAAGCCATTGAAGTGGTGGAGGCGGAGGCCGGCACCCTCTGGCTGGTGGAGGATGATGGTTTTCTGGTGCCGGTGGTGGCGCGGGGGCCCAAGGCCGACGCCCTCAAGGGGCTCCGCCTGGAGCCCGGGGAGGGAATGGCCGGGCAGGTGGTGGCCGATAACAAGCCGCGGCTGGTGGAGGACGTGCGCCGGGATCCGGCCTGGGCCAAGAGGTTCGACCAGGCCACCGGATTTGCCACCGTGTCCCTGCTGTGCATCCCCCTGCGCGCGCGCCGGGAAGTGATCGGTTGTCTGCAACTGGTCAACAAGCGGGGCCAACGGCAGTTTAGTCCGTACGACCAGGAGATTGCCATGGCCTTTGCCGGGCAGGCCGCCATTGCTCTCGAGAACAGCCGCCTGTACACTTGGCAGAACCAGTTGCTGAACAGTCTGATCAGAGTTCTGGCGTCCGCTTTGGACGCCCGCGATCAGTATACCCGCGGCCATTCGGAGCGGGTCAGCCGGTACTCAGTGCTGGCCGCCCGGGAGATGGGACTGAATGCGGCGGATCTGGAGATGCTGGAGCGGGTGGCGCTCCTGCACGACGTCGGGAAGATCGGTATCCGGGACGCCGTACTTCTGCAGGAGGGGCCCCTGGACCAGGAGAAGTGGCAGATTATGAAGAGCCACACCGAAATCGGGGCCCGCATCCTGGCCGGCGTAAAGCCCGCGCACCTGGCCGGGAAGATGTACGAGGGGGCGCTGTGCCACCAGGAGCGGCATGACGGAGGCGGTTACCCCCGGGGACTGAAGGGCGGGGAAATCCCTTTGTTCGCCCGGCTCATCGCCGCCGCGGACGCTTTCGACGCCATTACCACCGACCGCCCCTACCGCAAGGGCGCGAGCTTTTCAAAGGCCCTGGAGGAGATCGACCGCTGTGCCGGCGCCCAGTTTGACCCGGAGGTGGCGCAAGCGTTTGTCCGGGCGATCAAGAAGGAGTATGGGCTGGAATAGTGCGGCCCGGCGACCGCCGCTGCGGACAACAGGCCGGGTTGATGCCGAAAACCAAACCGGACTGCTAAAGCAAGGTCGCCACGGCCAGGATGACGATATGCCAGGACTGATCGATCATGGTTTTCAGCCACTGGCTGTCCGGTGTTCCGGTAATGCTTTTTGCCCATAGATCCGTCAGGTTGCGTCGATCCAGCAGGATGTGGCTGAAAAACACCAGGCCGACGGCGACCGGAGAGAGCCCGCCCGCGGGGAGCGCCAACAGTGCGACCACGGCCGTGTAGACGAAACAGTGGGCCAGCAGCGGGGGCCACTCCCGGGCTTTTTTCTCGGCCATCCAGCGGGTTTGCAGGAGAAAGTCTCCCACCAGGTGCCCGACCAGTAGCCATCCAAACAAGTTCATCACTATGTTCTCCCTATTTTACTCTTGAACAACCATACCGCGTGCGGTACCACATACGATGAAAATTGCCCGACAACGAGACTTTGTATTTTTCGGGGAAGCGTCTAAGCGTCTATATATTTTTCCATAGAAAAACAAGCATGTCCTGCTGTGTGGGGCGCCGGAAAACCTTTCCCAAAAAAAACTTGAAGAACTTGCAGGAATCTTTAGCATTAGGACTAAATCAACCACTTAGCATAATATCCTAACCAACCAATTTTGTTTATATATAATCTAAGCTAATAAGGTCCGGACTTTCGGGAGGAGTGATCGTCGTGCATTCCTTGAAAAGATTGTTGGGATTTTTGTTTGTTCTACTAATGGCGCTGCTGTTTTCATTTGCTACGGCTTACGCTGCGGTACCGGCCCAACAAGTCTCACCCTTTGCCGACGTGGATCCCGCCGAGCCCAACCTGCCATTCGTTAACTACCTGGTAAGCAAGCAGATCGTCGCCGGCTTCCCGGACGGCGCTTTCCGGCCGGCGGAACCCCTGACCCGCGCCCAGGCCACTGCGCTGATGGTCCGGGCGGCCGGGCTGGAAGCCGGGGATATCGCCACCACTACCTTCCGTGACGTTGCGCCGGGCCACTGGGCCTTTCAGGTCATCGGCGCCGCCGAACGGGCCGGCTACCTGAGGGGCTTTCCCGACGGCACTTTCCGGCCCAACGAAGCCCTGACCCGGGCCCAAGCCGCCGCCCTGGTGATGCGGCTGGCCGGTGTCGGCGTGCCGGAAACGCCCCTGCCCGTGCCGGCCGACCTTCCGCCCGGCCATTGGGGGGCCAATGCCATCGCTGCCGGGCTTGACGCCGGCCTGGTCACCCGGCTTGACACCGACCGCTTTGCGCCCAACGAACCCGTTACCCGCCTGGAGATGGCCCGCGCCCTGGCCCTGGGCGTCACCCTGAGCCCGGACACCCGCGAGGTGCCCCTTACCGGGCGGCTGGTGCCCAAGAAAGGCACCGTCGAACTGAAGAGGGCCGGAGAGACTGATTACCGGGTGATTGACAGGGAAGAGGCGGTCGGCAAGGGTGACTGGATTCGGACCGGAACCGGCAGCCGAGCGGAAATCCTGTTCGACGACGGCAGCGGCTTGCTTTTGCAGGATGGCGTCCGCCTCGGGATTAGCGGGGCGCGGGGTCTAACCTACGTACAGCGCAGCGGCTTGCCGGGCGTGGCCGTGGACCGGCTGGAAGTGGACCTCGAGAGCGGGAAGATCTTCAGCTACCTGTCCGAAAGCTACGGCTACCGGGTTGCTCCGCCGGCTAACCCGGTCACCATCCAGACCGGCGACCAGAGACCCGTCCAGCCGGTCCTGCTCTCCCAAACGCCCACCCGGCCTGCAGGCGTACCCTGGTGGAAAGAGCCGACGCAGAAACGCGTGCGGGTTCAGGTGAACATGCCGTTCGGCGTGGCCGGTGTCCGCGGGAGCACGGTGGCCTTCGCCGTCCTGCCCGACGGCCGCGGGGAGATCACCAACCTGACCGGCGACGTGGTGGCGATGTCCGGCGCCCTCGTCGTCGACATCCCGCCGAACTTCGCTACGGCGATCGCCTCCCTCGGCGTGGTGGAAATGCCCGAAGAAATGACCATGCAACAGTTGGCGGCTTTTATTGAACTAGAAGTCCGGGAGTTTCTGGAGCGCCAGGCCACGGTGGCCGAAGAGAACCGGGCCGCCGCGCCTGGCGTGCCGCCGTCTCCGGAAGAAAAGATCTTGCTGGATGAAATCGATGAAATCGAAGAAAAGACCTTGCTGGATGAAATCGATGAAATCGAAGAAAAGACCTTGCTGGATGAAATCCGCGACGTGCTCAAGACGGCGGCGACGACGGTGGAAGCCGGCAGACCCTCTCCGCCGCCTGATGCCGGAGGGGATGCCAGAGGGGACGCCGGAGGGGATGCCGGATGGGGCGCGACACCGCCAGGCAACGGCTACCACGAGCATTTTTGATCCCCTTAGCAAGATTTCGTCTTCATCCCGGACCGGCTGAGGAACGGCGCCGGGCACCCAGATCGTGATTCATTACCTGTTAACGCGGCTGGTGTAAGGGACTCCTCCGGGATGCCGGGGGAGTTCTTTTGTGCCTCTTCAGGATTCATGGCAAAAAGGGTGCAGGCCGGGCAGGAGAATAGGGCTGTGTTGGTTAACTCAACTTCAACATCGAGTTGCCGGGTGCGGGTGGGAGCGTGATGCGGTGGCGTCCAGGTTGAAGTTCCTCGCCGTTCCCCTGGTGATTTTGCTGCTTGCCGTGACGCTCACGCTGGCGGGGGCCTGGGAGCGGTTTGAGCACATGATTTACGACGGCTGGTTCAACCTGCGGGGGGTGCAGGAGCCCAGCGGTCAGGTGGTGATCGTCGGCATCGACGACGAATCCATCTATGAGTTGGGCTACCCGATTCCTCGGGATCTGCACGCCGGTCTTCTGGCCAATCTGCGCCACGCCGCGGTCGTGTCCTTCGACTTTCTGTCCGACTACCCCACCGGCGCGGAGGTCGACGCCGCCTTCGGCGGGGCCATCGCCGAACACGGGCGGGTGGTGCTGGTCTGCGCCAGCTTGGGGGTGCGCCGGGATGAGGACGGCGAGTACTACCAGGACCTGCGCTTTCCGATCCCCGAACTGATCGAGGGCGCGGCGGGGATCGGATTCATCAATATGCCCACCGATTTTGACAACGTGGTGCGCCGGGTGTTGGTGGTCAACCCGCTGGGTGACGGTATGTACCTGCCCGGGTTTCACCTGGCCACGCTGATGGCCGCCCGGGGACTCAACCCCGCCGATGTGCGCCTGGACAACGTCAACCGGCGGGTGCTGGTGGGAGAGGACATCGCCGTCCCCATCGACCGCCACGTGAACGTATTGACCAACTTCTGGGGCCCCGGGGGCACTTTCGAGACAATCAGTTACGTCGGGGTGCTGGACGGCCGGGTGCCGGCCGCGTTCTTCGACGGCAAAATCGTGTTGGTCGGACCCACCACCCCGCTGGCCCAGGACATCTACAACACGCCGTTTACCAGGAGCAACATCGTGCAACGGGGCGCGCTGCCCGCACCAGGGGTGGAATTGCACGCCGGAGCAATTGAGACGTACCTGACGGAGTCGTACTTTCACCGGGCCGGGCCGGCGGTGAACCTCTCCGTGCTGGTCATCCTGGGGCTGGCCGTCGCGTTCACCACCCGCCGCCTGAACGCGGTGGCCGGGACGGCCTGTCTTTTGCTGCTGGTCGCCGGAAGCACCGCCACGGTCTACCATATCTGGCTTCAGGCGCATTACTGGCTGAACCTGGCCGGCCCCGCGATCCTGATGGTGCTGATGTTCACCGGGGTGACCACCGAGAACTTCCTGCGGGCCGAGTTGGAGAAACGCCGCACCCGGGCCGTTTTCGGGCGCTACGTTTCCCCGGCGGTCATGGAGGAGATCTTGCAAAACCAGGAGTTGATGGAACTGGGCGGCAAGCGGCGCGCGGTGAGTATTCTTTTTTCCGACATCCGGGGTTTCACCACTTACAGCGACACGCACCCGGCGGAGGAGGTCGTCGCGAAGCTCAATGAGTACCTGACCCGGATGACGGCGGCCATCTTCCGGCAGGGCGGCACCCTGGACAAATACCTCGGGGACGGGATCATGGCCGTGTTTGGCGCGCCTGTGCCCTACGAGGACCACGCCGACCGGGCGGTGAAAGCGGCGCACGAAATGATGGAGGAACTCGAGAAGCTGAACGCTGTCTGGGAGGCCCGCGGGGAGGAGCGGTTCAAGATCGGGATCGGCATCAGCGCGGGCGAAGTGATCGTCGGCAACGTGGGCAGCCCGGAACGGATGGACTACACGGTGATCGGCGGAGACGTCAACCTTGCGGCGCGATTGGAGAACTTGACCAAGGAACTTGGCACGCCGATGATTGTCAGCGTGCGGGTCTACGAACAACTGCGGGATGAGGGTCTGCGCGGGCAGTTTGCTGAAATCGGGCGGGTGGCGGTGCGCGGCATCGCCGAACCGGTGGCCGTGTACGCCCTGATGAAGCCTGCTTAGATCGGGGCGGACGGTCCGGCGGCAGGGCTTATTCCCCTGTGCGGCACCGCGGGAGCTACAAAGGACTGGCGCACGCCTTCAAAAACGTAAGTATATCAATGCTTGCGAGGATCGGAGCCGGAAAACTCATCGTGCAGTTTTTGTCAAGAAATTGCAGAGCACAAGAGTTGGTGAGTATTTTTCGTGCGTCAGTCCTGGAAGGTACAGGGCGGATTTGACACTGAACAGATGGCGAGCGTTGGTCTTGGTGTCGGCGCTGGCGGTCCTGGCGGTACTGTGCCCGGCCGCGCCGGCCGAGGCGGCGGCCCCGCCGGCGGTGACCGTGATGGTGGGGCAGACGGCACTGCGGCCCGACCCTCCGGCGCGGATGGTAGACGGCCGGGTGCTGGTGCCCTTGCGCGCGCTGGGCGAGGCGTTGGGGGCGGAGGTGCATTGGGAAAGGTGTTTCAGCGGAAATGAACCGGGTTGGTGCGCCCGGGTGGAGAAGGGCCGGCAGACGGTGTACCTTTACCCGGAACGGCGCGCCGCTTTTGTTGAGGACCGGCTGTGGGCCGGGGACATTCAGGAGTTTGCGTTTGAATTGGAGGCCCCCGCCATAATCAACCAGGGGTGCATGTTCGTGCCCCTGCGGTTTGTAGCGGGCCTTTTCGGTCAGGAGCTGTCCTGGGAGGCGGAGTCCCGAACGGTTACGCTGGCGGGGATCGGCCGCGGCCGGGAAACCGGCCGGGAGGCGGTTGACCGGTGGCTCGGCGCGGTGGTCACCGTGAAGGCGGGGAACACCGAGGCGACCGGTTTTGTGGTGTCCGGAGGAGTCCACAGGCAATTCCAGGTCATTACGTGCGCCCACGTGGTGTGGAACGCCCGGGACATCACGGTCACCACCGCGGACGGGCGGGTGTACGGAGCTGAACTCAGGGTGGACTACACCCGACAACAGGACAAAGTCGACTTGGCCCGACTGCTGGTCAATTCCGGCACGGACGCCATCCACGGCATCCCCAGAATACTCATTGACCATTCGGACCCGGTCGAACTCGGCGGACGGGTCTACGCGGCTTTCGGTCCCGCCGCCGGGACCGCGGGTGCAGTGGGTGCGGGCGTGGTCAGCGGCATACACCAGGCAAAGCTTGACGGCAGTTCCTTCCAAGTGTTTGAGATTACGGTGGCTGCTCAGCCCGGGGCCAGCGGTTCGCCGGTGTTCAACGAAGCCGGCCGCGTGATCGGTGTCCTTTTTGCCGGTGTACTTGAAGGCGGGGCGGCGCACAGCTTTGCAATTCCCAGCTTCTACCTGTAATGTGCTTGGTGCTGACGCCGGCCCAGATTATCCCTGTGTTGAAGGAAGATATTGTCCGCCGGGCCGGTACGAGTTTTGACCAATACCCTTTCGGTTCCTAAGTGGACGCACTGAGGACAAGCTTTTCGGGCAGTCCGATTACCTGGAATTGGTAAGCGGGGGCACATTGTTGATTAAGGGCACATATGTTCAACCCTGATACGCTGACTGTTGAGTTTCGGGGTCTTGCCAGTGGCGGTGGTGTTGCCGCTGAGCTTTGGTGCGGTGCTGCGGAAGGACCACCTCGGTCTTTTAGCGCACGGGATCGGGCGTTAGTTCCTTGACCAGCTTGTTGAGCGCCCGTTTTTCAATGCGGGATACGTAACTCCGGGAAATGCCCAAATCCCGGGCGATTTCCTGCTGGGTCTGCCGGGTGCCGTCCACGAAGCCGAAGCGCAGGGCCAGCACCTTTTTCTCCCGCCGCGACAGTTTTTGCATCTTGTCCAGCAGGCGGCGCTGTTCGAAGTGGGTCTCCACTTTATCTTCCACCACCTCTGGATTGGTGCCCAGGATGTCGATCAGGGTGATTTCGTTTCCTTCCTTGTCGACCCCGATGGGGTCCTGCAGGGAGACTTCGGAACGGGTTTTCTTCGCGGTGCGCAGGTGCATGAGGATTTCGTTTTCGATGCAGCGGGCGGCGTAGGTGGCCAGGCGCGCGCCCTTGTGCGGGTCAAAGGTGTTGATGGCCTTGATGAGGCCGATGGTGCCGATGGAAATGAGGTCTTCCGTGTCCTCCCCGGTGCGGTCGTATTTTTTCATAATATGGGCCACCAGACGCAGGTTGCGCTCGGTCAGGATGTTCCGGGCGTAGTCGTCACCGGCCAGCATACGCCGGACGTATTCCTTTTCTTCCTCGCGGGAAAGGGGTTGGGGAAAGGAATTGTTGGTGATGTAGGAGAGCAGCAGCAGGACACCGTTGATCAACGACACTACGCCGACGGTGAGGACGGCGGGCAGCATGGCGACACCTCCAAGAAAAAGATGCATGTAAATGATATGCGGTTGGGCGCCGGTTCGTGACCGTTTTGTCGGCAAAAACCTACACCGTGGCCACGCCGGGTACTGGTTTTTGCAGGAGGACCGGTTGGAAACGGCGAAGAATTAAGAACAAACCTGAGGCTCCGGGGAGGAACGGTGATTTGAACCGCGGCCGATATTCCGCGGCCGTGCTGGCCGGGGGCAAGAACTCACGGATAAGCGCGCCCAAAGCCTTTCTGGACGTGGGCGGCAAGCCGATCATCCAGCGGGTGCTGGATGAACTGAAGCCCCATTTCGGCGAGATAATGATCATCGCCAATGAGGACGCCGGCTATGCCGGCCTGGGGGTGCCCGTGTACCCGGACCTCATCCCGGGGCGGGGTCCGCTGAGCGGCATTCACGCGGCGCTCGTCCATGCGGCCCACCCCTGCACTTTTGTGGTGGCATGTGATATGCCGTTTGTCGACGGCCGTCTGGCCCTGGTGGTGGCCGAGGCGGCCGAGGGCTGGGATTGTGCGGTGCCCAAGGCCGGAAAGCACCCGGAACCACTGTTTGCGGCCTACACGAAGGGCTGCCTGCCGACGGTGGGCGAGTGCCTGGCGCAAAACCGCCTGAAGGTGATGGATTTATTGTCCCGGCTGCGGGTAAATTACGTCGAAGAAGACTTGGTGGCCTTGACGGGGCCGGGGGATATCTTCTTTAATGTGAATAACCCGCAGGACCTGAGTCAGGCGCGCTCACTCGCCCAACCGGGCGGTTCCCGGCCGGAAACCGGAGTCTCGGGGCGGCCGCCTCTTTTTTGTGTGGTCGGCACCTCAAATTCCGGCAAGACCCTGCTGGTGACCCGGCTGGTGCGGGAGTTCCGGGAGCGGGGTTTCCGGGTGGGTACGGTGAAGCACTGCCCGCACGGCGCCGACATGGACGTGTCCGGGAAGGATTCGTGGCAGCATTCGCGGGCCGGGGCCGAACTGGCGATGGTGACCACGCCCGGCCGCTTGGCCCTGTTCCGGGAATTGCCGGCCGAGTTGTCCCTGGAGGAGGTCGCGGCGCACTTCCGGGGCCTGGACCTGCTCATCGTGGAAGGTTACAAGCATCTGGACCATCCCAAGGTGCTGGTCCGGTCCGACCGGAATTGGCCGGGCAACCCGCAGGGGTTGTTCGCGCTCGTTGGTCCGGGCCTGCCGGAATTCGACCTGCCGGTTTACGATCCGGAGGATGTCGGCGGCTTGGCTGGCGCGGTGCTGAACCGCTTGGGTTTAGTCCGGCCGCCGGTTGGAGGTAAGTGAGCTTGCTCCGTCTCTTGTTTCCGGACCTTTATGTGCCGACCATTTTTGACGTCGACCCCGAATACCTCCGCCGCCGGGGGATTCGGGGGCTGATTTTCGACCTGGACAACACCATCCTGGAGCGCGGGGGAAAAGCCCTGCCCCAGGAGGTGCTGGACTGGTTTGAGGTGCTCAAAGCGCAGGGCTTCAAGATTGCGATCGTGTCCAACAGCCGCTCCCGCAAGGCCGAGGGGATGGCGGCGTCCCACGGGATTCCGGCCGTCTTTCGGGCGGTGAAGCCGCGGCGCCGGCCGTTTTTGAAAGCGATCGGTCTGATGGGGCTCACCCGCCGGGAGACGGCGGTGGTGGGCGACCAGATATTCACGGATGTGGTGGGCGGTAACCGCCTGGGGCTTTTCACCATTCTGATCAATCCGTTGCCGGGCAAAGAGTTTGTCGGCACCACCCTTTTCAGCCGCCAGTTGGAGAAGCTGTTGCTGCCCCGCATCTGGAACCGCCACGGTTTCAGCAAAAGGCCGCGCCATGGTCGACGCTAGCATGGACAATACGATGGAGGTAGAGGCCCGGGCGGTGGAAGTTTCAGCAGGAGGCCGCGCCATGGTCGACGCCGGCACCCGGATGGTGGTCCTGCTGGGTCATCCGGTGCACCACAGCTATTCGCCCGCGATGCAGAACGCCGCCTTCCGGGCGGCGGGCCTGAACCTGGTCTATTTGGCCGCCGCGGTGCCGCCCGAGCGGCTGGTGGCGGCGGTGGCGGCGGTGGCGGCCCTGGACATGCCAGGGGCGAACGTGACTGTGCCGCACAAGGAACGGGTGACCTCCTTTCTGGACGAGGTCGTCCCGGAGGCCCGCCTGCTCGGGGCCGTGAACACCATCGTGCACCGCGACGGCCGCCTGGTCGGCCACAACACCGACGGGACCGGTTTTCTGCGTGCGCTCCGGGAGGCCGGGTACGACGCCCGGGGAGAGGCGGCCGTGGTCCTGGGCGCGGGAGGGGCGGCGCGCGCCGTGGCGCTCAGCCTGGCCATGGAGGGCGCCAAAGAGGTCGTTGTTTTCAACCGGAGTGCGGACCGTGCGCAACAACTTGCCGCGCTGGTGCGGGAGCGGGGTGGCGAGCGGGCGGAGGCCTTGAGCTGGGAGGCGCTGGAGAAGCAAAGCCGCGAAGCGCGGTCGGCCTTTGCGCGGGCGGGGCTGGTCGTGCAGACCACCTCCCTGGGGATGTCCCCGCGCCCGGAGGACGGTCCGCCCGTCCCGCCGGAATGGATGTCCGCCAATCATCTGGCGTACGACCTGGTGTACAACCCGTCCGAGACCGCCTTTTTGAGGATGGCGCGTCAAGCCGGGGCCCGGACCGCCGGCGGGGCCGGAATGCTCCTTCACCAGGGTGCCGCGGCCTTCGAGCTCTGGACCGGCCGGGAAGCGCCGATCGGGGTAATGAAACAGGCCCTGGAGGCCTGTCTTGGGTAATTATAGAAAGCGGGGTGTTTCTCCCTTGCTGCGTTATCTTACGGCCGGGGAGTCGCACGGGCCGGCTCTGACCGCTATTGTGGAGGGACTGCCGGCCGGACTCGCCGTGGAGGCCGGCTATTTGGACCGGCAACTGGTCCGCCGCCAAGGAGGTTACGGCCGGGGTAAGCGGATGACGATCGAACAGGACCGGGTGCGGATTCTGTCCGGCGTCCGGGGCGGGCTCACTCTGGGGAGTCCGGTCTGCCTGCAGATCGAAAACCGCGACTGGGCGAACTGGGCCGAGACCATGGCGCCCGGCCCGGAGGCGGACACCGGCGACCGGGTGGTGACCCGCCCCCGGCCGGGGCACGCCGACCTGGCGGGGGCGCTTAAATACGGGCACCAAGACGTGCGCAACGTGCTGGAGCGGGCCAGCGCGCGCGAAACGGCGGCGCGGGTGGCCGCCGGCGGCCTCGCCCGGCGCCTGCTGGAGGAGTTGGGGGTCGAAATCCTGGGCCTGGTGGTGCGGATCGGCCGGGTGCAGGCCCATATTCCGGACGTGCCGCTGGACGCCCTGCGGGCCCGGATCGCCGAGTCCAGGGTGATGTGCCCGGACCCCTACGCGGGCTTAAGTATGGTGGAGGAGATCGACCGGGCGCGGGACGACGGGGACTCACTGGGCGGCGTGTTCGAACTGCACGCTCTTGGGGTGCCGCCGGGTCTCGGGTCGTACGTCCAGTGGGACCGGCGCCTGGACGGGCGGCTGGCCGGGGCGCTGATGAGCATCCAGGCCGTGAAGGGCGTGGAGATCGGCGCCGGGTTTGAAGGCGCGGCCCGGCGGGGTTCAGAGGTGCAGGACGAGATCTTCCACGACGGCGGGAAGGGGTTTTACCGCGCCACCAACCGGGCCGGCGGCATTGAGGGCGGGGTCACCAACGGGGAGCCGGTGGTGGTGCGGGTGGCGATGAAGCCGATCCCCACCCTGCGCCGGCCGCTGAAGAGCGTGGACCTGGTTTCTCTGGCGCCTTCCGAGGCAGCCTTTGAACGTTCCGACATCTGTGCGGTGCCCGCCGCCTGTGTCATCGGGGAGGCGGTGCTGGCCTTCGAACTGGCGCGCGCCTGCCTGGAGAAGTTCGGGGGAGACAGTATGACCGAACTCCTGGACAACCACCGCCGCTACCTGGAAAGTATCCGCCCAACCCCGGCGGGGGGATGACGGTCCCCGAAAAAACCCGCTTATAAATTCATTTATCGGGGGAGGTTGGCCGCTTGCGCAACGTGGTCCTGATCGGTTTCATGGGCACCGGCAAGAGCGCGGTGGGCCGGCGCCTGGCCCGGATTCTGCACCGGCCCTTTCTGGATACCGACGCCGAAATCGAACGGCTGATCGGCAAGCCCGTACGCCGGATCTTCATCGAAGACGGGGAAACCAGGTTTCGTTCGGAAGAGGCGCTCCTTTGCCGGAAGCTGGCCGTGCCCCGGGGGCTGGTCGTGGCCACCGGAGGCGGCATCGTGCTGAACCCGGAGAACGTGGCCGATTTACGGAAAGGCGGCGTACTCATCGGCCTTTCGGCCGACCCCGAAGTGATTTACCAGCGGGTCAGGCGCAAACAAAGCCGTCCGCTGCTGCGGGGCGACGTCCAGGCCCGCGTCCGGGAACTCCTGGAGGCACGGGCGCACGCTTACGGTGCGGCGGAATTCACGGTGGACACAGGCAAGCACAGCCTGCCGAAAACGGTGGGCCTGATTATGGGCTTTTTGAAGGAGCGGGGGTACCTTGAGGCGGGAAGTGACGGTCAATCTGGGGGAGTCCCGGAGTTACCCGATATTCCTCGGTGAAGGGCTTTTACCCGGCCTGGGCGGCGAAATCCGAAAGCGGATCACCGGCGGGCGGGTGCTGGTGGTGACCAATCCCACGGTCTGGAACCTGTGGGGGCGCGAGGTCCGCTTTAGCCTCGCCGAGGCGGGACTGGCGGTGCACCTGGCGGAGATTCCGGACGGGGAGGAGCACAAGACGCTCGAGACCGCGGCCCGTTTGTACGACCGGGCGTTTGAGGCCGGGCTCGACCGGAGCTCCGCCGTGGTCGCCCTGGGGGGCGGCGTGGTCGGAGATATCGGCGGTTTCGTGGCGGCGACTTACATGCGCGGGGTGGCTTTCGTCCAGGTGCCGACCACGCTGCTGGCCCAGGTGGACAGCAGCGTGGGCGGCAAGGTGGCCGTGAATCACCCCCGCGGAAAGAACATTATCGGGGCTTTCTACCAGCCGGTGCTGGTGCTGGCCGACGTGGGCACCCTGCGCACTCTCCCCTCGCGGGAGTTGCGGGCCGGGATCGCGGAAGTGATCAAGTACGGGGTGATCAGTGACGCCGGTTTTTTCGGCTGGCTCGAGGACAACCTGGAACGGCTCCTGGAAGGGGAGACCCAAGCACTGACGTATGCGGTGGAGATGTCCTGCCGGATCAAGGCCCGGGTGGTCGAGGCCGACGAGACCGAGCAGGGCCGGCGCCGGGCCTTGAACTACGGCCATACTTTCGGGCACGCCCTGGAGGCCTTAAGCGGTTACCGGGCCTACGTGCACGGAGAGGCGGTAGCCGTGGGCATGGTGGCCGCCGCAAAGCTCTCGGTGTTCCTTGGACTGTTGGACCAGGCGTCGTACGGGCGCATCGAACGGCTCGTCCGCCGGGCCGGGCTGCCGGCGGACATTCCGGAGAGCCTGTCTTTCGAAGCAGTATGGGACTCCATGCAGCGTGACAAGAAGACGCGGGACGGGCGGGTAGTGTTCGTGCTGCCCGAGTCGATCGGCCGCGTGGGGTTTTATGCGGACCTGCCGCACACCCTGCTGCGGCGCGTGTTGTCCCGTGAGGGGGATAGCCCGTGAGGACGGAGGCCGGCCGGAGACTCCTCGGGGAAATCTTGCTTGAGAAGCGGGTGATCACTGCCCAAGCCCTGGAGGAAGCCCTGGATATTCAAAGGACCACCGGGGAGCGCCTGGGCCGGGTGCTGGTGCACCTGGGCTACGTTAGTGAGCATGCCCTGGTCGAGGCGCTCGCCGGTCAGTTGGCCATACCGCACGTTTATCTTGACGGCCTGCCGATTGACCCGGAGCTCGTCCGGAGTGTGCCGGAAAAGCTCATCCGCCGTCACAAAGCGGTGGCGCTGCACCGGGACGGCAATCGGCTGCGGGTGGCGATGTCGGACCCCGTGAACGTGACCGCCGTTGACGACCTGCGCTTGGTTTCGGGGTGTGAGATTGATCCGGTGCTGGCGCCGGAATCCGAGTTGGATTTGGTCATTAGAAAGTATGTGGGGTTCCCCGAACTGGAGGAATCCGTCGGGGCGCAGGTCGACGTCGAGGTGGTGCGCTCCGAAGTGGTGAGCCTCAATCCGGGGGAACCGATGGATGACGAAGCGCCGGTCGTCCGGGTGGTCAATTCGGTCATTATGCAGGCGATACGTGATGCGGCCAGCGACCTGCACGTGGAGCACCTTGAAGAACAGGTCCGCGTACGGTACCGGGTCGACGGCCTGCTGCGCGACCTTACCGTTTTGCCGCCGAAGTTCCGTCACCCGTTGGTTTCACGGCTGAAGATAATGGCGCGGCTCGACATCGCCGAGAAACGCGTGCCGCAGGACGGCCGCTTTCAAGTCCGGTACCGCGGCCGGGAAATAGACTTCCGGGTGTCCACAATGCCGACCGTGTTCGGCGAAAAGGTGGTCATCCGGGTTTTGGACAAGGCCGGGATGATCACGTCGGTGGATGAGCTGGGCTTTTCCGCCGTTAATCGCCTGCGCCTGGACCGGATACTCCGCCACCCGTACGGGATGGTGCTGATCACCGGCCCCACCGGGAGCGGGAAGACCACCACGTTGTACGCCATCCTGAATGAAATGAACTCCCCATCGCTGAACGTAATCACGATCGAGGACCCGGTGGAGTACATTCTGCCGGGGGTCAACCAGATCCCCATCAACCCCCGGGCCGGGCTGACTTTTGCGCGCGGGCTGCGGTCCATTCTGCGCCAGGATCCCGACATCGTTATGGTGGGCGAAATCAGAGACGCGGAAACGGCACAAATCGCGGTACGCGCGGCCACCACCGGACATCTCGTGCTTTCCACCCTGCATACCAAGACGGCCGTCGGCTCTTTGTCCCGGCTGGTGGACATCGGCATTGAGCCCTTTCTGGTCGCCTCCAGCGTGATGGGCGTGGTGGCGCAACGCCTGGCAAGGGTAATCTGCCCCCGCTGCCGCGAGAGCTACCGCGCGGCCCCGGACGTACTGGAGAGCTTTAAGGGACACACTGCCGAAGAATTTGTAACCCTGCAACGGGGGAGCGGCTGCACCCATTGCAGCCGGACGGGGTACCGCGGCCGAACCGCCATCGGCGAGGTGTTGCCCATGTCGGCCGTCCTCCGGCAGATGGTGTGTGAGCGTGCCGGCGAGGAGGACCTCGAAAGCCAGGCCGTCCGGGAGGGGTTAATTCTAATGAAGGATGACGGCCTGGAAAAAGTGCGCCGCGGAATCACCACCGTAAGCGAAATTGTGCGGGTAGCCTACGCCGATTAGGCGCGGGGGAGCACCAGCACAGCATCGACACCCAGGCCCTGAGATTCTGCGGGTAGCTTACGCCGATTAGGCGCGGCCTTTCGCGCACACCGCCATACCACCGCTAGAGATCCCACGCCACATAAACCTCGGATCCAACCTTTTTTTGCCCAATGCCCAACATTTGCCGATTGTTCGGCAGGAAACCAGGTCCTGGGATAGAATATTGTGCCAAATAAGGCAAAGTGGTTTCCGACTTCCTCAAAAAGGGGGTTATTCTCCTGGTATTCGCCTACCGGGCGCGTGACCGCCAGGGACGCCGCCTGACCGGTTACGTGGAAGCGGAGGACACAGCCGCCGCGGCGGCCTCCCTATGGGCCAGGGAGTTCATTGTGGTCGACTTGAAAGTCGCTTCCGGAAAAAAAAGGGATGCGGTCCGGGCGTTTCGGTTCACGCGGGCGAAGGTGCCGGCCCGGGAACTGGCCCTGTTTTCCCGGCAGTCAGCCGCGTTGCTCGACGCCGGTGTGCCGGTATTAAGGGCGCTCCGGTTTTTGGGCTCCGCCTCCCGCAACCGTGTTTTGCGCGAGGCGCTCGAAGAGGTGGCCGCGGCCGTCGAACGCGGTTCTTCCCTGACGGGAGCGTTCCGGCGTCACCCCGGTGTTTTCCCGCCCGTTTTCACCAGTCTGGTGGAGGCCGGGGAATTGGGAGGCCATCTTCACGCCGTGCTGGAGCGGCTGTCCATACACTACGAGAGGGAACATCTGTTCCGTGAAAAGATGCGCTCGGTTCTGACCTATCCGCTGATTGTATTGAGCATCGCCGCTTTAGCGGTGGGGGTGCTCACGACTTTTGTGATTCCGACAATGGCGGGCTTTTTGATGCAGACCGGAATGCCGCTGCCGCCCGTAACCGAGAGTGTGCTGACGGTCAGCCGGGCGGCCAACCAATACTGGTACCTGGTTTTCGGGAGCCTGGCGGTCCTGGCGGCCGGCCTGAGGCGCGTGGTGGATACACCCCGGGGCCGGGAGTTCCGGGACCGCCTTCTCCTGCGGATGCCCATCTTTGGCCGTCTGATCAGAAACATCATTGCCGCGCGGTTTTGCCGGACGTTCGCCGGCCTCACCCGCAGCGGGGTGCCGATTCTACAGGCCATGGACGTGGTGGCCAAAACGGTGGGCAACGCCGGGGTGGCCCGGGCGGTTGAGGAGGCGGCGGCCGGTATCGGCCGTGGGGACGGGATCGCGGGCCGGCTCGAGCAAAGCCGGCAGTTCCCGGTTATGGTCACGCAGATGATGGCCGTGGGGGAGGAAACCGGCGCCTGGGACACCCTGTTGGAAAAGGTGGCGGTCTACTACGAGCACGAAGTCGACCAGACTGTTTCCAGGCTCTCCTCCACGCTGGAACCGGTCCTGATCCTGGTGGTGGGGGGAGTAGTCGGTCTCGTCATCATGGCGGTCCTGCTGCCGCTTCTAGATGTGATTTCCAGCATCCAGTAAAAAAACAGCAAAGAGGATTGGTCATGGCGATAACAAGCCTGCTCCGGAGCGCCGCGTCCGGACGGCGCGGTTTCACCCTCGTGGAAGTCCTGCTGGTGATAATCATTCTCGGCATCATCACCGTCATCGCTCTGCCCCGGTTTGTCGGACACACCGACCGGGCGCGGACGAGCGTGGTATTGGCCGAATTGCAGTCTATGAAGACGGTGGTGGAACTCCATTTCGCGGAGGCGGGCCGCCTGCCGGCGGCGAGTGTCAGCGACCAGCCCGGCACCGTGCGGAGGGTGATGAATGACGGCGGCCTCAACTGGGGCGGTCCGGCGGGGCTCGGGAATGCGTGGGGCAACCCTTACCACTACGCCACCTCCGGGACGCGCTATATCGTCTACACCCAAGACAATTCCGGTGCTCCCGGCGTATTTTTCTTCGTGACGGACGCCCACCCGCCGGGTACGGGGCCTAAGCCCGCGAGCTACGATTTGGCCGGTCCCGTGCCGAGCCGGTCTTAGGAACCGGTGGCGGTGAGGCGGGTGGCGGTGAGGCCGCGGGTAAGACCTCGAGCGGGTTTCACCCTGGTGGAACTGGTGGTGGTGATGGTTATCGCCGTCGTGCTGCTGGGGCTGACGGTGCCGGGTTTCGTCAAGGTCATCGCCCGGTACCAGTCCGAGAGCGCGGCGCGGCGCATGGTCGCCGATCTGCGGGAGACCCGGGAGCTGGCCCGGATGGAAAACACCAGCTACGAGATCCAGTTCTTCACTGCCGCGGACCGGTACCACGTCAAACGGTTCGACAGCCTGACTGCAAGGCAAAGGGTACCGCTGCCCGGGCCGGTGGACCTGGAACACGCCGGTTTCGGAGCGTCGGGTAGCGTCCTGCGGTTTAACGCCCACGGGGAGCCCAATTGGAACGGGACGGTAACGCTCAAAAACCGGGTGACCGGGGAGAGACGGTACGTGATTGTGAGCAAAAGCGGCCGGGTGCGGGTCAGTGATGTATCGGCGGCGGAGTGAACGGGGGCTCCACCGCCGTCAGGCCGGCTTGACCCTGCTGGAGGTCCTGCTGGCGGCGTTTATCCTGGGTCTGGCGGGCGTTGCGGTTTCAAGCCTGCTGATGGTCAGCGCCCAACTCCAGTCTGAGGCCCGCCATCATGTGGAGGCCCTGCGGGCGGCGGAATCGCTGTTGGAGGCGTACAAAGCCCGGCCTTATGAAGATATTGTTCCGCCTGGAGAAAGGGTTGACGACCGGGTGGTGGTGGAAGTGGGCGAACGCGGCGGCCTCAAGGTGGTTACGGTGACGGTTTTCTATCCGGCGGGGGAAAGCGTGAAGTCCGTCTCGCTGACCCTGGAGCGCGGACCCCGGTGAGCTGCCACTTGAGAGGGTGTCGTTGCCGGCCTGCGCGCGCCTGCTACTCTGAAAATCCCCTCTCCCTCTGGGAGAGGGTTAGGGTGAGGGGTATTTTCATTCTGCCGATGGTGCCGCTAGAGCGGCAAGGGTGTCTACTCGAAAACAATCGCAGGGTGCGCTTCCGGGCGGGGCGGCCGACGGTCCGAAGGCGGTTTCCGGCCTGTGACCGCGGCGTGACGCTCGTGGAAGCGCTGGTTGCGGCCCTGCTGCTGGCGCTGGTGATGGTTGCGGTTCTGGGGCTGTACGGCCGGGCGGTCGTTTATCTCCAGCGCGCCCAAACAGCCGCCGACCTGGAGGACCACGTGCGGGTTTCCCTGAACACCCTGGGGTCCGACCTCCGGAACGCCCGCACTTTGAACTGGCTGACCGGGCCCCCGGCCCGGATCCAGCCCAATACGGCGGCTGACCTCTTCGAATTGGCCGTGCCCCGGAGAGCAATACCCTGGGAAACAGAGAGCATTCGTTACTCTTGGGCGCCAACGGGTACCGGCGATACCAGAAACGTGCTGCGGCGCCAGGTTGGTTCGGCTGTTCCCCAGCCCATTGCCCACCACATCGTGGGCGTCGAGATTGATCTGGAAACCGGAAACGGGCTGGGGGACCGGGGATTGGTGCTGGTAACCCTGCGGGCGGAAAGGGATTACGGAGGGAGGCCGGTAGAGGCGGAGGCGACCGGCAGGTTCCAAATGCGGGTGGTGGACTGAGCTTTGCCGCAGGGCGGAGCGCGACGGGGGTGGGCGTCTTTTTGCGGAGGGACGGCGGACAAGCCTTACTGTTTGTGGTGCTTATCCTGGCGGTTCTGCTGGTTGCCGGCACGGCGGGCGTCGCCTTGGCTTCGGGCCTGAAGCGGATATCCATGATGCAGGAGTGGCGCACCAGGGCCTATTTCGCGGCGGAAGCCGGAGCGGAACGGGCGTTGCTGAGGCTGGCGCGGGAGCCGGAATGGCGCGATCCCGCGGGTCTCGAACTGGCCGCGCCTTACCTGTCGAGTGGCGGAGAGCCGGCGGGGACGATTGTGCGGGTCCGGGTTGCGGACGCCCCCACCCAACCGGGTTTCGGCCGCCGGGTGCAGATCACGGCCACCGGCGCCTGGCGGGAGGCCGAACAGCAGGTTGCGCTCACGGTCGTCCTTGCCTCCAACACCGACCTGTTCAGCGGCTTCTCCATTTTGCCGGACGCTGAAATCCGGCGGGTGGCGGTTTCCGGAGAGCTCTACATCGAGAGCCCTGCGGGAAAAGGGCACCTGCTCATCGACGGCGACCTGGCCGTGGAGGTTGGCGGCTACGTTGCGGCCGACGCTTGCGTTTCGGGGCGGGTGGAACCCGGCGGCAAGGCCCGGATTCAGGGGCGGGTGGAGGAACGCTTTTCCGGTATTCCCCGGTTCCCCACCGTGGATGAGGAGTGGCTGGGCAGGCACGCCACCGAGGTATTTGCAGGCGACCTCACCATCGGCGATTCCGGGGAGGACGATCGGCACATTTCGACCCTGGCCGGGCACGGCATCTACTTCGTGGAAGGGACGATCACCATCGCCGGGGTGTATCACCACCGGGCCACCCTGGTGGCAGGCGGCGACATTCGAATCACCGGCGACCTGGTGCGTGCCGGCGGCGATGTCGGCCTGCTTACGCTGATTGCGCTCGGCGGCCGGGCTGGCACCGGCGGGGATGCGGCCGTCCTGGCGGAAAACGCCGTGGTGGACGCACTGATCCTGGCGCAGGGCAGCTTCAGCCCGGCCGGCAACGTGGCGTTGCGGGGCGGGGTCGTGGCCCGCAGCTTGGCGGCAGCGGGCCGGGACGCGCCGCCGGCGCCCGCGGTCCGCATCAGTTGCGACACCGCCCCGGTCCCGGCGAACGTTCCGCCAAGGGAGGCGGTGCGCACGCGGCCAAGGCTTGAATCCTGGGTCGGCGGCTAAAAGCCTTGACCTCCGTTAAACGTCTGGCAATCGGACTCGAAGCGCCAAGGTTGCACGACCTCATCGCCGGCCGCAGAAAAAGTATTCAACGGGAGGGCCGTTTTCATCCTTCCGATGGTGCCGCTAGAGTGGCATGGTTGTCTTGAAAGAAGAAAACCCCGCGGGGATCGTCTTTAGAAAGCCGAGCCGCTAGAGCGGCATGGTTGTCTTGAAAGGAGCAGTAAACACGGGACATGGCGCGGTTCTGGAAAGCTTTCCGGTTTGGGGCCCGAGCAAACCGAGTATGCACCGGCGTGGACCTGGGCACCCACGAGATCAAGGTGGTTCGGATGGCGCACAACGGCAGCCGTCCGGCGGTGCTGGGGTGGGCGGCGGTTCCCAGCCCGGCCGGCGCCGAACCGGACGGGCCGAACCGGCCGGAGACGGCCGCAGCCCTCGAGGAGGCCCTGCAAGCCGCCGGCGCGGTTGAGGGCGCGGACGGGTTGGTAACCGCGATCGGCGGCGGGCGGGTGATCACCCGGAACATTCTGCTGCCCGCAATGCCGGAAAGGGAGCTTGAGACCGCCGTACAGTGGGAAGCGGAGCGGCACATCCCCGTGCCCCTGGATCAGTTGGTCATTCGGCACGTAAACCTGGGGGAAGTGGTGACGGAGGGGACGACCCGGCTTCACGTCCTCCTGGTGGGAGCACCCCGGAAGTTGGTCCGGGACTACGCCGCCCTCTTCCGGGAGGCGGGGCGGGAGTTGAGCGCCGTGGATTTGCAGTGCCTGGCCCTGTGGCGGTTGTTTTTCGGCTTCCAACCGGAGAAGATTGGGCCCGAAACGGTGGCGCTGCTGGATATTGGGGCCAACCACACGGAACTGGTGATAGTTCAAGACGGTTCTTATTGTGGTTCTCGTTCCCTGCCGGGCGGCGCCGGCAACTTGTCCGGGGCTTTGTATTCCCTTTCGGGGACCGGCCCCGCGGCGGACTGCGAACCGGGCGAAAACCGGGAGGTCCAGCGCCGCGGCGGGGCCTCATGGCGGGAAACCGGGCCGGAGTACGCCGCGGGGGCTTTTGGCGCCCACCTCCTGCCCAATATCAGGCGCTCCCTGGAATGGTATCAGAGCCGGAACCGGGGACGCCGCGTGGAACGGCTCATTGTTTCCGGGGGCGGCAGCCGGAAAGACGGCGTGACCGGCTACCTCGCCGGGCAATTGTCGCTCCCGGTCGATACCGGCCGGGCACCGGTTTCGTTTCCCGGTGCCCAGGAAGCGGCGTTCGACCCGAAGTTCGCGGTGGCGGCGGGGCTGGCGCTGTGGGAGATGGTGCGCTGATGCCCAGAGTCAATCTGCTGACCTCCGAAGTCCGGGACTCCGCCAATGTACGCCGGCCGGCCGGGGCTTGGAGCACGGCTGGGCGGGCAGCCGCCCTGCTCCTCGTGGCTGGTTACGCGCTGTTCCTGCTGGCGGCTTACGCGTCCGGGCTGGAACTGGAGCGGCATCGTGCCGCCCTCGCGCTCCTCGAACCCGAGGTTCATGCGGTCCTGGAGCTGCGCGCGGAGAGAGAGCGGGCGGAGTCCAGGCTCCAGGCCTGGCGGGAAGCGGCAAACCACGGCGGAGAATGGGCGGACTTGCTGGGCCAGGTGACCGGCGTTCTGCCGGCGGATATTTGGCTGACCTCCTTGCACCTTGTCCCCGGGGAAGAGGAACCAAACCCCGAACTGGCAGCACCACCCCCGGCGGTGCATCATCCCCTTGTCCCCGGGGAAGAGGAACGAAACCCCGGAGGAAACCCCGATGGTGGTGCCGGTGGCGGTGCGGGTGAAGAACCCCCGGTGGCGGTGGTGGTGCGGATTGAGGGTGCGGCCGGCACACTGGCCTCGGTGGGGCGGTTTCTCCACGGCCTGCAGCGGCGGCCCTGCTTTTCGGGGGCCGAACTGCAGAGCGTAAGAGAAGGCAAAGACGGTGTGCTGGTGTTTGCAGTCGATGTGAGATTGGCGGGGAACGGCCGTGTGGCTGCGTTTGAGTGAGTGGGCCCGGAAAAGGGGGATCCGGTGGGGTGCGGCTTTGGCGGCCGTGTTTTTTGTGGTGTACGTGTTCACACCGCAGTCGACCCGGTTTTTGGAAACCCGGCGCGACATCCGGGGCTTGGAACGCGAGTTGGCGGCGGCCGGGGAGGTCCTGGCCGCGGAGGCGGTCCACCGGGCCGCGCTTGAGAAGACCGAGGCGGAACTCGGCCGCTTGCGGGGACGGTTTTCGGCCGACGTCACCGACGGAAAGATGATGGCTGAAATCGGGTTCAAGGCGGCCGCCGCCGGGGTGGACGTTGTGAACTTTCAGCCCCGGGAGGTGCTCCAAAGTGAACACCTGCGGCAATTTCCCGTTGAGATCGGGGTGCGGGGCCGCTTTTCGGAGGTGGCGACCTTTATGGAACTGCTCCGGAGTCTCTCGAACCCGGCAGAAATCCGCGAGTTCGCCATCCGTGGGGAGCGAGAACCGGAACACGGGCGGGTGTGGGCTGACTTCCTGCTGGTACTGTATTCAGAGAATAACCCCGCTCGCGCCGCCAAAGGCCCGGACGGTCTCCTCAGCGGTGAGGTACTGTATTCAGAGAATAACCCCGCTCGCGCCGGTGACTTTGGTGCCGGGGAAAGTGTGCCGCGGCACAATCCGTTTGAACCGTCGGTTTTGGCGGCCGATGCCGACCACGGCCCTCAGGAGCCCTTCGCCGTGAACCGGCCGCCTTTTGCGCTTCCTGAAACGGGAGTCAAGTAAGAACTAAAACAGGCCGCTCCGGCGCAGGACTGATGCACGAAGAATAGCCGCAATAGCGGGGGGAAACTATCTCGCGCACCAGTCCCTGGAAACCTTGATATGGCTCTCGTTATAAAGATCATGCGTCAGTCCTGGTGTCGCATGGCAGGTGTTGGACGTGTCCGGCCGGATGCTGTAAACTGGAAAGCGATAATATTGGCGCTTGGAACGGCAAAGACTATTGGTGGGCAATCATTCTCAATTGTCGGGGGGTTTTTTGTTCTTGGTCGACAAGGACTTATTGAAAGAAGCGCTGGCCGTGGCCGTGTCTCGCGGGGGTGATTTCGCGGACATCTTCGTGGAGTCCAGGCAAGTCAGCGCCGTTGGCTTGGAAGACGGCAAGGTCGAACGGACGCAGTCGGGCACCGAGGCGGGCGCCGGGGTGCGGGTGTGGTCGGGGGACGCCACGGTCTACGCGTACACGAACGAACTGGACCGGGAGGGCCTGCTGCGGGCGGCGCGCATTGCGGCGCAAGCCCTCGGGAACGGACAGAAGGACGTGACGGTGGACTTGACCAGCGTCAGGCCGGAGCTGACCTTTCCGGTGCGGGAGCAGCCCGGGGACGTCGCCGCCGAACGGAAGGCGGAAATGGTGCGGGCGGCGGACCAGAGCGCCCGGGCGGTCGACACCGAACGCATCAAACAAGTAATGGCCGGGTATGGGGACCTGGTTCAGGAGGTGGTGATCGCCAACACCACCGGCACCCACGTGGAGGGCCGGCGCGTCCGTACCCGGTTCGTGGTTCAGGCGGTGGCCGCCGGCAACGGCGTCATCCAGACGGGTGCCGAGGCCGGGGCGGGGATTGTGGGTTTTGAGTTTTTCGACAGTCACGACCCCCGGCGGATGGGGGCCACGGCCGCTGAACGAGCAAAAGCGCTTTTGAGCGCCGAACCGGCCCCGTCCGGCCGCATGCCGGTGGTCCTGTCCGGGACGGCGGGTGGGACCATGGTGCACGAAGCTTGTGGTCATGGGCTGGAGGCCGACCTGGTCCAGAAGGGGCTTTCGGTTTACGGGGGCCAAGAAGGCCGGGAGGTGGCCGCGCCCGCGGTTACGGTGGTTGATGACGCGACGCTTCCGGACCGGTACGGGTCGTATGCGTTCGACGACGAGGGGGTGCCGGCCCGGTCGGTGACCCTGATCCGGGAAGGCGTGCTCGAAGATTATCTCTTTGACCGGCTGTCGGCCAAAAAGAGCGGGCGGGAGTCCAACGGGCACGGGCGGCGGGAGTCGTACCAGCACCGGCCGATACCCCGGATGGCCAATACCTTTATCGCCGCGGGGAAGGATGCGCCGGACGAGATCCTGCGGGAGGCGGGCAACGGGTTGCTGGTCCGAAAAATGGGGGGCGGCCAGGTGAACACGACCACCGGTGATTTCGTGTTCGAAGTGGCCGAGGGATACCTGATTCGTGACGGGGAGGCAGGCCCGATGGTCCGGGGGGCCACCCTGACCGGCAACGGTCCGGAAGTCCTGCGGCGGGTGGCCATGGTCGGCTCCGACCTGGAGTTCACCATCGGGACTTGCGGCAAGGACGGCCAAGGGGTGCCCGTGAGTGACGCGCAGCCCACGATGCTGGTGGGCAGAAGCCGCACGGACTCTCCGATCGTCGTGGGCGGCACCCGGCAGATGGGGGACGGTCCTGAAGTCCGCAGGGTTGAAAACAACGCCGATACGGAGTTTTCCGTCCGGAAGTACCGGGGGCGGATCAGGCGCCTGTAGTCTTACCGCTTCGAGTGCGTCCAGTATGGAGCTTAGAGCATCGGGGGAGCACGATTGATCGGTTTAAACCGGGCAATCCGGTGCCGGGCGGTTTGATCCGCCCGTTTTTGCCGTAATCGGCCGCGATCATCGGCCGGCGGGGTGAGCAGGGTTTTGAGCCGGCGGCGGCGAACACATTTTAGGTTCGGTCTCGGGGAGAAATACTAGTCAGAACCAAGGTGTTGACCCGAAGATTTGCGTGGAAGGGGAGCTATGTCACCCCATGTCGGAATCCGTTTTTCTGGGCAGGGCCGCCCAAGCCGTGGAAGCGGCGCTCAGCGCGGGCGCTGATGCCGCCGAAGCTTACTTCACGAGCGGAACCAGCATTGAAATCGAGGTTCGGGACGGCCGGGTCGAAACCACGAAAAGCGCGGCCGAAAAAGGGTTGGGGCTCCGCGTTTTTCGGACCCGCCGACTTGGATATGCCTACACCACGGACCTGTCACCCGGCGGCCTGAAAGAGACGGCGCAGCGGGCGGTGGCCTGCGCTGCCCTGACCGCCGAGGACGGGTTTTACCGTCTGCCTGATCCGGTTCCGGCCTACCCGGAAGTCGACATTTTTGACCCCCGGCTGCCGGAGAAAAAGATTGACGAGAAGATCGAACTGGCCCGGCGGATGGAGGCGGTGGCCCGGGCCTACGATCCCCGGGTGACCATCGTGGAGAGTTCGACCTACCAGGACGGGCTGGTGGAGGTCGGGATCGTGAACAGTGCCGGTGTCTCCGCCTACTACCGGGGGGCGGTCTGCGGCCTGTATATCGCCCTGACCGCCCGGGAAGGCGATGATCACCAGACGGGGTTCGCGCTTGCCTTCAAACCCCGCTTTGAGGATTTGAACCCGGAAGAGGTGGGCCGGGAAGCGGCCCAACGGGCGGTGCGGATGTTGGGGGCGCGCCGGCAGCCGGGCATGGAAGTGCCGGTGGTGCTGGACCCGTACGTGATGGTCAGTTTCCTGGGCGTTCTTGCCCCGGCGCTGACGGCCGAGGCGGTCCAGAAGGGCCGTTCGCTGCTTGCGGGCCGGGTGGGCGAAGCGGTGGCCTCCGAACTGGTAACCATCGTCGACGACGGAACCCTGGCGGGGGGAGTGCGTTCGGCGCCCTTTGACGGGGAAGGAGTTCCTTCATCCCGTTCGGTGCTGATCGAAAAGGGGTTCCTGCAGGGATACCTCTATAACACCTATACCGCGGCGAAGGACGGAGTGGGTTCGACCGGCAACGGGGTAAGGCCGTCCTACAAGGGCGCGCCCGACGTGGGCACCACCAACTTTTTCCTGGCCCCGGGGGAGAAGGACCCGGAGGAGCTGATCGGGGAGATTCACTCGGGCTTCTACGTGGGTGAGGTGATGGGCATGCACACCGCCAACCCGATTTCCGGGGATTTCTCAGTGGGCGCCACGGGACTCTGGATCGAAAACGGCCGGTTGTCCTATCCCGTACGGGGACTGGCGATCGCCGGGAACATCGTGGAGTTGCTGAAGGCGGTGGACGCGGTCGCAAGCGACCTGCGTTTCTTCGGGGGCAAGGGGGCGCCCACGGTACGCATCAGCCGGCTTTCCGTCAGCGGCTGAAACAGACAACCATGCCGCTCTAGCGGCACCATTGGAAGGATGAAAATACCCCTCACCCTGACCCTCTCCCAGAGGGAGAGGGGATTTTCAGGGTAGGTCATCCGGGAAAGCAGGCCAAAAGGGGTCAGGCCGTTTTCGGAGGGATAAGCCTGTTCTCGAGGAAGGAGTGTCGCTCTCGCGCATACTGGTGCTGCACGCGCCCAGGCCCTGCAGCTCACTGGCGCAGATCTTTTAGAAGGGGGTGTTGCTTTTGCGCATACTGGTGCTGCACGGCCCGAACTTAAACCTTCTGGGCCGGCGGGAGACCGGGATTTACGGCACCAAAACCCTGGCCGACATTGACGCTCAGTTGCGTCAACTGGCGTCCGAACTGGGTGTGGGCCTGGAGTGCGTGCAGTCCAACTCGGAGGCGGCCTTGATCGAGCGCCTGCACAGCGCCCCCGCCAGCGCGGACGCGGTGGTCTTAAACCCCGCCGCCTTCACCCACTACAGCATCGCCTTGCGCGACGCGGTGGCGGCATGCGGCCTGCCGGTGGTGGAAGTGCACCTGTCCAATATTCACGCCCGGGAGGAGTTCCGTCGCCTTTCAGTGATTGCGCCGGCCGCGGCGGGCCAAATCTCGGGCTTCGGTGCGGCGGGCTACTTGCTCGCTTTGCGGGCGGCGGTGGAACTCGCTTCCGGACGGGCAGGCGACCGTGCTTAAGCGGGTGGAACGCGCAAGACAGTTGATCAGCGAGTCCGGATTGGAGGCCCTGATCGTCACCGGAATGGACAACATCCGCTACTTGAGCGGTTTCACGGGTTCGGCCGGGGTATTGCTGGTCAGCGGCGGGAGGGCTTTTTTGTGCACCGATTCAAGGTACGTCACGCAAGCCGCGGAAGAGGCTTACGCTTTTGAGATCGTCAAGATCGAGAAAACGTGGCCGGAGAAGCTGGCCGAAACAGTGCCGGAACTCCGGGGAATGAGGGTGGGGTTCGAGAGCGAGCATGTCACCTACCACCAATTTCAGCTCATGGCGGAGGTACTGGCGGCTGCGGAGCTGGAGCCGGTGAAGGGCCTGGTTGAAGGTTTGCGGGCGGTGAAGGAAGAACCCGAGATCGACAAGATTCGGCGGGCGGTCCGGCTGGTGGATGAGGCTTTCGCCGAGGTCTTGGACTACATCGAAGCGGGGCGGTCGGAGCGCGAGATCGCGCTCGAGCTGGAGTTCCACCTGCGGAGCCGCGGGGCCGAGCGGATGGCCTTTGACACGATCGTGGCTTCCGGCGCCCGCGCGGCGCTGCCGCACGGGGCGGCTTCGGGGAAACGGCTGGAGCACGGCGACCTGGTGGTGCTCGATTTCGGGGCGGTTTGTGACGGCTACTGCTCGGATTTCACGCGGACGGTGCTGGTGGGCGGGACTCCGGAACCCTGGCAGGAGGAGATCTTCGAGGTGGTGCTGGAGGCCCAAACCGCGGGTATCAGTGCGGTGCGGGCCGGTGTTCCGGCGCTCGACGTGGACCGGTCGGTCCGTGAAGTGATCGCCGGCCGCGGTTACGGGGACTATTTCGGACACGGTTCCGGACACGGGTTGGGCCTTCATGTGCACGAGCCGCCGCGCCTGGACCGGTTCAGCACGGAGACCCTGGAAGCAGGCATGGTGGTCACGGTTGAGCCGGGCATCTATCTGCCGGGGCGCGGCGGAGTGCGGATCGAGGACGTGGTTGTGGTTCGGGAGAATGGAGCCGAGGTCTTGACTGGCACGGCTAAGGACCGGCTCTTCAGCGTGTAGGATACATTTTCGGAGGAGGCGGTAGTCTTTGATCTCCACTAACGAATTTCGCACCGGTCTGACCGTGGAGGTGGACGGAGAACCGTGCCAGGTGATCGAGTTCATGCACGTGAAACCGGGCAAAGGTTCACCGTTTGTCCGGGCCAAGCTCAAGAACCTGCGCACCGGATCCATCGCCGAGCGGACGTTTAACGCCGGGGAGAAGCTTCCCCGGGCGATCCTGGAACGCAAGGAGATGCAGTACCTCTACAATGACGGCGCAAACTACCACTTGATGGACAACGAAACCTACGACCAGGTGGGATTGAGCGCCGGTCAACTGGGGGACGGGGTCAAGTACCTGAAGGAGAACATGGTCATCAATGTGGTTTATCACCGCGGCCAGGTCTTGGGCGTTGACCTGCCCAATACCGTTGAACTGGCCGTAGTCGAAACCACCCCGGGCATCAAGGGTGATACGGCGTCCGGCGGTTCGAAGCCGGCGACCCTGGAAACCGGCGTGGTGCTCCAGGTGCCCTTGTTCGTGGAAGAAGGGGACGTGATCCAGGTGGATACTCGTTCCGGCGCCTACATAAAACGAGTGTAAAGTGCAGTGTTTTAAAAACCCCTCTTTGCACACATACTAGAAGAATCTTGTAAAACCGGAGGCCGGGCACGGTCTCCCGGGAGAAGGGGGTTGGCTTTGTAATGACAAGCCTGAAGGCCCGTGTGGCCTACCTGCAGGGTCTCGCCGCGGGGCTGGAGCTGCCGGCCGATTCCAAAGAGGCCCGGCTCCTGGAGGGAATCGTTGAGATTCTGAGTGAATTCGCCGAGGCGGTGGAGGAACTCGAAGTGTCCCAGGAGCGGCTGGAGGATTACCTGGAGAGCATTGACGAAGATCTTTACGGACTGGAGAGAGACGTCTATCCTGACGAGGACGAGCACGGGATTGACACCCAGTACCTCGACGTCATGTGCCCGGAGTGCGAGGAGGCGGTCGGTCCGGATGGCCGTCCGGCCGGCGATGGCGGCATCTCGCTGGTCAATTGCCCTCACTGTGAGGGTGAGATACCCGTGAGACACAGCCCGGGGCGGATGGATACCCGGGAGGACGGAAACGAAACCCACTAGACACCTTGAGCGAGCGACAAAAACATCCAGAAGAGAGCGGTGCTGTTTTGCAAGCACCGCTCTTTTTGTTTGGTCTAGCGCGGGCCGCGCGGCATACCTATTAACGAGGAGGGGACAAACCGTGACGCCCGCCAATGAGCCGACCAACGGTCGAACTTACGGGGAAGTCTTAAGCTACTTTCCGGCCCCGCTCCGGGGCATGCTCGGACGGCTGCCGGCTTACCTCTGGCGTGAACTGGAGGAGATCCGGCTCCGGGTCGGCCAACCCCTGATTCTGGCCGCCGCCCGCGGCGAAATCATGCTGGACGCCGACGGCCGGACCGTACCCGAACCTCAGCAGGCCTACCGGGTGGGAGAGGACGACGTGGCCCGGACGGTGGAGTTGGTGACCGGGTCTTCGCTGTACGCGGTTGAAGACGAGCTGCGCCAGGGGTTTGTCACTGTTCCCGGAGGGCACCGGGTGGGTCTGGCCGGCCGGGTGGTGACCGATGGCGGTGTGGTGCGGACAATGAAGCACCTTTCCAGGGTGAACTTCCGGATCAGCCGGGAAGTGCCGGGAGCGGCGGACCGGGTGCTGCCCTGCCTGGTAGGCGGCGCCCGGGCGGTCTACAACACGCTGATCATTTCCCCACCGGGCTGCGGCAAGACCACCCTGCTGCGGGACCTGGTACGGCAGTTCTCCGCCGGGGTTCCCCGGCTCGGATTTGCCGGGCTGACGGTCGGGGTCGTTGACGAACGGTCGGAAATCGCCGGCTGTTACCGTGGCGTGCCCCAGCTGGACGTCGGTCCCCGTACCGATGTCCTGGACGGTTGCCCGAAAGCGGAGGGGATGATGATGCTCTTGCGGGCCTTTTCCCCGGACGTGATTGCCACCGATGAGCTGGGACGCCGCGAAGATGTGGCGGCGGTGGAAGAGATGTTGAACGCGGGCGTAAAGATTTTGGCCACCGCACACGCTGCTTCGCTGGAGGAACTGCGGGGCCGGCCCGTGTTGCGCTACATCCTGCGGCGGCGCATCATCGAGCGGTTCGTGATTTTGGAGTACGGGCGGGGCCCGGGAGTACTCAAGGCGGTTGTTGACGGCCACACGCACCGGGTTGTGGAGGGGTCCTCTTGTTTGCAGTAACCGCATGAAGGTTTTCGCATTTTAGGGCCGGTCGCCACGTTGTGGAGGGATCCTCTTGTTTGAAGTAGCCGGGGCGCTGATCCTGATCGGGTCGGCCGGGGCGCTGGGGTTGCTCGTGGCCAGGGATTACGCGCGCCGCCCGTACGAGCTGCGGGCCGTGCATTCCGCCCTGAACCTGCTGGAGACCGAGATTGTCTACGCGGCCGCCCCGCTGGCCGAAGCGCTGGAACAAGTCGGCGCCCGGGCGGAGAAGTGCGTGTCCGGGCTGTTCCTCAAAGCCCGGGCCGAACTGGGCGCCGGAGCGGGCACCACGGCGCAGGAGGCCTGGGAGTGCGCCCTGACGCAGTACCAGGCAAACTCCCATCTCCGGCCCGAAGACGTCGTGGTCCTGGAGGGGGTGGGCAAGGTACTCGGCACCTCAGACCGCCAGGACCAGGCCCGGCACCTGCGGGCGGCGCGGGAACGCCTCCATGCGCTGACCCAGAAAGCCGAGGACGAGGCCCGGCGGAACGTCAGGTTGTGGGCGTATCTGGGGTTCTTCGGCGGTTGTGCGGCGGTGTTGATTCTAGTCTAAAGGAGGGGGAGCGTGAACGTAGGCATCGACGTGATCTTCAAGATTGCCGGAGTCGGCATTCTCACCGCGGTGCTCCATTCGCTGCTGAAGCATGCCGGCAAGGAAGACCAGGCCCACCTGGCCACCCTGGCCGGGGTGGCGATTGTCCTGATGTGGGTGATTGACTTGCTCGGCAACCTCTTTGCCCAGGTCAAAACGGTATTCCGGTTGTTCTAGGCAGGTGTTGGGCGTGGAAATCACCCAGATTGTGGGCTTCGGCCTGGTCGCGGCCGTCCTGGTGGTCATCCTGCGGCAGTACAAGCCTGAAATCGCGCTCCTGGTGAGTTTGGCCGCCGGGATCACGCTCTTCATGCTGGTCCTGGGCAAAATCGGAGCGATCGTGGAAGTGCTCAAGGACTTATCCAGCCGGGCGAACGTAAACCTCGTGTATTTGGGGGTCATTCTGAAAATCGTCGGGATCGCCTATATCGCCGACTTTGGCGCCCAACTCTGCCGGGACGCCGGCGAGGGCGCCCTGGCGGCCAAGATCGAGTTCGCGGCGAAGATTCTGATCCTGGTCCTGGCCATTCCCATCGTGATGGCCGTGCTGGACATTTTAATGAAAATACTGGGCTAGGGCTGCTGAGCAGTCAGCATGCATTCCGGGGCCGGGGAACCGGTGAAGCGGTAAATTGGGAACCGGTGGCAAGTCTCGGATATCGTTTTGACTCCGGTTCTCTGTTCCCCATTCTGGATTCTGAATTCTGTTCTTCAGGGGTGGCGTTAGGCTTGTGGCGGGGATTGTGCGCCGGTTTGCTGGTGATTTTGCTGTTCGGGGTTCCCGGGCTGTCCTGGGCCGAGTCGCCCGGCGCCGGGGACGACCTCTTTTCTGAACTCGACCTGCGCCAAGTCGATGAGGCGGCCGGCGTGCTCCGCGCCGAAATCGACGCCGCCCTGCCCGACATGGATTTCAAGACCCTGGCGGTCTCCTTGGCGCGCGGCGATCTCGGATACACTCCAGGGGACTTGGCCGCGGCTCTCTGGCGGTATTTCTTCAGGGAGGTGCTCGCCAACGCCGCCCTGCTGGGCAAGCTGGTGGTGCTGGCCGTGATCTGCGCGGTGCTCCAGAACATTTCCGGCGCCTTTGAAAAGTCGACCACCAGCCGGATGGCGTATACCGCGGTCTACCTGGCGCTCATCACCATCGCCCTGGGGTCCTTCGTCATCGCTCTGAACACGGGCCGGGAGGCGATCGAAAACATGGTGGTATTCATGCACGCCATGCTGCCGGTGATGCTGACGTTGCTGTGCGCGGTGGGCGGGTTTGCTTCGGCGGCGCTGGTCCACCCGCTGATCGTGATTGTGATGAACGCCGCGGCCAACGTGGTCAAAAACGTGGTTTTCCCCCTGATTTTCTTTTCCGCCGTCCTGGGAATGATCAGTCACCTGGCCACCGGGTTCTCCCTCTCCCGGTTGGCCGATTTCCTGCGGTATGTGGGCCTGGGGGTAATGGGCGTATTGACCACGGTCTTCCTCGGGGTATTGACCATTCAGGGCGTCGCCGGCGCGGTGACCGAGGGCATCGCCTTCCGGACGGCCAAGTACGCCTCTCAGGCCTTCCTGCCGATCGTGGGCAAGATGTTTTCGGACGCGATGGAGATGATCGTGGGCTCGTCCCTGCTGGTGAAAAACGCCGTGGGCCTGGCCGGATTGCTGCTGATCTTTTTGATGGCCCTTTTTCCCCTCCTCAAGATCATCGTTCTGATTGTCATCTACAAACTGGCGGCCGCGCTGGTCCAACCGCTGGGGGAGTCCAGGCTGTCGGACTGCCTGAACACCCTGGGCAACGGCATTGTCGCCGTTTTCGGCGTGGTGGCCACCTGTGCGCTGTTGTTCTTTTTTGCGCTGGCCTTGATGACCGGACTCGGGAACCTGACCGTCATGCTGCGGTAGGAGAGGATGTAAACAGCATGTACCCCTATGTGATGCGAAAGAACCTGACCGTCACGCTGCAGCAGGAGGAGGTGGTGGCGCGCCTTGGATGCGCTGGAGAGTCTGGTTCGTGAACTCGTGGTTCTCGTCATCCTGGCCGTGGTCCTGGAACTGCTGCTGCCGGAAGGGGACCTGCGCCGGTACGTCCGGATGGTCCTGGGGCTTTTGATCATCGTGGCGGTCTTGCAGACGGCGGTGGGCTTCTGGAACCGGGATCTGGCCGCCGACCTCTCGTGGGTCACGCTCAGCCGGCCCGACCAGGAAGGGACCCGGGAAATCATCCGGGAAGGGGAACGGCTTTGGCAGTTGGGGCAGACCCAGGCCATGACCGAATACGAGGAGGGATTGGCCCGGCAAATCCGGGCCCTGGCCGGGCTGAATCAGGAGGTGGCCGTGGCGGACGTTGACGTGCGTTTCGCACCAGGAAGGACGGCCGGGGAACCCGGACGCCTGGAGGAGGTGATCCTGATCCTGGGCGGAGAGCACGGGGGTGCGGCGGAGGTGCCGGTCGGCGCCCAGCTTGGAAGCCGGCCCGCGCCCGATCCGGAAGCGGTGGCGAGGCTCCGCGGTTTGGTGGCCGACTTCTACGGCCTAACTCCCGAACAGGTTAAGGTGCGGCAATGATTTATTCCATGGAGGGATGATAACGGTGAAACTGAGTGATTTGATGGCCGGCGCGACCGGTGGCGGCTCCAAAAAACACCAGAAAGTCGTTCTGTTGTTGTTGGCCGCCCTGGGAGTGTTTCTGCTGCTTTTGGGCCACCTTGACCTCGGCGCGTCGCGGCCCGCGGTGCCCGTGGACGCGCTCGCGCCGACGGAGCCGGAGGGCTCGCCGCCCAAGGCCCGCTTGCAGATCCAATCCGAAGAGGAGTACCTGGCGCGCACGCTGGAGGTGATGCTCCGCCAGATTTCCGGCGCGGGCCTGGTGGACGTGGTCGTCCGGCTGGAGGAATCGACCACCTCCGAATACGCGCTCAACCAGACCATCGGCCGCAGAGTGACCGACGAGAAAGACCCGGCCGGGTCAGTCCGGGTGACCACGGAGGAGAACGATACCGGCAATTTGGTGGTGGTCCGGGGGGATGGGGGATCCGAAACGCCGGTGGTGGAGCGGGAAACAGCGCCCCGCGTGGCCGGCGTCCTGGTGGTGGCCGAGGGGGCCCGGAACCCGCAGATCAAGGCGGAACTCTTCCGGGCCACCCGGGTGGCCTTGGGAGTGGAACCGCACCGGATTCTGGTGCTGCCCAAAAAGTTGTAAGGGGGAGCGGTGGTGAAATTCTGGATTTTGGAGCGCAGATTCCTAGGGCTAGGGGTTGTGAGCCTGTTGGTCCTGACCTCAATCCTGGTTGCGGCCTGGGTGTTGCGGCCGGCTGGTGTTTTGCGGGAGCCGGTTTCCGAACCCGGGCCGCCGCCGCGGCCGGAGGCCGTGACCCCGGCGGCCGGTGAACCGGCGGCGGAAACGGAAGCACCCAACGGCTCCGAAGCGGATGATTTTCGCCGGGCCCGGACCGACTTCTTCGTTGAGTACCGCCTGGAGCGGGAAATGTCCCGGGGGCGGCAGGTGGAATTGCTGAAAACGGTGGCGCAGGATCCCGGCGCCGACGAGACTCAGCGGGCGGCGGCCCAGGAGCGGCTGCTCCAGATCACCCGCGACCTGGAACGGGAAACCAGCCTGGAGAATATCCTGCGAGCGAAAGGGTTCCGTGACGCGGTGGTTTTCTTTCAGGAGAAAAGGGCCACCGTGGTCGTGCCCGATCTGACCTCCGAGGAGCAGGCGCGCGGGATCATCAACCTGGCGGTGCGCGGGGCGGGAATTATGCCCGAGGACGTGATGGTGATCGGCCATCCAGGCGAATTTGGGCCATAATTACCCCATTCGGTGGTACAAAGGCAAAAAACCTCTTGTTTTTTGTATACTTATGTTCCGCCTATTTCCAAAACCCGCCGGGCTCCGTTATAATCAAGTCACGCCGGATACGGCGCGCAAGCGGGTTTTGCCAGGGGCGGGAGGGATAATCAGCGGACCAACTCGGAAGTGTCCACGCCCTCCTGTTCAGGTTTTGCCAATGGCGGGAGGGATAATCAGTTGTCTGTTTTGCGGATTACGGACACCACTTTGCGGGACGGCCACCAGAGCTTGTGGGCGACGCGGATGCGCACCGCGGACATGCTGCCGATCATCGAGAAAATTGACGCGGTGGGTTATCATTCGCTGGAGGTTTGGGGCGGGGCCACCTTTGACGTGTGCCTGCGCTACCTGAACGAGGACCCCTGGGAGCGCCTGCGGCTGATCAAAAAACGCGCGCGGAACACGCCTTTGCAGATGCTCTTGCGCGGTCAATCCCTGGTCGGGTACGCCCACTACCCGGACGATGTCGTCGAGGCCTTTGTGCACCGGATGGTGGTCAATGGGATCGACATCATTCGGGTATTCGACGCATTAAACGATGTCCGCAATATGACCACCGCGGTGCGGGCGGGCAAGCAGGCGGGGGCACATGTGCAGGCGGCGGTGGTCTATACGGTCAGCCCGGTGCACACCACCGAGCATTTTCTCCGGACCGCCCTGGACTTCGCCGAACTCGGGGCCGATTCCATCTGCATCAAGGACATGGCCGGGCTGTTGGCCCCCTACAAGGCCTTTGAACTGGTGAGCCTTTTTAAGAAAGAGCTTCGGTTGCCGGTGCAATTGCACTGCCACTATATCGGCGGCATGGCCGTCGGCGCCTATCTGAAGGCGGCCGAGGCCGGAGTCGACGTCATCGACACGGCTTCCGTGCCGTTGGCCTTCGGCGCCTCGCAACCCCCGGTCGAGACCGTGGTGCGGGCCCTGCGGGAAACCCCCTACGACACGAAATTGCGGATCCGGGTCTTGTTCGAGATCGCCGAGTATTTTGAGGAGCTGAGGCGCCGGGAAGGTTATGACCGCGGAGTAACCCGGATTCACGACATGCGGGTGTTTGACCACCAGGTTCCCGGGGGCATGATTTCGAACCTGGTTTCCCAGCTTGAAGAACAGAAATCGCTGCACCGGCTGGAGGAAGTGCTGGCCGAGATACCGCGGGTGCGGGCGGAACTGGGCTACCCCCCGCTCGTGACTCCCACCAGCCAGATCGTCGGCACTCAGGCCGTCTTGAACGTGCTGACCGGGCAACGCTACAAGTTGGTGCCGGGCGAGGTCAAGAGCTACGTCCAGGGCCTCTACGGAAAACCGCCCGGGGAGCTCAATCCGGAAGTCATGCGCGACATCCTGGGGGACAGCGAGCCGATTACTTGCCGCCCGGCCGACTTGTTGGCGCCCAGGCTGGAAAAAATGAGAAAGGAAATCGGCGCGCTCGCCGAAAGCGAGGAAGACGTTTTATCGTACGCCCTGTTCCCGCAAGTGGCCAAGAAGTTCCTTGAGGCCCGCCTGAAGGGAGAACTGCACCCGGCGGCGCCGGAAAAGAAGGAGAATCGGCCCGGCCCGGCTAATAGGCCAGATGCAGTGAAGGGCAAGGAGGCAAGAAGCATGAACTTGGAAGAGATCAGGGAACTGGTCAGGCTGCTGGACCGGACCGACATCAAGGAATTCTGCCTGGAAAGCCAGGGAATCAAGATTGTGATCAAAAAGGGCGGCACCGGAGCAGAAAACCGTCCTCAAGACCAGGCCGCCCCGCCGGAGGGGGAATCCGGGCCTTCGATCCAGGCGCCGCCGTCCTTACCGCCGGCGAACACGGTCATGGTTAAGGCGCCGATGGTGGGCACGTTTTACAGTTCACCGGCTCCGGACGCGCCGCCCTACGTCGAGGTGGGTTCCAAGGTGCGGGAAGGCCAGGTGCTGTGCATCATTGAGGCAATGAAATTGATGAACGAGATTGAGGCGGAAACCGCCGGCGAGATCGCCGATATCCTGGTTGGGAACGGGCAGCCGGTGGAATACGGGCAGCCGCTGTTTGTGATCGCCCCCAAATAAAAAAGCCTCGAGGAGAATTAGATGGAGAAAGTACTGATTGCGAATCGGGGAGAGATCGCGCTCCGAATTATTCGCGCCTGCCGCGAACTGGGCCTGGAAACGGTGGCTGTCTATTCGGAAGCCGACCGCGACAGCCTGCCGGTGCGGCTGGCGGACCAGGCGTACTGCATTGGCCCGGCGGACGTTACCCGCAGCTACCTGAACATCGCCGCCATCATCAGCGCCGCCGAACTGTCCGGGGCCGACGCCATCCATCCCGGATACGGTTTTTTGGCCGAAAACGCCCACTTCGCCGAAGTTTGTGAAAGCTGCGGCCTCACTTTTATCGGGCCGCCGGTCGAGGCCATCGCGAAAATGGGGGCCAAGGCGGAGGCCCTGGAAGTGGTCCGGAAAATGGGTGTGCCCATTGTACCCGGATCGGGCGGGCCGGTGGACGGGGTCAACCACGCCCTGGCGGTGGCCGAGGAAATCGGTTATCCCGTCCTGATCAAGGCTTCCGCCGGTGGCGGCGGGCGCGGAATGCGGGTGGCCCACAATAAGTCCGACCTGTCCCGGGCCCTGCAGGCCGCCCAGGGCGAAGCCCAGAAGGCGTTCGGCAGCGGCGTCGTGTACCTGGAGAAGTATGTCGAGGAGCCGCGTCACATCGAGATCCAGGTTTTCGGGGACCGGCACGGCAGTATCCTGTCCCTCGGGGAGCGGGACTGCTCCATCCAGCGGCGGAACCAGAAACTGCTTGAAGAAGCCCCGTCCACCGCCCTGACCCCGGAGCTGCGCCGGCAGATCGGGGAGGCGGCCGTGCGGGCCGCGCAGGCCGTGGGTTACTACAACTCCGGCACGGTGGAGTTCCTGCTGGACCGTGAAAACCGGTTCTACTTCATCGAAATGAACACGCGCATACAGGTTGAACACCCGGTTACGGAAATGGTGACCGGTCTGGACCTGGTCAAGGAACAGATCCGGGTGGCCGCCGGGGAAAATCTGTCGTTCGGTGAGCAGGACGTCAAGATCAACGGCTGGGCGATCGAGTGCCGGATCAACGCCGAGGACCCTTGGGCGAACTTCGGGCCGCGGGCGGGCCGGATCACGGCTTACCTCCCGCCGGGCGGACCGGGGATCAGGGTGGACAGCGCGGCCTATCCCGGCGTTGAAGTGTCTCCGTATTACGATTCACTGATCGCCAAGCTGGTGGCCTGGGGAAGGGACCGGGACGAGGCCATCGAGCGGGCCGAGCGGGCACTGGCCGAATTCGTGGTTGAGGGAGTACCGACCACGATACCGTTTCACCAACGGGTGTTGTCCAACGCCTTTTTCCGGAGGGGGGAGGTCTACACCAATTTTGTCCAGCGGCGCATTTTCCCTTGAGGACAAACCCTGGAATTCATAGGCAGGAAACCGGTTGTATTAGATTCTGGTTCTGGTATATAATAACAAGAAACCAGAACATTTCAGGAGGTGCTAGTGAATGGCTGATCATGTTACCGAAGTCAAGGGAGAAATGGGGGCCGTACGGATTGCCAACGAAGTGGTGGCCATTGTGGCCAGCTTGGCCGCGATTGAGGTTCCGGGCCTGTCCGGAATGAGCGGCGGGGTGGTCGGCGGCATTGCCGAACGGTTGGGCCGCAAGAATTTGTCCAAAGGGGTCAAGGTTGAAGTCGGGGAAAGGGAAGCGGCCATTGACCTGTACGTGATCGTCGACTTTGGGGTCCGCATTCCGGATGTCGCCACCCAGGTTCAAACCAGCGTCAAGCGGGCCGTGGAAACCATGACCGGTTTGAAGGTGGTGGAGGTCAATGTGCATGTTCAGGGTGTCGCCTTCGCCAAGGAGGAAGAGCCGGAGGAAGTAGAAACACGGGTCCGGTAGCACCAAGGAGGTTGAAACATGGGGCCGTTTGACCGCAGCCTGTTGGCGATCTACGCCCTGGCTGTGTCGGCAGGCATCGTCGTCGGGATTTTCGTTCTCACCGGGGTTCTGGCCCCAACACAACTGGAGACGTTCCTTCGCCCGGAACACAACGCGCTGGCGACGGGTGTTCTGGGCGTCTTTCTTTTGGCGGGACTGCGGCTCCTGGGGGTCAGCCTGCGCCGGAAAAAGGAAAGCCAGGCCATTGTGGACGAAAGCGCTCTCGGACAGGTGCGGGTGTCGCTGACCGCTCTTGAGAACCTGATTGACAAGATTGTGTCGCCGGTGCCCGGGATTCGGGAGGTGCGGCCCAAGGTCGGTCCCGAGAACGGAGGCATCGGGATCCGCCTGAAGGTGGTCGCCAGTCCCGACATAAACGTGCCCGAGACATCACGAGCGATCCAGCAGTTGGTGCAGGATCAGATCCGTGAGGTCACCGGCCTCACGGTCAATCGGATAAAAATTGAAGTAGAGAACTTTGCCGTTTCGAAGGGCCGGGTGGAGTAACGAGGTGGATGCGCTTTGTTGACAAGACTGATCGAGGTTCTGGACGGACACTGGGGCAAGGTCGGCGGCGTCGTCCTGGGACTCCTTTTCGGATGGTTCGCGATCAGCTACGGGCTCTGGCGGGCCTTGTTCGTGGCGTCAATGGCGGTTTTGGGCTATTTCATCGGCAAGCAGGTGGACGAACGCACTGACTGGGATAAGCTTTTGCACCGCTTCCGGGGCGGCCGCTAGGTGGCCGGTTTGAAGAGACGGCGTCAAAGAGAGACTGCCTTGCAGGTCCTTTTCCAGGCGGAAGTCGCCCGCACTTCCGGAGAGCGAGCCTTTGAGCGGACGCTGGAGTTGTTCGGCCTGAATGACGGGGATTTCGCCTACGCCCGCGAACTGGTGGACGGCGTTTTGGCGCAAGTGGATCAGCTCGACCGGGTGATCTCCCGGGTGAGCCACGAATGGCGGTTGGAGCGGATGGCCAACGTGGACCGGAATATCATCCGCCTGGCGCTCTACGAAGTATTCTTCCGTGACGACATACCGGCTAACGTCGCCGTTAATGAGGCGCTCGAGTTGGCCAAGACATTCGGGACGGATGATTCGCGGCGTTTTGTGAACGGTATTCTGGGCAAAGTGGTGGAAGAGCCGGAACAATACCGGCCGGAATAGCCCCGTACCTGAGGCGCGGACGTGGTAGACATCGGCTCCGGAGCAAACGGGTTTTAGACGGCGAAACCGGTTGCCACAGAGAAAGGATTCTGAATTCTGATCCCAGCAGGGTTCGGTGGCGCGCCAATGCGAATTGTCACTGTGCGGGAATTGACCGGGCACATCAAAGAGCGCCTGGAATCCGATCCTTTCCTGGCCCACGTTTGGGTGCGAGGCGAAGTCTCGGCTTATAGCCGCCATCCGTCGGGCCATCTCTATTTCTTTCTCAAAGATGAAGCCGCCCGCATCCGGGTGGTGATGTTTCGCTCGCAGGCCTCCCGCCTGGGGGTTCCCCTCGAGAACGGGACGATGGTGGTGGTGCGCGGGTACCTGGGGGTCTACGAGCGCAACGGGGAGTACCAGCTCTACGCCCAAGGCGCGGAGGCCGAAGGTGCCGGAAAGCTGCACACCGCCCTGGAACGCCTGAAGGAGAAGTTGCAGAGCGAGGGGCTTTTTGACCCGGCCCGCAAGCGGCCGCTGCCGGCCCTGCCGGACACGGTGGGGGTGGTCACCTCTCCGGTGGGTGCGGCCTTTAAGGATATCCTCACGGTAATGAGCCGGAGGTGGCCGCTGGCGCGGGTGCTTTTGGCCCCGGTATCCGTGCAGGGGGAGACGGCTCCCTACGAAATCGCGCAGGCCATCCGCGCCTTGAACGGAATCGGCGGGGTGGATGTGCTTATTGTCGGCCGCGGAGGCGGCGCGCCGGATGAACTGGCGGCCTTCAACACCGAAGTGGTGGCGCGGGCCATGTTTGAGTCCGGGATACCGGTGGTGTCGGCCGTAGGTCACGAAAAGGACGTTTCGGTGGCCGACCTGGTGGCCGACTGGCGTTCCCCCACCCCTTCGGCGGCGGCGGAGGCGGTGGTCCCCGATCAACGGGCGGTATATGAGCGTCTGGCGGCATTGGAGATCCGCTTGGGCCGTGCGGTCCGTCACCGCTTGGTCGTTAACCGGGTCCGGCTGGACGCCTTGCGGCGGAGGCCGTTGATGGCGAACCCCGGTCTGTTGTGCGAGCGCCGGCGGCAGGCGGTGCTGGGCCTCGAAGAGCGCTTGGCCGGGGCGATCAGCCGGCGGATCCGGGAAGGACGGTCCCGGCTGGCGGTGCTTTCCGGCCGGCTGGAGGCCTTGAGCCCCCTGCAGATCCTGGCGCGGGGGTACAGTATCTGCCGGCGGACCGACGGGCGGATCATCCGGGACGCGGACGGCGTTTCTCCGGGAGAGCGGGTGGTTGTTTTGCTCCACGCGGGAGGACTTTCCTGCCTGGTGGAAGAAACATTCCGCGAGCCGGAATCCGCACCCGGAGCCGGCCGGAAACCTAAGGGCGGGGCTCCGCGGCCGGACGGATGAGCCCGGCTTTTGAAGGCCGGCCGAGCGAGCCTTGTGGGAAGTGATGAGCCGGGCTTTTTGCAGGAGGAGGAAACCTGGCGTTCAATGACTACACTTCTGGACGGAAAAGCGGTAGCGGCGGTGATCCGTCAGGAAATAATCACGATTGTGGGCGAATACTCCCGGATGGGCCTCCGGCCGCGACTGGATGCCGTGCTGGTGGGCGACGATCCGGGATCGGTGCACTACGCCCGGGCCAAGCAGCGGGTGGCGGAAAGCCTAGGTGTCGAGTTCAGGCTGCACCAATACCCCGGCACAACCAATGACGGTGAGCTTCTGGAAGGGCTGCACGCTTTGAATACCGACGCCGCGGTGCACGGGATTATTCTTGAGTTGCCGCTGCCGCGCCACCTGAACCGGATACGGGTCCTGGAGGGAGTTGCGCCGGTCAAGGATGTGGACGGGGTGCATCCCTTGAACAGAGGCCGCCTGGTGTCGGGGATCGAGGGCCTCTACCCGGCCACCCCCTTGAGTTGTCTCGAGATTCTGCGGGCCTATGGAATAGAGATTGCGGGCCGGCACGCGGTGGTTGTCGGGCGGGGTGAAACTGTCGGCAAGCCCTTGGTTTTTCTGTTGCTGCGCGAAAACGCGACGGTAACGGTCTGTCACACGCAAACGGCGGACTTGGCCGGACACACCCGGCAGGCCGACTTGCTGGTGACCGCGGCCGGGAGCCCCGGACTGATCGGGGCGGACATGGTCAAACCGGGAGCGGTGGTGCTGGATGCCGGGATCTGCGCGGTGGACGGGGGCATCCGGGGGGACGTGCAGTTCGAAGCGGTCCGCAAGATGGTCTCGGCGATCACGCCGGTTCCCGGCGGGATAGGCAGTGTCACGACCGTGCTGGTGTTGAAAAACTTGCTGCAGGCGATGAAGATGCAAGGTGCTGACGGCGGGGGAGAATGATGGATTATCGTGGCTGGTCGTTGGGCGAGTTTCTGGAGCGTGCCGGATCAGGAGACCCGGCACCGGGGGGCGGCAGCGCGGCCGCGTTGGCGGGGGCGCTGGGGGCGGCGATGGCGTCGATGGTCGCCGAACTGACTTATACGCGGGCGCGTTACCGGGATGTGGAGCCCGAGATACGGGCCGTCTTAAAGGAAGCGGGGGGGCTCTGCCGGGAACTCCTGGCCCTGGCGGGCGAGGATGCCGCCGCTTTTACGCGGCTGCTCGAAACCTATAAAATGGCGCGGAATACCGACCAGGAGCGGGAAGAACGCCGGAAAGCCATTCAGTCCGCCCTCGGCCGGGCGGCGGAAGTCCCGCTGGAGGTGGCGCGGGCGGGATTGGGGACTCTCAGGCTGGCTGAACGCCTGGCGGCCGTCGGCAGCGAGCAGGCGCTGAGTGACGCCGGGGTGGCGGCCTACCTGGCGGCGGCCTCCGTAAGAAGCGCAGTGATGAACGTTCTGATCAACACCCGCCAAATGGAGGAGCGCACGGTGGTTGAGCGGTTGCTGCGGGAAACGAAGCGCCTCGGCGACCAGGCGGCCGAGATGGAAAAATCCGTCGAGCGGACTGTGATCCGCCGGCTCGGACTTGTGCCGGGGGGAGCGTCGGGGGAGTGAGCGGTAAAACTTTTGAGGAGGCGCTGCGGCGCCTGGAGGAGATCGTACAGCTTCTGGAGAGGGGCGAAATGCCGCTCGAGGAGGCATTGGGCCTTTTTGCAGAGGGGGTGGAGCTGGCTCACGCCTGTCACGGGATGCTTGATTCGGCCGAACAGCGGCTGGAGGTGTTGGCGCGGGACGGTCGCGGCCGTAGCCGGCCGGCGAATGGAGGCGGAGAATTTTGAGCCGGTTTCTCGATATGCTGGCGAAAAAGGCGAATCTGATCGATGAGGCGCTGCATTCATACCTGCCTCCGGCGTCCGAGGCTCCCCCGGTCATTCACGAGGCGATGCGTTACAGCGTATTCGCCGGCGGAAAGCGGCTGCGGCCGGCTCTGACTCTCGCCGCCGCGCAAGCCGTGCACGCTCCGGAAAGACTGGTGCTCCCGGCGGCCTGTGCGGTCGAGCTGATCCACACGTACTCACTGATTCATGATGACCTGCCCGCAATGGACAACGACGACTTGAGACGGGGAAAACCAACCAGTCACCGGGTATTCGGCGAGGCGGTCGCGCTCTTGGCCGGGAGCGCTCTCTTTGCCCTGGCGTTTGAGGTCCTGGCCGGGTGCCGCCGGGACGGAAGAAGCGCGCCGGACCGTACCCTGACCGTTCTGGAGGAGCTCTCCGCCGCCTGTGGCACCGCGGGATTGATCGGGGGCCAGGTGCTGGACGTGACCTCCGTCTTCCGGACCGTCGGCGAAGCAGAGCTCGAAGCCCTGCACCGCGCCAAGACCGGGGCATTGTTCCGAATGGCGGTGCGCTCCGGAGCGATCCTCGGCGGTGCGGGTCCGGGCCGACTGGAGCGGTTGACCGCGTTTGCCGAGCATTTCGGGTTGGCGTTTCAGATCACCGATGACATCCTGGACGTCACCGGGCAGGCGGAACAGACTGGAAAGCCAGCGGGCAGCGACGTGCGGAACAAAAAACACACCTACGTTTCCGTGTGCGGGCTGGAGACAGCCCGGCAACGTGGTGCCCAAAACTCTGCCGCCGCGCTGGCCGCCCTTGGGGAGTTTGGGCCCGAGGCGGATTTCCTGCGCCAGGCGGCGGTATTCATCGTATCACGGGAATTTTGAGCGGAAAAGGCGAAGTCAACGTTTAAGGGCCTATCCGGAGTCCGGGAGGCATTTAGGGAGATTTGCCCTGGTTCCGGCGGTGTGCTATGATTACATACCGTGGTCTGACCTCAAGAGTTGGTCGTCCGGGCGTTGCTGGAGAGTGTTGACTTTTGAGTTCTGACCCTAAAGGAATGATCACTTCTTGGGATTGCTGGACGGAATAAGCCACCTGACCGATTTCCGGGCGCTCGGCCCGGATCAGCTTGACGAACTGGCCGCCGAGCTCCGCGAGCTGATTGTTTCCACCGTGTCGCGCACCGGCGGTCATCTGGCTCCCAACCTGGGGGTCGTAGAACTGACCCTTGCTCTGCACTACGTCTTCCGGGCGCCCCAGGACAGGATCGTCTGGGATGTCGGCCACCAGAGCTACGTGCACAAAATCCTCACCGGACGCAAGCAGAAGTTTCACACCCTGCGCCAATTCGAAGGCTTGAGCGGGTTTCCGAACCGGAACGAGAGTGAGTTCGACTGCTTCGGCACCGGCCACAGCAGCACCTCGATTTCCGCCGCGCTGGGCATGGCGCTCGCCCGGGATTTGAACAGGGAGGACCGGAACGTGGTGGCCGTGATCGGAGACGGTGCGCTTTCGGGCGGGATGGCCTTCGAAGCGCTCAACCAGGCCGGTCACTTGGGCCGGCGGGTGATTGTCGTTTTGAACGACAACGAGATGTCCATCGCCAAAAACGTGGGGGCCATGGCCCGCTACCTCTCCCGTCTGCGTACCGACCCCATGTACTCCCGGAGCAAGGACGAAGTGGAGTCACTGCTGCGGCGGATCCCCGCCATCGGTCCGCGGGTGCTCGGCTGGATCGAACGGGTGAAGGACAGCGTGAAATATCTGCTGGTCGCCGGGATGCTGTTTGAGGAGCTGGGCTTCACCTACCTGGGTCCGATCGACGGGCACAACATCCCCGCGATGCTCAATGTGTTCCGGCAGGCCCAGGCCGTTGAAGGTCCGGTGGTGGTGCACGTCCTGACTAAAAAGGGCAAGGGATACGCTCCGGCCGAGACGAACCCCGACAAGTTTCACGGGGTCGGCCCGTTTGACCCGGTTACGGGGGAAACGCCGGTCGCCGCCAGAATTTCCTTCACCGAAGTGTTCGGCCGGACCGTGGTGCGGCTGGCCGAAGAAGACGACCGCATCCTGGCGATCACCGCGGCGATGACGTCGGGTACGGGCCTGGGGCCGTTTGCGCGGCGGTTCCCGCAGCGTTTCTTCGATGTGGGGATCGCGGAGCAGCACGCGGTCACCCTGGCCGCCGGGCTGGCGGTTGAAGGCTATCGTCCGGTCGTGGCCGTCTATTCCACCTTCCTGCAGCGAGCCTATGACCAGGTGCTGCATGACGTGTGCCTGCAAAAGCTTCCCGTGGTGTTCGCCCTGGACCGGGGCGGAATCGTCGGCGAGGACGGCGTCACCCACCAGGGCGTGTTCGACTTGTCCTTCCTGCGCCCGATTCCCAACCTCGTGCTGATGGCCCCGAAAGACGAAAACGAATTTCAACACATGCTCAAAACGGCCGTGCAGCACGACGGCCCCATAGCCGTGCGCTACCCGCGGGGCACAGGTACGGGCTGCGCGTTGGACCAGGACCTTGCGCCATTGCCCATTGGGCGGGCCCAAGTGCTGCGTGAAGGTGACGATATTGCGTTGATCGCCATCGGCAACATGGTGCCGACGGCGGTCAAAGCCGCTGAAATTCTGGCTGGACGAGGAATAGAGGCGGCGGTGGTAAACGCCCGGTTCGTGAAGCCGTTGGACGAAAAGTGCATCTGCCATTACGCCCGCCGGACCGGACGCCTGATCACCCTGGAGGAAAACGTAATCGCCGGCGGATTCGGGAGCGCAGTTCAGGAACTCCTGGCAAGCAGAGGCTTAAGCGACGTCCGGGTGCATCTGATCGGTCTTCCCGACGTGTTCGTCGAGCACGGTGCCCCCCACCTTTTGCGGGCCAAGTACGGGTTGACCGTGGACCGCGTGGTCGGCACGGCGGAGGGTGAGAAAAGAAAGCGGGCCAGGCTGAAACTGGCGCCGAGGGTGCTGAGGTAAGGCGTGAGCCGTAAGGAAAGACTGGATATCGTCCTGTATTCCAGGGGCTTTTTCCCCAGCCGCGAACGCGCCCGGTCGGCGATCATGGCCGGGGTTGTTTTTGTAAACGGGGTCCGGGTGGACAAGCCGGGAACACAGTTGGACCCTCAGGTGGATATTGAAGTCCGCGGTCCGGACCCGGCATTCGTAAGCCGTGGCGGCCTTAAGCTGGAGAAGGCGCTGCAGGCCTTCGGGATCGATCTGACCGGAGAAGTGGTTCTGGACGTGGGCGCGTCCACCGGGGGATTCACCGACTGCGCCCTGAAACACGGGGCGGCCTTGGTCTACGCGGTCGACGCCGGGTACGGCCAGTTGGACTGGAGTCTGCGCCGGGACCCGCGGGTGGTGGTCCTGGAACGGACCAACATCCGTTACCTTGCACCTTCGGCCCTGAGAGTAAAGCCTTCCTTCTTTACCATCGACGTCTCCTTTATTTCTTTGAAACTGGTTTTGCCCAGGGTCGACGAGCTGACCGTGCCGGAAGCCCGGGGGATTGCCCTGGTCAAGCCGCAGTTCGAAGCCGGGCGGAACCTGGTCGGCAAAAAGGGCGTGGTGCGGGACCCCGGTGTGCACGCCGAGGTACTGTTGAGTATCCTGGAAGTAGCCGAAACCCTGGGATGGGGGGTGCGGGCGTTGGATTACTCCCCGGTGCGCGGCCCGCAGGGCAATATCGAATTTTTGGTATACTTTCAGAAAGGGTCGCTGACGGCCGCCGACCTGGCGGCCGGTGTGCGCCGGGTGGTGGATGAGGCGCACGTTGCCCTGGCCGCACCCGGGGGCACCTTTTGAGCGGAAGGAGTACGTCTTTGAGGAGCATCGCCCTCGTAATCAACCGGCTGATTCCCCGGCCCCGGATGCAGCCCGTGCTCGATCAGATCGCGGCCTGGTGTGCCGGATGGGATATGACCGCAGTATACGTGGAGAACGAGTCGGGTGAATGGACGGGGTTGGCCGAGGCCCGGCGCCTGGGAGTCGATCTGGTGATCACACTGGGCGGCGACGGCACCGTGCTGGCCGGGAGCCGGATGTTCGCCGACCAGGGGGTGCCGATAATGGGGGTGCGCCTGGGCCGGCTCGGGTTCCTGAGCGAAGTGGAGCCGGCCGGGGTGGCCGCGGCGCTTGAGAATCTGGCCGACGGGCGGTTTGCCGTTGAGCGCCGGCTGATGCTCGAGGCGCGGTTGATGCGCGACGGCGAGGTCCGGCACCGCGATTTGTGCCTGAACGATGTCGTGCTTTCCCGGGGCGCGACCCTGCGGGCGATCGAACTGGAGTTTGAGATAGACGATGAACCGGTGGCCCGGTACGCGGGCGACGGGCTCATCGTCTCCACGCCCACCGGATCCACCGCCTATTCGCTGTCGGCCGGCGGGCCGATTCTGGCACCGGACCTCGAGGTCGTTCTGGTCACACCGCTGTGCCCGCACAGCCTCTGGATCCGCCCGCTGGTGGTAGCCCCGCGAAGCGGGATCCGGTTGTTCCTGACCCGCCCGGCCGTCAAACCGGTGGCGGTCATAGATGGGCAGGAGAGCTGGACGATCAGCGAAGAAGACGTCTTGCAGGTGCGGCGGGCGGAGCACGACTGCCGGCTGGTAAGGTTCGAGTCCAAAAACCGTTTTCAGGTGTTGCGCCGCAAGTTTCAGGGGAACAACTCCCGGTGACGCGCCTTGACACGGCAGGGTGCGGCAGGGTGGGGTGGGGTGGGGTGGGGTGCGGTGCCGTTAATCATAGTTTCAGGGAAACAACTTCCGGTGACGCGCCTTGACACCGCGGTCGCCTTGGTCCGCCGTTACATCGCCGGGGCGGTGCCCGCTCCGGGTTTTCGCGGTGGTGGACTTTCGGGTGCTGAACCGGTCGAGCCGCCCGCCCCGGGTGGTCATCATTGAAAAGGTTGGTGACGCGGGTGAAGGCCAGACGCCAACGTAAGATCATCGAAATCATCCACCGGCAGGCGGTGGCCACCCAGGCGGAGTTGGCGGAGGAACTGCGCAAGGCTGGTTTTGAGGTGACCCAGGCCACAGTCTCCCGGGACGTTAAGGAACTGGGGCTCCTGAAGGCTTCCGACGGCCGGACGGTGCGGTATCTCCCTCCGGGCGAGCAGCTCAGTCCTGCCGCCGAGGACAGGATGGTGCGGCTGTTCCGGGACTACGTGTGGGAAGTGAAAGCCAACGAAAGCCTGGTGGTCGTGAAGACCCTCCCCGGGGCGGCCCAGGGGGTGGCCTCCGCGCTTGACTACGCGCGGTGGCCGGAGATCCTCGGTACCGTGGCCGGTGACGACACGATATTTATCGCCGTGCAGTCGCGGCAGGAGGTCGGCCGCGTCAGGGAGCGCCTGGCCGGCATGCTGGGGGGGTGAGGGCGTGATTGAAAGGCTGGTCGTAAAAAACTTCGCCCTGATTGACGATCTGGAAGTTGAATTCGGGCCGGGACTTAACGTACTTACCGGAGAGACAGGGACCGGAAAGTCGCTGGTCATTGACGCCCTGGAAGTGGTCCTGGGACGGCGGGCGTCGCCGGACTATGTGCGGGCCGGGGCCGACCGGGCCTACCTGGAGCTGGTCTGCGGCCTTCAAGGCGCGGCTTCCGTTTCCCCTGAAGTTGAGAACGCGGGTATCGAGGCGGAGGACGGACTGCTGATTTTGAGCCGGGAGTTGTTTAGTATCGGCCGGAACATCTACCGTGTCGGCGGCCGTACCGTGCCGCTTGCGATCTACCGGGAGACCGGTCGGCACCTGGTGGACTTCCATGGCCAAGGCGAACAGCAGTCTTTGCTCCGGGAGAGCCGCCACGGCGAATTGCTGGACCGGATCGGGGGCCAGGAACTCCGGTCGGCGGTGGGGCGCCTGGAACTCCTCTTCCGGGAGTGGACTTCAACCCGGCGATTGTTGGAGCAATACCGCCAGGACGCGATGGAGCGGGCCCGGCGCCTGGACGTGCTGGGTTTGCAGATCCAGGAGATAGACCGCGCGGGCCTTGAATCCGGTGCAGAGGGGAGTCTCCGGGAAGAGCGGAGTTTTCTGGTCAATGCGGAACAGATCGCCCGGCTGGCGGACGAGAGTTACCAGGTACTGTACGGGGCGGAGGATTTCGGGTCGGCCGCGGTGGTCCAAATCGGGCGGGCGCTGGAGAACCTGCGCGCTTTGGGCCGCATGTGTCCAGAGGCGCGGGAGGCCGTACCCGTTCTGGAATCGGTCTTGACCCAGGTGCAGGAAACGGCGCGGGACCTGCTGGCGCTCCGGGAGCGGGCGCGGTTTGATCCGGAACGGCTCGACATGGTTGAAGCACGGTTGGCGCTGATTGAGGGGCTCAAACGCAAGTATGGAACGACGTTGGACGAGGTGCTCCGCTACCGGGAACAGGCGGCCGTGGAACGGGAGCACCTGCTCGGAAGCGAGGGAGAGATTGCGGGCTTGGCCGAACGAATCACCGCCCTGGGTGCGGAATGGGAGGCCGTGGCGGATGAGGTTTCCGCGGGTCGCCGCCGGACGGCGGCGGCCTTGGAGACCGGTGTTACCCTTGAACTCCGGGAACTGGAGCTTGGAGATCTCGAGTTCCGGGTCGAGTTCCAACCGCTTGAGGGGCCGAATGGCCGCGGGCGTGAGCAAGCTTTGTTTATGTTCTCGCCGAATCCCGGAGAGCCCCTCCGGCCGCTGGCCCGAATCGCGTCCGGCGGCGAGCTTTCCCGCACGATGCTGGCCTTGAAGAAGCTTCTGGCCGAGGTGGACGAAACACCCACCCTGATCTTCGACGAGGTGGACGCGGGAGTGGGTGGGCGCGCGATCCAGGCGGTAGCCGAAAAGCTCTGGGCGGTCGGCCGAAAACACCAGGTCGTCTGCGTGACGCACGCGCCGCAGATCGCCGGTCACGCCGACCGGCACCTGCAGATCGTAAAGGAGACTTTCGGGGGAAAGACCCGAACGGTGGTGCGCAATTTGGACGAGGAGGGCCGCCTGGAGGAATTGGCCCGGATGCTGGCGGGCGGCCGGGAAATCACTGACCCCGCCCGGAAGCACGCCTTTGAACTGCGCAAGCTCGCCACCGAGTCTTTTGCCCGGTCCGCCAACAACTGACCAGCAGGGGTCGGCGTCCCAGAGCCGACGCATGCCCTTGGGAGTTCAAGCCACAGCGAGGATTTCGTCGCTTGGCGGCGTCAGCCGATCTTGCCAGTAAGACCGGGAGTTTGGTATAATGGGGGCGATTTTTGCGGGGTGATGCGTTGTGTTGACGAAATCGGAAGTGGAACATGTGGCTTTGCTCGCCAGGCTTGACCTGAGCGAGGATGAGATCGGACTTTACACCACGCAGTTGGCTAAAATCCTGGAATATGCGGCGGTCCTGAACCAACCGGACACCTCAGAAGTGCCTCCGACGGCCCACGTACTGCCCTTACAGAACGTTTTTCGGGAGGACCTGGTCGGCGAGCACCTGGCGCCCGAGGATGTGCTTGCGAACGCTCCCGAGAAAGAGGAAGGGTATTTCAAGGTTCCCCGTGTTTTTTGATCAGTCGTGCGTTTTGGCGCACCATTTCACCCGGAAGTTTAAGCATAAAACGTATTTGGCCGGCACTGGCGGTGAGACCAGCGCCGCTTGGAGGGGGGGTGGCTTTAAGCCGGTGAGACTCTATGACTTGACGGCCCGCAGGCTTGGGGAAATGCTATTGGAGCGGGATATCTCAGCGGTTGAGCTCTGCCGGTCGGTGCTGAACCGGATCGACGAAGTGGAAGGGCGGGTCAAGGCGTACATCACCCTGGACCACGAGGGGGCTTTCCGGCAGGCGGCCGCCGTGGACCGGCAACTGCAAAACGGCCGGGAATTGCCGCCTTTGGCCGGAATCCCCTTCGCCATTAAGGACAACATGTGTCTCCGGGGCCTGCCGGCCACCTGTTCCTCGCGAATTTTACACAATTGGGTGCCTCCATACGACGCCACCGTGGTCGAGAAGCTCAAAGATCAGCAAGCGGTGATCCTCGGCAAGACCAATTTGGACGAGTTCGCCATGGGCTCATCGACGGAGCATTCGGCTTTCTTTACGACGCGTAACCCCTGGGATCCGAAGCGGGTGCCCGGCGGTTCCAGCGGGGGGTCGGCGGCGGCGGTGGCCGCCGGCACCGCCGTCTGCGCCCTGGGTTCCGATACCGGCGGTTCGATCCGTCAACCGGCTTCGTTCTGCGGGGTGGTCGGAATGAAACCCACCTACGGGCTGGTTTCCCGCTATGGGCTGGTGGCCTTCGCCTCCTCTCTGGATCAGATCGGACCGCTTACCAGGGACGTGACCGATTGCGCTCTGGTCCTGAATGCGATTTGCGGACACGACCACCGGGATTCCACGTCCGTTTCGAAAGAGGTGCCGGACTTCACCTCTTTCCTGGTGGACGACGTCAAGGGAATGCGCATCGGTCTTCCCCGGGAGTACTTCCCCCCCGGCTTGGACGACGGGGTGCGCCGGGTTGTGATGGAGGCCGTTTCGGTACTTGAAACCCTTGGGGCGCACGTCGAGGAGACGAGCCTGCCCCATACCGGATACGCCCTGCCGGTGTACTACCTCATCGCCCCCGCCGAGGCGAGTTCCAACCTCGCCCGCTACGATGGAGTGCGGTACGGATACCGGGCCCCGGGGTCCGAAGATGTGTTGGGAATGTTCCGGGCGAGCCGGAGCAGGGGGTTCGGCGCCGAAGTGAAACGCCGGATAATGCTCGGCACCTACGCCCTTTCGGCTGGCTACTATGACGCCTACTACCTGAAGGCCCTGAAGGTACGGACCCTGATCCGGCGGGACTTCGAGGAAGCCTTCGAGAAGTTTGACGTATTGCTCTCACCTACCGCTCCGGAAACGGCGTTTGCGATCGGCGCCAAAACCGAAGACCCCATTCGGATGTACCTGTCGGACATATTCACCTTGGCGGCGAATCTGGCCGGCCTGCCGGGGGTCTCAGTGCCGGCCGGTCTCGTGGCCGGACTGCCGATCGGGGTTCAATTCATCGGCAAGCCGTTCGCGGAAGGCACTCTGCTGCGCATGGGCTTCGCCTTCGAGCAGAGCACCGGTCACCACCGGCAACGGCCTCCGGAGAGTCTGGGGGGTGACGGTTCTTGAATAAGTACGAAGCGGTGATCGGTCTGGAAGTGCATGTTGAACTGGAGACCGATGCCAAGATCTTCTGCCCGTCGAGCACCGTGTTCGGCGCCCGGCACAACTCGCAGGTGTGTCCGGTGTGCCTTGGGCTGCCCGGGACCTTGCCGGTGCTGAACCGCAAGGTCGTGGAATACGGTATTCGGGTGGCGCTGGCGCTGGACTGTTCGATCGCCCGTTTCAGCAAGTTCGACCGCAAGAACTATTTCTACCCGGATCTACCCAAGAACTACCAGATTTCGCAGTTCGACCTCCCCCTGGCTTACGAGGGCCGGCTGGACTACGAAACCGACGACGGCGCCCCGCACCGGTGCGGCGTGGTCCGGGTGCACATGGAGGAGGACGCCGGAAAACTGATTCACCGGGCGGGGTCGGCGAATGCGCCTCCGTATTCGCTGGTGGACTACAACCGGACCGGCGTACCTCTGCTGGAGATCGTTTCGGCTCCGGATATCCGTTCGGCCGAGGAAGCCCGGGCTTACCTCAATGAACTCAAGACCGTCATTCAGTATACCGGAGTTTCGGACTGCAAGATGGAGGAAGGGTCGCTGCGCTGTGACGCCAACGTGTCGGTACGCCCGCAGGGCGAAGAAACCCTCGGCACCAAGACCGAAATCAAGAACCTGAACTCTTTCCGGGCAGTGCAGCGGGCCCTTGAATACGAGATTGACCGCCAGATCGGCCGCCTGGAGGCGGGGCAGCGGATCGTGCAGGAAACGCGGTCCTGGGATGAGGAGAAAGGCGTGACTGTGTCCATGCGCAGCAAAGAGGAAGCGCATGACTACCGTTATTTCCCCGAGCCCGACCTGGTGCCCCTGGTGATCAGTCCCTCCTGGGTCGAGGACGTCAGGCGCGCATTGCCGGAGCTGCCCCAGGCGAAAAGGGAGCGCTACCTGAAGGAATTCCGGCTGCCGCCCCACGACATCCGGGTGCTCACCGCTTCCCCGGGTTTGGCCCGCTACTTCGAGGAGGGCATGCGCCTTTTCCCCGAACCTAAGGCCGTGGCGAATTGGGTGCTGGGTGATTTGAGCCGCCTGCTCAATGCCGCCCAGGTGGAAATCGAGGACTGCCGGGTGCGGCCTGCCGGCCTGTGCGACTTGCTCCGCCTGATCGGCGACGGCACCGTCAGTGGCAAGATCGCCAAAGCGGTTCTGGAGGAGATGTTCACCTCCGGAAAGGAGGCCCGGACCGTGATCGCGGAAAAGGGGCTGGTGCAAATAACGGACGCGGGCGCCCTGAAAGAGGTCGTCGACGAGGTGATCGCCGGTCATCCGGACACGGTGCAGGACTACCGCAACGGGAAAACCAGGGCGCTGGGTTTCCTGGTCGGCCGGGTGATGCAATCGACCGGGGGGCGGGCCAACCCCAGTCTGGTCAACGACCTGCTGAAAGAGAGACTGGGGTAGAGGGGCGGGATTCGGAGGGATAAGAATTCAGAATTCAGAATTCAGAATTCAGGAGTCAGAATTCAGGAGTCAGGAGTCAGGAAAGAAAAAGGGGGGAAAAGGGGTCTGACCCCTTTTCGAGAACGCGTGGGGGCCGAGTGACAGGAAGCGGTTTTGGATTTTGTCTGCCCAGGCGGGGGCTTTCAAGTGTTCGGATTAACTAGTGAGTAAAGAAAGGGAGAGGAGCTATGGAGCGGCAGGAGCGAAGAATCATCGTGGTGGATACCACGCTGCGGGACGGGGAGCAAACGGCGGGCGTGGTGTTCGCCAACCACGAAAAGGTGCGGATCGCCAAGCTCCTGGACGAGTTGGGGGTGCATCAGATCGAGGCCGGTATTCCGGTGATGGGTGGCGACGAGGAGAAGGCGATCCGGAAGATCTGCGGCTTGGGCCTGAAGGCCAGCATCATGGGCTGGAACCGGCCGGTGATCAAGGATATCGAGCACTCCCTGGCCTGCGGGGTGGATGCCGTGGCCATCTCCATCTCCACCTCGGACATCCACATCAAGCATAAGCTGCAGGCCAGCCGGGAGTGGGTCCTGGAGCAGATGGTGAACGCGACCCGGTTTGCCAAGGAACAGGGAGTGTACATTTCGGTGAACGCCGAAGACGCTTCCCGGAGCGACCTCGATTTTCTGGTGGAGTTCGCCAAAGCCGCGCAGGAGGCCGGCGCCGACCGGCTGCGGTACTGCGACACGGTGGGTATCCTGGAGCCTTTCGTCACCTACAGCAATATCAAGTATCTCCGCGATCGGGTGGGCCTGGAAATCGAGATGCACACGCACGACGACTTCGGTTTGGCTACGGCCAACGCCTTGGCGGGCGTTTCGGCCGGGGCGAACTACGTCGGAGTTACGGTATTGGGACTGGGTGAGCGCGCCGGAAACGCGGCCCTGGAAGAGGTGGTCATGGGCCTCAAATACCTCCACGACATCGACCTCAACTTTAACACCGAGATGTTCAGGGAGGTCGCCGAATACGTGTCCCGCGCCTCCGGGCGCGAATTGCCAGCCTGGAAGGCCATCGTGGGGTTGAACATGTTCCGCCACGAATCGGGCATCCACGCCGACGGTGCCTTGAAGTTCCCGGGGACGTACGAAGCGTTCAGTCCCGAAGAGGTGGGCCTGCAGCGGCAGATCGTGATCGGCAAGCATTCCGGCACGGCGGCCGTGCGCGCCAAATTCGGGGAATACGGCATTGAGCTGACCCGGCACCAGGCGCAGGAACTGTTGCCGGTGATCCGGGCCCTGGCCGTGTCCCTCAAGCGCTCGCTGTTTGACAAGGAACTGGTGTACATCTTTGAAGATCATTTCGGAAAGAGGAGCAAGCATGGGCCGGAACATTATTGAAAAAATACTGTCCCGCAAAAGCGGGCAGGAAGTTCATACCGGGGACATTGTGGTGGCCGAGGTCGATTTCGTGATGGGCCAGGACGGCACCTCCCCCCTGGCCATCCAAGCCTTCCGGGCGATGGATGGGAAGGCTCTGTTCGATCCGGAGAAAGTGGCGCTCGTGATCGACCATAGCGCGCCGAGTCCCTCCGAAGGCGTCTCCAACCTGCACAAACTGATGCGGGAGTTTGCCAGAGAGACCGGGTGCCACCTGTACGACGTGGGCGACGGGGTTTGCCACCAGTTGATGCTGGAATCGGGAGCGGTCGGTCCGGGTTCCCTGGTTGTGGGCGCCGACTCGCATACCTGCACCTACGGAGCGTTGAACGCCTTCGCCACCGGGGTGGGGTCGACCGACCTCGCCGCCGCCCTGATTTCCGGCCGGATGTGGTTCAAGGTGCCGCCCACGCTGAAGTTCGTTTGTCACGGAATCCTGCCTCCCGGGGTATACAGCAAGGACCTGATCTTGTTCTTGATTGGACAGGTCACCGCCGACGGAGCCACCTACAGGTCGGTCGAGTTCGGCGGAGAGGCGGTCCGGGCGCTGTCCATGGAGGCCCGTTTCACCGTCTCGAACATGGCCGTGGAGATGGGCGCCAAGGCGGGGCTTATGGAGGCGGATGAACGCACGGCCGAATGGATGGCCCAGTACAGCCGGCACACATTTGAACCGGCCGTACCGGATCCGGACGCGGCTTACGAACAGGTCCTGGAGTTTGATGTGTCGCAGCTGGAACCGCAAATCGCCCGGCCCCACCGGGTGGACAACGTGGCCCCGCTGGGTGAAGTTGCCGGCTTGCCGGTGGACGAAGCGGTCTTGGGGACCTGTACCAACGGACGCATGGAAGACCTCCGGATTGCCGCGGCGATCGTCAGGGGGTACCGGGTGTCCCCGAACGTGCGCTTCATCGTGGCGCCCGCCTCACGGTACGTGTACTTGCAGTCCCTGCGGGACGGCACCCTGGAGACGCTGGTGCAGGCCGGAGCCGCGGTGGTCACTCCGGGTTGCGGCCCGTGCGTGGGTACGCACAACGGCGTGCCCGCCGACGGTGAACGGGTGATCTCAAGTGCCAACCGGAACTTCAAAGGCCGCATGGGGAACAGTAAGGCGGAGATTTACCTGGCGTCCCCGGCGGCGGTGGCCGCGGCGGCCCTGACCGGCGAGATCACCGACCCGCGAGAATTCTTGAAGTAGGTGACGAGATGCTGCTTTCAGGTAAAGCACATGTGTTTGGTGATGATATAAACACCGACTACATCATTTCGGGCAAGTATAAGTTCAAAACCCTGGACCTGGCCGAGTTGGCCCGCCACGTAATGGAGGACCTGGACCCGGACTTTTACCGGAAGATTACGGCCGGGGACTTCATTGTGGCCGGGCGGAACTTCGGTTGCGGGTCGTCCCGCGAACAGGCACCGCTGGCCATCAAGCACGCCGGGATTTCCGCGGTGGTGGCGGGGTCGTTTGCCCGGATCTTCTACCGTAACGCGATCAACACCGGTCTGCCGGTTATCGAGTGCGACACGCGGTCCATAGAGCCGGGCGACGAACTGGAGGTGGACCTGGGAGCCGGTATTCTAAAGAACCGCACCCGGGGCGTGGAGGTCAAAATCACGCCGCTTCCCGCAGTGATGCTGAAGATCTTGGACGACGGCGGCCTCGCGGCGCACTTCCGGAAACACGGAGGGTTCCATCTGGGAAGTGAGAAGTGAGAAGTGGGATGTGGGAAGTAAGAAGTGGGATGCGGGATGTGGGAAGTGGTTGTACTTTTCTCACATCCCCACTTCCCGCCTCACATCTCTCATTAGGGCGTTCCCGGCCGGAATAGTATGCATTCGGAGGCGGTTTATTTGGCACACACCGTAACGTTCATCCCCGGTGACGGGGTCGGCCCCGAGATAATGGCGGTGGCCCGCCGCGTGCTGGAGGCGTCCGGCGCGCCCCTGGCCTGGGAAGAGGTGCGGGCGGGCGAGGCGGTGATCGCCGAATTCGGTACGCCTCTGCCACAGGGTGTCCTGGATTCAATCCGCAAAAACCGGGTGGCGCTGAAAGGGCCGCTGACCACCCCGGTGGGACGCGGTTTCCGCAGTGTAAACGTGACCTTGCGGCAGGAGCTGGAGCTTTACGCCAATGTCCGGCCGGCCCGGAACCTTCCGGGAGTCCGGTCCCGCTATGAGAATGTCGACCTGATCGTAGTCCGGGAAAACACCGAGGATCTCTACGCCGGCATTGAACACTGGTGCGGGCGCGACGCGGCCGAGAGCATCAAGTTGATCACCCGCCCGGCTTCCGAGCGCATCGTCCGTTTCGCCTTCGAACTGGCCAGGCGCGAGCGGCGCCGCAAGGTCACCGCCGTACACAAGGCCAACATCATGAAGTTCACCGACGGTCTCTTCCTGGAGTGCGCCCGCAAAGTCGCACAGAGCTATCCGGACCTAACCTACGAGGAATGGATTGTGGACGCGATGGCCATGAAACTGGTTCAGGCGCCGGAGAACTTTGACGTGCTGGTCATGCCGAACCTGTACGGCGATATCCTTTCCGATCTGTGCGCCGGTTTGGTGGGGGGGCTGGGGGTCGCTCCGGGAGCCAATATCGGCGAAGAGGCCTCCGTTTTTGAGCCTGTTCACGGGAGCGCTCCCAAATACGCCGGCCAAAACAAGGTTAATCCCCTGGCCGCCGTTCTTTCGGGCGTTATGCTGCTCCGGCATTTGGGTGAGGCCGAGGCCGCCGAACGGGTCATGAACGGAGTGCTTGCGGTCCTGGAACAGGGAGACACTCTCACTTACGATCTGGGCGGTTCGGCGGGCACCGCCGAGATGGGTACGGCCATTGTGCGAGCCGTTGAAAAGAGAGGCGGACATCGGAAGCCTTAGCGTGCATAACGTCGAAACTTCGAGCAGAAGAGATCCTCGCTTGATCAGTCCGGCCCCGGCCAGCCCGGGGTTTTTTATTTTGTCCAAATGCACCGGCCTGACTCGAATAAGCGCTTTACCCGTTACAAATCCTAGGGTCAGCGACATTTTGCGCAGAGGAGGGAGAGCCGGGGATAATGCGTGTACTGATGCTTTCATGGGAATACCCGCCAAAGACGGTAGGGGGTCTCGCCCAGCACGTGTACGATCTGAACGCGGCCTTAAGCCGCGAGGGCGTGGAAGTGCACCTGTTGACCTGCTCGGCTCCGGGGGCGCCCGAATACGAGGTGCAAGGGAATGCCCACATTCACCGCGTGCCCGCCTTCCAGATTTCAGCGCCGGACTTCGTGACCTGGGCGTTGCAGTTCAACATCGCCGTCTTGGAACGGGCGCTGGGCCTGCTCGAAAGAGTGGGCGGCTTCCGGGTGGTCCACGCCCACGACTGGCTGGTGGCCTTTGCGGCCAGGGCGGTCAAACACGCCAAGCGGCTTCCGCTGGTGGCCACCATTCACGCCACCGAATTCGGCCGCAACCACGGACTGCACAACGCCACCCAGAACTACATCAGCAACGTGGAGTGGTGGCTGACGTTTGAAGCCTGGAAGGTCATCGTCTGCAGCCGGTACATGGAGAACGAACTGAAATACGTCTTTCAGCTCCCGGCGGACAAGGTCCGGGTAATTCCCAACGGGGTGGACCCGGAGAACTACGTGCGGCGTTCGGAACGGGTCAGGCGCGACTTCTACGCGGCACCGGAGGAGAGAATGGTCTTCTACGTCGGGCGCCTCGTCCGGGAAAAGGGTGTGCAGGTGCTCCTGGACGCCGTGCCCCGGGTTCTGGAGCGGATGCCCAACACCAAATTCGTCATCGGCGGCAAAGGGCCGTACCTGGAAGAACTGCGGGCCCAGGCGGACAGACTGGGCATTGCGCCGCGCGTCTACTTCACCGGCTACATTGACGACGGAGCCAGGAACGCGCTCTACCACTGGGCCGACGTGGCGGTGTTCCCGAGCCTGTATGAACCGTTCGGCATCGTCGCCCTGGAGGCGATGGCGGCCAAGACGCCGGTGGTGGCTTCCGGGACCGGGGGCTTGGGCGAGATCATTGAGCACGGGTTGGACGGATTGAAGGTTCCGCCGGGTGACAGCCAAGCCTTGGCCGAGCAGATTCTCCTGGTGCTGCAAAACCCGGCCCGGGCCAGGGTGTTTCAAGAACGTGCTTTCCGAAAGGTGCGGGAACAGTATGACCGGCGTAGGGCGGCCCGCGAAACCGCCCGGCTGTACCGGGAGGTGTGGGCCGAACGTCAGTCCGCACCGTGGCCGACCCTTGAGGACCGGCCCGGACGGATCCTCGGGCGGGTATACCAGCTTTTTGAGCGTTATTCCTGCTCCGAAAATACAGAGCGGCGGTTTAGGTGATTTTCATTCTAAGTGGCGCCGTGTGCGGTATGGCAGTCTAAAGAGCGGATCTTCATAAACGCGACGGAGGGATTTTGTGAAGGCGATCATCATGGCGGGCGGGGAGGGTTCCCGGTTGCGTCCACTGACCTGCAACCGTCCCAAACCCATGGTTCCGGTTTTGAACCGGCCGGTGATGTCCTACTGCATCGAACTCTTAAAAAGGTACGGGATCACCGAGATCGGGGTCACCCTGCAGTACCTGCCCGAGGTCATCAAAGAGCATTTTGGGAACGGTTCCGGGTACGGGGTCCGGTTGCACTACTTCACCGAGGACTCCCCTCTGGGAACAGCCGGGAGCGTCAAGAACGCCGGAGATTTCCTGGACCGGACCTTCCTGGTTTTAAGCGGCGATGCCTTGACCGACCTGGACCTGTCAAAGGCGATCGACACCCACCGGGCCCGGGGCGCGGCCGCCACGCTGGTGCTTACCCGGGTGGAATGTCCGTTGGAGTACGGGGTTGTAATCACCGGAGACGAGGGGCGGATCATCCGGTTTCTGGAGAAACCGGGCTGGGGCGAGGTGTTCAGCGATACGGTAAACACGGGGATTTACGTTCTGGAACCGGAGGTGCTGGACTACTTCGACGCCGGCCGGAAGTTCGACTTCTCCAAAGACCTTTTCCCGCTTCTAATGCGGGAGAAAAGGCCGCTTTTCGGCGTGGTGCTTTCCGGTTACTGGTGCGACATCGGCAATCTGCAGCAGTATTTGCAGGCGCAGTACGACGGCCTGGCCGGCAAGGTGCGGCTTTCAATCCCGGGTCAAGAAATCAGATCCGGGGTGTGGGTCGGCGATCAGGTTGCGGTTGACGCCGGGGTAACGCTGCAAGGCCCGGTCCTCATTGGGAGCCACAGCCATATCGAAAGCGGGGTGGCGCTGGAACCGTTCACCGTGGTGGGTGATGGCTGTCTCATTCAGTCCGGCGCCTCGCTGAAGCGGAGCATCCTCTGGGAACGGGCCTTTCTGGGGCGGAACGCCGCTCTGCGCGGCGCGGTGCTGTGCAGCCGGGTGCAGGTGCAGGCGGGCGCCGGGGTGTACGAAGGCGCCGTGGTGGGAGACGGCTCACTCATCAAAGAGGGTGGGTCCGTAAAACCGGAGGTGAAAATCTGGCCGCATAAGCTGGTGGAAAGCGGCGCCACGGTGAGCGAAAGCCTCATCTGGGGCACCAGGCTCTCAAAGGCCGTTTTCGGTGCTCAGGGGATCAGCGGGCTGGTCAACGTGGAAATCACACCCGAATACGCCTGCCGGGTGGCCGCCGCGTACGGTTCGACCCTGAAGGGCGGCCGCGTGGCGGTGAGTTGCGACGCCTTTGCGCCCGGGGCGATGCTGAAACAGGCGGTGGTGGCCGGTCTCCAGAGCACCGGGGCCCGGGTGTCCATCCTGGGCCGGGGAACTTTGCCGATGCACCGGTTCGGCTTACGGGCCCTGGAGTGTGCCGGGGGGATGCACATCCAACTCTCCACCCGGAAAGCGGACGCGGTCACGCTGGTGTTTACCAACGCCAAGGGGGCCAACATATCCCGCGCCCAGGAGCGGGAGATTGAAAACCTGCTGGCCCGCGAGGATTTCGTCCGGACCACACCCGGTCTGATTTGTGACCCGGAATACGCGCCGGCGATGCCGGAGGCCTACCTGCAAAGCCTGTTGCGGGAAGCCGATCACGAGGCGGTGCGGAATGCGGGTTTGAGCCTCCTGTTGGCCTATGACGCGGCCAGCCTGAACGCCTACGTGCCCCCGTTGGCCCGTGAACTGGGACTGACGGTGGAAAACGTCGAGGGCGTTGGGAATGCGGCCCGGGCCCGCAGTTGGTCCGAGTACCAAGAAGTGTTGCCCCTTCTGGCCGCAGCCGTGGTTGAGCAGAAGGCCGCCGGCGGGGCTGTGCTGGATGCCAACGGTGAACACTTGATCTTGATTGACGACCGGGGCCGGGTGATTCAGGACGACCTGCTCACCGTCCTGATTGCCCTCTACGTGTTCAAGACCAGGGGCGGACCCGTGATCGTGCCGGTGACCGCCCCCCGGGTGATCGACGCGTTGGCTGAGAGGTACCGGGGGCGGGTGGTGCGGACGAAGACCGCGCCCCAGGACTACGTGCAGGAGGTGCTGCGCCGGGACATCGTCCAGTTCTTTCTCCATTTCGACGCCCTGTCTGCTTTAGTGCGCATCTTGAGCCTGGTGGCCGAGCGGGGGACGTCTCTGTCGCAACTGGTGGACGAAATCCCCGCTTTCCACTTGACCAAGAAAGAGATCCCGGTCTCCTGGCAGTCCAAAGGGCGCGTCATTCGGAAGCTGATCGAAGAGGAGGACAGGGGGGAACTGGAGTTGCTGGACGGGGTAAAGGTATTCCATCGGGACGGTTGGGCCCTGGTGCTCCCCGATCCCGAAAAGCCGGTATGCCGGGTGTACGGTGAAGCCGCCTCCATGGAGGTCGCCGAGGAAATCACAGACATGTACGTGGACAAAATCAATCAGATTCTAGCGAACCGGGAATAATATCAGAAAATTGCGACAGCCAATGACCAAAGGTTATATTGCCCATAACAATGCGTGATGGCCGGAGGTAAGTAGTTTATTGCCAACCTTGACCGGCATCGCCCGGCCAACCATCCGTGAAACCTTGGAACAAAAGGCTTTGCCGGTTTGTTACTTGACACGCTTTGCGCACGTCTTTTGGGGGTCCGGAATGAGGTATATGAAATATGTGCATAAGTAACTGGGGTGTCTTGACTGCAAAACTCGTGTATGTTAACTTGTCCGTTAGAGAACTAGAGAAAAAACAACCCCCTTGTGTTTCACCTCAATCCAGCGCCCTGTCAGAAAGGAGTGGGTGTAAGCCACCGCGCGGGGCCGCTCAGCCGGTCCGGGATTCCCGGTCTTCCGGGAAAACCGGTATTATCCGTGCTGAGTTCTCAGTGGTTTCCCAAGCTTTCAGTCCGTGCCCCTTGTCATCCGGACGCACGTTACGGTTGTTATTGTTGTTCTTAGCTGGGGCCGTAGTTTTACCGACTATTGTCCGGCACGCCCAAGCGCGGGGCAGTGTGAACGATGCTTTTCCATTATTGGCACCGCAAGGCACCGAGTCCGAAAAGTAAGGAGAGGAGGCAGTCGAGTTGCGCAAGCTTACCAGGCGGGAATTCGTGAAACTGTGCGGTATGTCCGCCGCCGGGCTGAGCCTGATGTCGCTTTTGGGCCCCCAGATCACCCACGCGCTGGCCAAGGCGGTCGAGGACAAAGTGCCCGTGATCTGGATCCAGGGTGCGAGCTGCACCGGATGCTCGGTTTCGCTCCTGAATACCGTGGATCCGTCCATTGAGAAGGTGCTGCTCGAGGTCATCAGCCTGCGCTACCACCCGAACGTGATGGCCGCTTCCGGGTACCTGGGCACCGCGGTCATCCAGGATGTGGCCGACCGGTTCGCCGGGGATTTCATCCTGGTCGTCGAAGGCGGCATACCGGTGAAGGAGAACGGCAAGTACTGCGTCATCGGCAAATTCGGCAAGAAAGAAATGACCGTCCACGAGGCCGTGCTGACCCTGGGCGCCAAAGCGAAGGCGGTCGTGGCCGCCGGTCAGTGCGCCTCCTACGGCGGGATCCCGGCGGCGGCTCCGAACCCGACCGGTGTGTTGGGTGTGGACGCAGTGCTTAATCCCATGCGCCTTCGCCGCCCGCTGGCGAAAAACGTGATCAATATTTCCAACTGCCCGCTGCATCCGGACCACTTCATCGGCACCCTCACCTACGTGTTGACCTATAACGAAATCCCCGAACTTGACCGTTACCACCGCCCGGTAATGTTTTACGGGCAGTCCATTCACGACAACTGCCCCCGCCGGCCGGACTTTGAAGCCCGCCGTTTCGCCGCCAAGATCGGGGACGAGGGCTGTTTGGGCGGCCTGGGCTGCAAGGGGTTCATCGCGATGTCGGACTGCCCGAAGCGGGGCTGGAACAGCGGGACAAACTGGTGCATTGCGGCCGGCGCGCCGTGTTATGCCTGTTCGGAGCAGATCTTCCCGGACGGGTGTTCCCCGATTTACGGTGTGATGCCGGTTACCGGGAACGGCAGATAATTCGTGGAGGTGATGTTTTATGGCTGACGCACGGAAAATAGTTGTGGATCCGGTAACCCGGATTGAGGGCCACCTGAAAATCGAGGTCGAGTTGGACGGCAACCGGGTGCGCGACGCTTGGTCCACGGGCCTGCTTTTCCGTGGCTTGGAAATCATCTTAAAAGGGCGTGATCCGCGGGACGCCCAGCATATCACCCAGCGCATCTGCGGCGTCTGACCGATCTCGCACGGCATCAGTTCGGTGCTATGCTTGGACGACGCCTTTGGAATCACTCCGCCCAAGAACGGCCGCATCCTGAGAAACCTGATTCAGAGTGCCAACCTGGTCCAGTCGCACATTTTGCATTTCTTCCATCTGGCCGCCCTGGACTACGTCAAGGGTCCGGAAGTCGCGCCGTTCATACCGCGTTACGAAGGCGATTATCGTTTACCGCCCGATGTAACGGCGGTGGTGGTCGGACACTACATCCAGGCGCTGGCGATGCGCCGGAAAGCCCACGAGATGGGCGCGATCTTCGGGGCGAAGATGCCCCACACCACGGCCTTCATCCCCGGCGGCGTGACCAGCGGCGTCACGGCCGAACAGGTGGAAGCATACAGGGAGAAGCTCCAAGAACTGATTTCCTTTATCGACAACGTGTACATCCCCGACGTGCTGGCGGTGGCCGGCGCCTACGAGGACTGGTTCGCGGTGGGTGTGGGCACCAAGAACCTCCTGGCCTACGGCGCATATCCGTTGACGGATGACAAAGATCCCAACGGCAACAACCTCTACTTCGCCCGCGGCGTCTACGCGGACGGCGCGCACCTGCCGATGTCCGTGGAAGAGGTCCGTGAACACGCGACCTACTCGTGGTACGAGTCTAAAGCCGGCGGCAAGCACCCCTTCGAGGGTGAGACCGTGCCGGCGGCGGACAAGCGGGGTGCGTACTCCTGGCTCAAGGCCCCCCGGTACCAAGCTCATTCCTGTGAGGTGGGTCCCCTGGCCCGGCAGTGGGTCGGCCGCGACCCGCAGGTGACCGGTCTTGGAGACAAGGCCTTCTCCGTGATGGGCCGGCACTTCGCCCGGGCGGTCGAGACGACCAAGGTCGCGCACGCCATGCTGGGCTGGCTCGATGAACTTGAGCCCGGGGAACCCGCCTTCCGGCCGCACGACGTGCCGGAGAAAGCCAAGGGCTTCGGCCTGACCGAAGCGCCGCGCGGTGCTCTGGGACATTGGATCGACATCGAAAACCACGTGATCAAGAACTACCAGGCCGTGGTGCCCACTACCTGGAACCTCGGGCCGCGGGACGACCAGGGCGTCCGGGGACCGCTGGAGGAGGCGCTGGTGGGGACCGAGGTGGCCGACCCGGACAACCCGATCGAGCTGGTCCGGATCGTGCGCGCTTTCGACCCCTGTATCGCCTGCGCCGTCCACGTGATGGAGGTGCGTGGGGGTTCCGGCGTTTCCAGGTTTGTGCTCTCCGGCCGTTAATACTTTTTGAGGAGGTGCTAGGCAATGCAACTGGTCGAGAGGGTGGCCGAGCGCGATCCGGAACGGATGCTGGGAATCCTGTTCGACGTCAGCAAGTGCATCGGCTGCCGGGCCTGCCAGATGGCCTGCAAAGAAGCGAATGACCTGCCGTACGTTCCGCTGATGGACGCCCAAAACCCGCGGGGCGCGACCGAGAGTGAAAACTGGAACCAGCCGCGACTGGCGGCCTACAACTACATTGTGATGAACACCCACCTGGCCCAAAGCAAGGACGGCACCAAGAAGTGGCATCACGTGCGCCGGGCCTGTTTCCACTGCGCAAATCCGCTCTGCTTCGAGGTCTGTTTCGTGCATGCCTACCGGAAGACTCCGGAAGGGGCGGTCGTTTACACTCACCCGGAGATCTGCGTCGGCTGCCGCTACTGCCAACTGGCCTGCCCGTTCTACACCCTGACGGTGGAGTGGGACGATTTGTTTTCCCGGATGAGCAAGTGCCACATGTGTCACCGCTTGGTGCTGCAGGGCGGGGCACCCGCTTGCGTGACGGCCTGCCCGACCGGCGCGCTGGCGTTCGGCAAGCGGGAGGCGCTGCTGCAGGAGGCCAAGAACCGGATTGCGGCCGCCCCGGGCAGATACGTTGATCACGTGTACGGGGAGAAAGAGGTCGGCGGAACCGGAGTGCTTTACATCTCCGACGCCCCGTTCGAGGAACTCGGGTTTAACACGGAAGTGATGCAAAAGGCGGTGCCGACCTACACATGGAAATACATGAAGAAAGCGCCCGTGCTGGCGGTCAGCCTCCCGGTACTCTTCGCGGCGCTGTACATGTATACCAAGCGGCAGGCCGACAACGAAGACGGGCACTAATAGGGCGGTACGCGCAGACTAACAAAAGAGGAGGGTGCGGAAGTGTACGACGAAAGGTATACGAACCGGTTTGGTTTCCGGCTGACCCCGCTGCGCTGGGCCATGCTGGCCTTTCTCGTCTTCTTCGCGGCGGTCGCCGGCTACCGGTTTGCTTTCGGTCTGGGTGACACGGGCGGCATTCTGGGTTCGGTGACCAACTTGAACGACGAGTGGACCTGGGGCCTGTGGAAGTACCTGGTGTTCCCCGCGGTCGCGATCGCCGGCTGCGGGTACGGCACCGTTTTTCTGGCGCACGTTCTGCACATCAAGGCGTTCCGGCCGGTGGTCCGGGTGGCGATGGTCGTGTCGCTTCTCGGTTACACCATCGCGATGACCGGACTTTTGTTTGACATCACCGTTTACTACAATTTCTGGCGTCCGTTCGTGTACTGGGGCTACACCTCGATCCTGTTCGAAGTGCTCTGGTGTATGACATTGTACTGGACCATCCAAATCATAGAGTTCGGGCACATCGCTTTCGAGCGGATCGACGCGCCCCGGCTCTACAACCTCCTGGACAAGGCGATGCCGCTTTTGATCTGCGTGGGCATCATGCTGCCGTCGCTGCACCAGGCCTCCCTGGGCGGGCTTTTCATCGCCACCGTCAACCTGTATCCCACTTGGTGGTCGACGTGGGTGCCGTGGTTCTTCCTGATTTCATCCCTATACGTCGGTCCGGCGGTGGTGGCCTTCTCCTGCTGGGCGCTGGCCCGGATCTACGGCAAGGACTTTGGCGACTACATGCCGTCCTTGAGCAAACTGACCCTGGTGGGGGCCTACCTGATGATCTTCTACCTGGTTCTCAAGGTTTGGGATCTGACGGCGCGCGGGGCCTGGGAATACGCGTTCAACGGCACGCTGCAGGCGAACATGTACCTTTTGGAGATGGTGCCGTTCTTCCTGGTGCCGCTGGCGATGTTCCTGATCCCGTCCATCCGGAACTCGGTCGGCGGGCTCATCACCGCTTCGATCTTAAGTTCGGTCGGGGTGATCTTAAACCGGACCAACGTGATCTTTACCGGGATGGCGCAGAATTACCAGATGTCCTACACCCCTACGTGGATGGAGTGGGTGGGTTTAGTCGGCCTATTGGTGGGCGCGGTCCTGGTGATCCTCTTCTTCGTGGAGAACTTCCGCGTGCTGGAAGGGGACCCCGAACATCACCACGGACACGAACCCGCGAAGGCGCCGGCGAGCGTGCACGCCTAAAAGGGGCCAGGCCCCTTTTTGCAAAGGACCGGGGGGCGAAAGCCCCCCGGTTTCCATTCGGGGCAGCGGGGACCGCCGCCAAAAAGGGGGACTGTCCCCTATTTTGCGGCGCCTGCGTAGACGGCATAGTCGATTTCCGGAAAGATGTTGTCTTTTTGCTCGAGTTCATCCAGCCATGGGGGCTCGATCCGCTTTTCCCGAATCTGGTGCCACAACCCCTTGAAGTTCAGCAGGTGGGTCTTGGTCCGCCGCACGGCGTACTCCACCATGGTATTGGTGGCCATAATGAAGGCCCAGTCGCTGGCCTGGGCGAGCAACAACTCGCGTGCCGCCTGGTTCAACGCGCGGCGCTCCAGGTCGCCGGCGCGCGGGAAGTCGCGGGCGAGCGCAATCATTTGCTCCGCCGCCCAGTGAAGATGCCGGTAAATCCAGTCGTTGGTATTGTTCAGCCAGACCTCATGGTAACCCTTGTCGCCCCAGCTTGATGGGCAGGGAACAGCAACCTGGTTGCAAGGGAAGCGTTTGAGGTATTCCGAGGGCGTGGTCAGCTCCACGGTATTTTGGTCGTAGGCGATCTTGCGGGCAAGTATTTCCAGCCAGTCGGGCCCTTCAAACCACCAGTGTCCGAAAAGCTCGGCGTCGTAGGGGGCCACGATCAGAGGCGGCCGGTCCATGACCCCGGCCAAGTAGCGCACCTGATGTTCGCGGTTGAACATGAAGTTGCCCGCGTGCTGGTCCACCTTGGCCCGGGCCCACCGCGGGACGTAAGGCTCCTTATGGTCGCCGGCGCCCGTAATCCGGTAGTATTTGAAACCGGTGTGCACGCGCAGGCCGTTTGGGTGAATGTAAGGTTTGACGTACTCGAAATCCAGGTCGAACCCGATGTCCCGGTAGTACTCACGGTAGTCGTAATCGCCCGGATAGCCCTCTTTGGCGCTCCAGACCTGTTTTGACGATTCTACGTCCCGCGCGAAGGCGGCCACCCCCGACGGGCAGTAGATCGGGGCGAAAATCCCGAAGCGCGGGCGGTGCGAAGCGAAAAGCAGGCCGTGGGTATCGGTGAAGAAATAGCGGAGGTTGAAATCTTTCAAGATTTCGTCCAATCCGGCGATATAGGCGCATTCCGGGAGCCACAGCCCGGCGGGATCCCGGTCGAAGCACCGGCGGAAAGTGTGGACTCCGATTTGAATCTGGGCCCGGACCGCCTCGGGATGGACCATCATAAAAGGCAGGTAGCCGTGGGTGGCGGCGCACGTAATCAACTCCAGCAGTCCCGTATCAAAGAGGTTTCTGAAAGCCCGGATCAGGTTGCCGCCGTAACGGCGGGCATAAGTATCCCTGGCACCGTGCAGACGGCCGTGATACATCAGGGCTGTTTCGTGATACGGCGTTCCACGGGTACGGTGCACCTCCCGGTCCGCGAGTCCAAGCATTTTGTCCAGATGCTGCAGGTAGCGGTGTTGCAGGAAGGGGTCCTTAAACATGGATAAAAGGGTCGGCGACAGAGAGACCGTCAGCTTGAACGGCACCCCGTCGTCCAGGAGCCGTTCCAGGCTCCAGATGAGCGGGATATACGTTTCGGTGACGGCCTCGAAGTACCATTTTTCCTCCAGGGAATAGGAGTGCTCGGGGTGCCGCACAAAGGGCAGGTGGGCGTGCAGCACCAGCGCCAGGTATCCCTTGGCCACTAGTTTTCGCGCCTCCTTCCAGTCACCATTTCCGGCGAGCTGATCCCGAGCGGGCCGGCGCCCATACGCTCCTTCATCTGTTCGATCAACAGCGGGGAACTGGTCCCGAATTGAATCCTGGTGAGCGAGCGGTAAATGTCCTCGATCCACATCCACTCTTCGTCCAGGCGGTCGGAGAGAGTGGCGCGGGGAGTGGTGACCGTATTGGAACGCAGCAGGAACACGAATTCGCCGTTGGGCATCAGCCGGCCCAGATCCACGCAATAGGTCCGGTCGGGGCTGCCGACCTCTATGTGCCAATTGTCCGCCTCGCCGGACAAAGGGATGTCCACGTAGCTTAAGGCGTTGCCCCCGTTAAACCCCTCGACGCCGGTAACGTCGTACACCCGGAGCACGGGGCGGGAAACCTGCCACGCCCTGCGGCCGCGGCCGGCCTGGAAGTTCTCCTTGGCCGCCGCCATTTCCCAGTATGCGTACAGCCAGAAAGGGTCCCGGGCCATCAACACCAGACGGTCCTGTCCGTAGCTCCGGGGTAGCTCCAACACGTGATGCGGGGCCCAGGAGACCGGTCCGGGATCCGGCGCTATTTCGCGGGCCAATTCAAGGTCGAATTCCCGCGGGCTGATGGTCTGCACCGTGGGTTCCGGGGCTTTGCCTTTGCGGATCAATAAAAAAATCCCCGCGACCAGGGCAAGCAGGCCGATAATCACCCAGATTAACGCAGTCATAATGACGCCCCCTTTGCAAACACTAATTATTAAGGAGAGACTTTGCTCTCTCTCTGTAAAAAATTGAAAAGCGGCGGAAACCTGTTTTAGTATTCCCCCGGCCCATGGCTTTATTTAAAAAAAGATAATGCAAAACTGGAGGTTTAAGCTTCGGGAACAGGTGCATCCCTACACGGGCGAACCGCTCTCGGTGGCGCCGCTGACCTGGTCCCACGCCACCTTTTGCCAGGTGGTGTTAAGCTATCTGGCCAAATGGGACTTCCTCCAAAACTTGTCGCCGAACCCGGAAAAGAGTTATGATTAGCCGGGATGTGTTTACGAAGACCCGGTTTGGTGCGTGCCGGTATTTACGAAGACCGAGCTTGGTGTGCCTCGGGGCTTTTTCAAGGCCGCCCCGGGAGCTTCTTAATAGAATACCCTACCATAAAGAGGATGAGTGAAAAATGACTGCTGAAGTCTCGGACGCCGATCTCCGCGCCCTGTTGAGGGCGTGCCGCCGGGTGGCGGTGGTGGGCCTTTCGCCCAAACCGGACCGCGCAAGCCATCGGGTGGCGGCCTATCTCCAGGCCAAGGGTTTCCACATCATCCCAGTCCATCCCCAAGCCCGGGAGATTCTCGGCGAGCCGGTCTATGCCCGCCTGGAAGATGTGCCCCCACCGGTGGACCTGGTCTACATCTTTCGCAATAGTTCCGAAGTGCCGCCGTTTGTGGAGGCGGCCGCCACGCTTGGCCCCCTGGCGGTCTGGCTGCCCCTGGGGGTGACCAGCCGGGAGGCGGCTGAGGTGGCGCGGGCCCACGGCTTCGTCCTGGTTATGGACCGCTGTATGATGATCGAGCACCTCCGGCTCATGGAGGAGCCGTAAATGGTACACGTTGTCTTGATGGAACCCGAAATCCCCAACGCTCATGAGCCGTACCGGTGTACGAGGCGTAAGCGCCGGCAGGGCTTCGCGGGACTGCGCTTTAGCCGTGTGCAAACTCTTCCCCCTCCTGGCAGGAAACCCCGCCGGCGTTCCCGAATCCCTACCGGGGAGGCGAAGGTTTTAGTGACTGATTTCGTACATCTGCACGTGCACACCGAATACAGCTTGTTGGACGGTGCGGCGCGCATCAAGGACTTGGTCCGGCGGGCGGCCGAGCTTTCGATGCCCGCGTGTGCGATTACGGACCACGGGACCATGTTCGGGGTGGTCGAGTTCTACAAGGCCTGCCGGAGCGTGGGCGTCAAGCCGGTCATCGGCTGCGAGGTCTACGTGGCGCCGCGCACCCGGCACGACCGCCGGACCGGCATCGACGACAAGCTCTCACACCTGGTGCTCCTGGCCGAAAACGAGCGGGGTTACCGGAACCTGCTCCGGCTGGTCTCGCTCTCCTTCACGGAGGGCTTCTACTACAAGCCCCGGATCGACCGGGAGATCCTGGCGGCGCACCGTGACGGTCTGATCGCCCTCTCCGCGTGCCTGGCGGGGGAGATCCCGGAGCAGATCCTGGCGGGCGAACGGCAGCGGGCCGTCAAAACGGCTTCCGAATACCGGGACCTCTTTGGGGGGAATTTCTACCTGGAGCTTACCGACCACGGCCTGCCGGGACAGGCAAAAGTCAACCGGGCCCTGGTCGACATCGGCAAACAACTGGGGATCGGGCTGGTGGCGACCAACGACGTCCACTACGTGGAGCGCACACACGCTGAAAACCAGGATATCCTCCTGTGCATCCAGACGGGGAAGACGGTGCATGACGCCGGGCGTCTGCGGTTTGAGGGCAGCGAGTTTTACTTCAAGAGCGCAGACGAAATGGCCCGGCTGTTCGCGGAGTTGCCCGCGGCGTTACAGAACACGCGGTTCATCGCCGAACGCTGCAACGTCGGCCTGGACTTTGAAACGCTCCACTTGCCGGAATACCGCGTGCCGCCCAACCACACTCCCGACACCTACCTGGGCGAGCTGTGCCACCAGGGCCTGGCGAAAAGGATGTCGGAGGCCGGAAGTCGGAGGTCGGAGGGGGAGGGGGAGCCCCTTTCCGACCTCCAGCATCCTGCGTCCGACCTCCTTTCCCGGCTCGACTACGAGCTGGGGGTGATCGCGGCAATGAATTACAGTTCCTACTTCCTGATCGTCTGGGATTTCATCCGGTTCGCCCGCGACAAGGGCATTCCGGTGGGGCCGGGCCGAGGCTCGGCGGCCGGCAGCCTGGTGGCCTATTCTCTGGGCATTACCGACATCGACCCTCTTGCCTACGGCCTGCTGTTCGAAAGGTTCTTGAACCCGGAGCGGATCTCCCTGCCGGATATCGACTCAGACTTCTGTTTCGAACGCCGGGGGGAAGTCATCGACTACGTATTCCAAAAGTACGGCCGCGAGTGTGTGGCCCAGATTATCACCTTCGGGACTCTTGCTCCCCGCGCCGCCGTCCGCGACGTGGGGCGGGCGCTGGGGTTGGCCTATGACAAGGTGGACCGGATCGCCAAACTTATTCCCGGCGAACCGGGCATGACCATCGAAAAAGCGCTCGCGACCCCCGAATTAGCTGAACAGTACGCCCGGGACGAAGACGTGCGCAAGGTGACCGAAATGGCCCGCGCCCTTGAAGGCATGCCCCGGCACGCCTCCATACACGCCGCCGGGGTGGTGATCGCCAAAGAAAAACTCACTGACTACGTACCCTTGTACCGCACCTCAGACGGAGTGGTGGCTACCCAGTTCCCCATGGAGGCCGTCGAGGAACTCGGTCTCCTGAAAATGGACCTTTTGGGCCTGCGCACCCTGACGGTGATCGGGGATACGGTGCAATCGGTCCAGCGTCACCGGGGCCGAAAGGTCGAGATGGCTGGAATCCCGCTGGACGACCCGCCGACCTACGATCTCTTGGGGCGCGGGGATACCGCCGGCGTCTTTCAGCTGGAGTCCATCGGGATGCGCAACATCCTGCGCGAGCTTCGCCCCGAGGTTTTTGAAGACGTAATCGCTCTCGTGGCCCTGTACCGGCCCGGACCCCTGGGCAGCGGAATGGTTGAGGACTTCGTCAAACGTAAGCATGGCGAGACTGAGGTGTCCTACCTCCATCCGAAGTTGAAGCCGATTTTGAGAGACACATACGGAGTGATCCTGTACCAGGAACAGGTCATGCGCATCGCCAGCGACCTGGCCGGTTTCAGTCTCGGGGAGGCGGATCTTTTGCGCCGGGCCATGGGCAAGAAAAAGCCCGAGATCATCGCCGGGCTGCGGGACCAATTCCTGGGCGGCGCCGTGAAGCACGGCGTCGACCCGGCGGTGGCAGGTCAGATCTTTGACCTCATGGCTTATTTCGCCGGCTACGGCTTCAATAAATCCCACAGCGCCGCCTATGCGCTGATCGCTTACCAGACCGCCTATCTGAAGGCGAACTACCCGCTCGAATATATGGCGGCGTTGTTGACGTCGGTCAGGGACAACTCGGAGAAAGTCTCCAATTACGTGGAGGAGTGCCGGCGCCTGGGGATCGAGGTGCTGCCGCCGGACGTCAATGAGAGCGGTAAGGACTTCACGGTGGTGGGAAACAAGATCCGGTTTGGGCTGGCCGGCATCAGGAATGTGGGCTCATCAGCGGTGAAAGCGGTGATCGAGGCCCGGGAACAGAACGGGCCGTTTTCGAGCTTGCCCGATTTGTGCACCCGGTTGGACGGGAAAGTGGTCAACAAAAGGGTGCTGGAGAGTCTGATCCGGGCGGGCGCCGCCTCCGGCTTCGGTCTCCGGCGGACACAGCTTCTGGCCGTGCTGGACGAGGCCTTGAGCTTCTCGCACCGGCTGCAGAAGGAAAGGGAATCGGGCCAGTTAAGCCTCTTCGGGGATTGGGGCGGGGAGACGGCTCGTGCACTCTCTCCCGAACTTAAGATACCGCATCTCGTTGAGTTCGAGCGCCGCGAGCTTTTGGCCATGGAAAAGGAAATGCTCGGGCTGTACTTGACCGGTCACCCCCTGCAGGAGTTCAAGGACACCTTGCGCCGCCTGACGACCGGCGACACCGCGGAAATTCCGGAGTTAAACCCGGGGCAGCAGGTCATCCTCGGGGGCTTGGTGGTCGGGTTGAAGATGATCACCACCCGCAAGGGGGAGCCGATGTGTTTCTTTTACCTGGAAGACCTGACGTCACGGACCGAGATCGTTGTTTTCCCCAAAGTATATGCCCGTTTCCGGCACCTGTTGCGGCCGGACGCGGTGATACTGGTAAACGGCACCGTGAACAATAACGGCGAAGGTAACAAGGTTGCGGCCGATAACATCACGGACCTTGAGTCCGGCACCTCCGGCCTTTTCGCCGGCCACCCGTTCGGAGGATGATAGCCGCAGGTAGCGGCCCATTACCGTCAGCTCTGCATTACCGTTCGTATCCTTGTCAACCAGGTTTTTGATGTGGTATCATGCAGCAGAAGTTGGTCAAACGAGGTGCAAAGCAAAATGGGTGATTCCTGGGTGTCCGAATACGTAATCATCAAAGCCCTGGAAAACGGGGTTACCATCATGGGTCTTACCCGGGGGCGGGAAACCAAATTCCACCACACAGAAAAACTGGACCGCGGTGAAATTATGGTGGCCCAGTTCACCGAGCACACGGCGGCGATCAAGATCCGGGGCCGGGCTGAAGTCTATACCAGGCACGGGATAATCCGCACGGAGAATCACAGTATCCAGGGCTGAGACTCTGGATATAATTCTTTCCAGTCAGAAAAGGAATTCCAGACCGAAGGGGGAAGGTACTTTTGTTGACTGGAAGGAATGGAGGTTTTCCCGTGTGGACCGTAGTATATATCACCCCGAACGTGACTGAAGCGGAAACCATCCGGGACCACCTGAGCCGAGAGGGTGTGCTGGTGCGGTTGCGCAAGGCCGGTCCGGCGGACAGTGACGGCCAAACCCTGGAGATCCTGGTGCCTGAAGCCGAGGTCGGCGAAGCGCTCGAAGTGCTGAACACCTTGTAGGGACGATCGGGACGAGAGAGGTGGAGAACCGTTTTCGACTTTTTTAAGAAACCGAAGTACTTCACGGTCCGGCCGGAGACAAAGCGGGAGATTCCGGAGGGCCTCTGGATCAAATGCCAGTGCGGGGAGATTCTCTTTGCCAAAGACCTGGAGCGGAACCTGAAAGTCTGCCAGAAATGCGCGCACCACTTCCGGCTCACCGCGAGGGAAAGAATGCAGATCACCCTGGATACGGAGGATTTCGCGGAACTCGGCGCCGATCTTGGGCCGCGCGACCCGCTGCAATTCCCCGGCTATGCCGAGCGGCTGGCGGCGAACCAGGAGCGGACCGGACTAAATGAAGCCGCGGTTGCCGGCGAGGGAACCATCGGCAGTCACCGGGTCGTGTTGGTGGTCATGGATTCCCATTTTATCATGGGCAGCATGGGCACGGTGGTCGGCGAGAAGGTGGCCCGGGCCGCCGAACACGCCGTAACCAACGCCCTGCCGCTGGTTGTGTTTTCCGCGTCCGGCGGGGCCCGGATGCAAGAGGGGATCCTTTCCCTGATGCAGATGGCCAAAACGGCCGCAGCCATCGGCCGGTTGGACGATGCGGGCTTGCTCTACATTTCGGTGCTTACCGATCCGACCATGGGCGGTGTCAGTGCCAGCTTTGCCTTCCTGGGAGACGTCATTCTGGCCGAACCGGGCGCACTCATTGGGTTTGCCGGGCCGCGGGTGATCGAGCAGACCATCCGGCAGAAACTTCCGGACGGGTTTCAGCAGGCGGAGTTCTTGAAGGAGCACGGTTTTGTCGATGCGGTGGTGCCCCGCAACCGGCTGAAGGATACACTGGTCAAGATTATTGCCATGCATCAAGCGGGGTGACACACTAATGCCGACTGTGTACGACTTTGAAAGACCGATCTCGGAACTGGAAACCAAGATTGAGGAGCTAAAGCAGTTTTCGGTCGAGAAGGGACTGGACTTGAAACAGGAAATCGAAGTGCTCGCCGAACGGGCGGCCGCACTCAAAAAGGACATCTACGGCGACCTCAGCCCCTGGCAGAAGGTGCTCATCGCGCGACATCCGGACCGGTTGGGCTCGCGGGACTACATTGAGCGGTTTTGCTCCGAGTACATTGAACTCCACGGAGACCGGGCGTTCGGCGACGACCCTGCGGTGATCGGTGTTATCGGCCGGATGAACGGCTACGTGGTTACGGTGGTGGGTCACCAAAAAGGGCGGGACACCAAGGAAAACCTGGCCCGCAATTTCGGCATGGTTCACCCGGAGGGCTGCCGGAAGGTGTTGCGAATGGCCAGGCAGGCCGAGAAGTTCCGGCGCCCGCTGATTTGCCTGCTTGATACCCCCGGGGCGCACTGCGGCATCGGGGCGGAAGAGCGCGGGCAAGCCGAGGCCATCGCCCGAAATTTGGCGGCGCTCAGCACCCTGCGGGTGCCGGTCGTCGTGGTGGTGATCGGTGAGGGGGGTAGCGGCGGCGCCCTGGCGCTGGGGGTCGGCGACCGCCTGTTGATGCAGGAACACGCCGTCTTTTCCGTCAGTTCCCCGGAAGCCTGCGCCAGCATCTTGTGGAAGGATGCGGGCCGGGCCCGTGAAGCCGCGGAAGTGCTGAAAATGACCGCCCAGGATCTGCTTTCCCTGGGGGTGATCGACGAGATTGTTCCCGAACCCTTGGGCGGCGTCCACCGGGACCCGGCACAAGCGGCGGAGATGCTTCGGGAAAGCCTGTTCCGGAACCTTGATGAACTATGCCGGATGGACCTCGAACAACTGCTGCGGGCCCGCTATCATAAATACCGGACAATCGGAAACCTATAAATATAAGGAACGCAAAAGGCATCATCCCCGACCTGTCGGGGGTGTTTGTCTATGACCACCGGTTTTAGCCATTCTTGATTGCCGGAAGGAGAAGCGGGTTTTGCAACGGATAGGGGTTTTGACCAGCGGCGGCGACGCCCCCGGGATGAACGCCGCGATCCGGGCCGTGGTGCGCAAAGCCGTTTATCACGGTCTCGAGGTGATGGGTATCAGCCGCGGTTTTGCCGGGTTCATTGAGGCGGACATCGGACCCATGCAGGTCGGTTCGGTGGCCGACATCATCCACCGGGGCGGAACCATCCTGCGCACCGCCCGGTCGGACGAATTCCTGACGCGCGCGGGCCGGGCGCGCGCCTACCAGAACGTCGAACGTTTCCGTATCCAGGGGCTGGTGATCATCGGCGGGGACGGCTCCTTCATGGGTGCCAAGCTCTTTCACGAAGAGTTTCAAGTACCGGTGGTCTGCATTCCGGCCACGATTGACAATGATATCCCCGGCACCGAGCTTTCCATCGGGTTCGATACCGCCGTCAACAACGCGGTGGACGCCATCAACAAGATCCGGGATACGGCCACGTCGCACGAGCGGCTGTTCATCGTGGAAGTGATGGGGCGCAGGGCCGGGTTCATCGCCCTGGAAGCGGGTCTCGCCGGCGGGGCGGAGTCGATTCTGATTCCGGAGCTGCCGTTCTCGGTGGAAGAGGTCTGCGACCGGCTGATGCGCGGCTACCGGCGCGGCAAGCTGCACAGCGTCATCGTCGTCGCGGAGGGAGCGGCAAGCGGCATCGAGTTCGGGCGGGAAATTAAACGAATCACCGGCTTTGACACCAAGGTGACCGTGCTGGGCCACCTGCAGCGCGGGGGCACCCCGACCGCCCAGGACCGGGTGCTGGGGAGCCGCTTGGGGGCTCTCGCCGTGGAACTCCTGATGGAAGGGCGGCGTAAGCTCGCGGTGGGGATGCAGCACGGCCGGGCGGACCACCGGGATCTGGATGAAAGCCTGCAGGGAAAGAAGGAAATCGATCTGGAAGCATACCGTCTGGCCGGAATCTTGTCAATTTAGACCCGGGGGTGGAGTATTTTGCGCCATACCAAGATAATCTGCACCGTCGGCCCCGCCTCGGAGTCGGTCGAGGTGCTCTGCCGGATGATCGAGTCCGGCATGAACATCTCCCGCCACAATTTCTCCCACGGTTCCCGGGAGGAACACCGCCGCCGCATCAACAACGTCCGCGCCGCCGCCGCCCGAACCGGCAAAACGGTCGGCGTGATGGTCGATCTCCAGGGGCCGAAGATCAGAATCGGGAACCTGGACCCGGAACCGGCCGAACTCAAGGCCGGGGAAGAACTGACCCTCACCACCGAGCCGATCAAGGGAGACCGCCGTCGCATTTCGGTCGATTACCCGCCGTTGCCCCGGGAAGTGGGACCGGGCAACACCATCCTTTTGGGCGACGGCCTGGCCGGTTTGGAGGTGTTGCGGGTCGAGGGGCGCGAGGTGCTCTGCCGGGTGATGAACGACGCCCTGCTCACCAGCCGCAAGGGTGTCAACCTGCCGGGCGTGCGGACCTCGATCCCCACCGTCACCGAAAAGGACATCCGGGACCTGCATTTCGCCTTGGAGCTGGGCTTCGATTTTGTGGCCGCCTCGTTCGTCCGGCGGGCCGAGGACATCCTTTCCGTGCGCGCCATCCTGGAGAAGTTTGAATCCGAAGCCCACATCGTGGCCAAGATCGAGACTTGGGAGGCGGTCGAAAACCTGGACGACATCATCAAGGTGACGGACGCCGTAATGGTGGCCCGCGGGGATTTGGGGCTCGAGATCGCCGCCGAGGAAGTGCCCCTGGTCCAAAAGAAGATTATCGCCCGCTGCAATCTGGCCGGCAAGCCCGTGATCACTGCGACCCAGATGCTGGAATCAATGATTCAGAATCCGCGTCCGACCCGGGCTGAGGCCAGTGACGTGGCCAATGCCATCCTGGACGGTACGGACGCCGTGATGCTCTCGGCCGAAACCGCCACCGGGGAGTATCCGGTGGCGGCGGTGGAGACCATGGACCGTATCGCCCGCCGCGCGGAAGGCGACCTCCCGTACGGAATGCTCCTTCAGCAGCGGCACCGGGACATCTCCCGCCGCACGGTCACCGACGCCATCAGCTACGCCACCTGTGCCACCGCCGCCGACCTCGGCGCCGCCGCTATCATCACCGCCACCCAGACCGGGTACACGGCGCGGATGGTGGCCAAGTACCGGCCGGCCCGGCCGATCGTCGCGGTAACCCCCAGGCAAGACGTGGTGCGGCGCCTGGCCCTGTTGTGGGGGGTGCAGCCGGTATACGTTGAAGAAGAGATCGAGGACACCGACCGGATGATCTCCGCCTCCATTCAAGCCGCCCTGGCCGCCGGCCTGATCCGTGGCGGCGACCTGGTCGTCATCACCGCCGGCGTGCCGGTGGGCACGCACGGCAGCACCAACCTGCTTAAGGTGCACACCGTCGGTAGTGTGCTGGCCCGGGGCACCGGAATCGGCAACCAGGCGGTCACCGGCAGCCTGAAAATCGTCCACAGCGCAGAGGAAGCCCAGGCCAAGATCGAGCCGGGGGACATCCTGGTCACCCGGAGCACCGACCGGGACTACGTGCCGGCGATCGAAAAATCGTCCGGAGTAATCACCGAAGTCGGCGGGCTGACTTCACACGCCGCCGTGGTGTGTCTGCAGTTCAACCTGCCGGTGATTGTGGGGGTTGCCGGGGCGACCGAAACGCTGGACGAAGGGGCGATCGTGACCATCGACGCCCTGCGCGGGCTGGTCTACAGCGGCGCCACGCGCGTCCTCTAAACACCGGCCGGCCCCGCCCGGGTAAATCTGCCGCGGATGCGGCCGGCCCGGCGGGGTATCCTAAGCCCGGGGAGGGGATGACCGTTGGAGTCCGTCCTCGACTCTCTGTCGGCGTTGGGACTGGGCGGCGTGGTGCTGGGAACGGTTTTGGAATCCCTGGGAGTACCCTTCTTTCCGGGGGCGGCGGTCATGATTTTAGCCGGGGTGCTGGTGCACCAGGGAGACCTGAGTTTCCCGTTTACGCTGGCGGCGGCTTTCGGCGGGTACACCGCCGGCTCGGTGCTGGCCTACGGGCTCGGCCGGAACGTGGGCACCCCGTTTTTCCGGCGTTACGGCCGCTTCCTCCACATCACGCCCGAGAGACTGGAACAGGCCCAAACCCTGCCGGCCTGTTCGGCGGGCTTGTTTGTGCTATTGGGCCGCTTCGTGCCCGGAGTCGGCAACCTTACGCCTTACTTGGCCGGTTTGGCCCAGCTTCAGGTGGGCTGGTTCCTTTTGTATAACTCGCTTTACGCTCTGGGTTGGGGAACCGTGTATCTTGGTGTGGGGATGTTCTTTGGTTCCCAGTGGCCGGCGATCTTAAGCTTCATCCAGCCGCGCCTGGTCGGAATCGCCGTGCTCGGGGGGCTGGCGGTGGTGGCGGTCTTGGCGCACCTGGACCGCAAACGCAAAGCGCTGGTCTAGGCGCTTTGCGCTCTAGGGCCTGGGGTGGGCACAGAAAGCCTTGATGCAGTTTCCGCGGGAACTGCGGAACAGGTCTTTGAACAGCCGGTCAAAGAGCTCCCGTTTCAAGCAAAGGACACTGCTCGGGTTTATCGGGGTGCCGTTGACAAACATATTGAAATATACCGTATCGTCCACTTCCCGGACCACGGTCAGCGTATAGCGGTTCAATCCGGTTACCCTCCTGCTTCCGAATTGTTGGACTCCAAACGTCTGTTCCCGCTTCCCTCCGGCTATTCTATGCAGATGCCGGCTTGATAGGCCCTGTACGCATGCCCGGAGGCACCTTTTCGCTTGGTTTGGCGAACACAGCATAGTTTGCGGGAAATGATTTGACAAGCGGGCGTTTTTCCCTGCTCAGCGGGGGTGGTTTTCCAGGCGAATGCAGGAGGCGGGCTTTTGCGCGCCGAACAGTCACCCAGTTACGGGAAGGAGCGTGAGTCGTCTTGAAATTCATCGTGTTGGTGGGAGATGGAATGGCGGACGAGCCCCGGCCGGAACTGGACGGGCTGACGCCGCTGCAGTATGCCCGGACGCCACACATGGACCTTGTGGCGGCCCGGGGGGAGATCGGGCGGGTGCGGACGGTACCGGCCGGGTTTCCTCCGGGCAGCGACGTGGCCAACCTTTCGGTGATGGGCTACGACCCGCAGAAGTACTATACCGGGAGGGCGCCGCTGGAGGCGGTGAGCATGGGCATCGCCCTGAAGGAAGAGGACGTCGCCTTTCGCTGCAACCTGGTCACCCTTACCGACGCCCAACCCTACGCAGAGCGGGAAATGGTCGACTACAGCGCCGGTGAAATCAGTACGGCCGAGGCCCGCGAACTGATTGTCTTTTTGGACAGAGAGCTTGGCTCCGCTACGCTCCGCTTTCACCCCGGCATCAGCTACCGGCACCTGCTGGTGTGGAGGGGGGGGGCGGCGGAGACCGTGCTGACTCCGCCGCACGACATTCCCGGAATGGAGGTGCGCCCGCATCTGCCGGCCGGGATTGGTGACGGGGTGTTGAAATCGCTCATGGCCCAAAGCGCCGAACTGCTTGCCGGACACCCCGTGAACCGGGAACGCCGACAGCGAAACAAGCGTCCCGCGAACTCCATCTGGTTCTGGGGGCAAGGCCGGCGGCCGGCTCTTCCTCTGTTCCGCGACCTGTTCGGGCTGGGTGGAGTCGTTATTTCAGCCGTGGACCTGATCAAGGGCATCGGGCTTTGCGCCGGCCTGGAGAGCATTGAGGTGGAAGGTGCGACCGGTACGATTCACACCAACTTCCGCGGGAAGGCGGCCGCGGCCCTGCAGGCGCTTGGTTCCGGGGCCGACTTTGCCCTGATCCACGTGGAAGCTCCGGACGAGGCCGCGCACCAGGGGGACTTGGAGACCAAGATCAGAGCGATCGAGGAAATCGACCGGCAGGTGCTCGGGGAGGTCCTGCGCGGCGTGAAAGACATCGGTCCCTTCCGGATAATGGTGCTTCCGGACCACCCCACGCCGGTCCGCACCAGGACCCATTCGGACGATCCGGTGCCGTTCGCCGTCCTCAGGGAGGGAGACGGCGGCGGGCCGCGGTCGGACTGCGGTTTTGACGAGGTTTCGGCGGCGCAAAGCGGCCTCTATTTCCCCGCGGGTTACGAACTGATGCCCTACTTCGTCCACGGGAGCAGGCGGTAGCGATAAGGAGGCCTTCCGGCGGCACCGGAAGGCCTGTCGGCATGGAAAGCGCGGGGTTGCGGCCCTTTTTAGCCCCTGGCGGCCTGCAACCGGCGGTTTACGTCGTCCCAGTTCACCAGGTTCCACCAGGCTTCAACCCAGGCAGCGCGTTTGTTTTGGTATTTCAGGTAATAGGCGTGCTCCCAGACGTCACAGGCCAAAAGCGGTACACTGTCCCAAAGCGCCAGATTCTGGTGCTTTTCCACGGTAAGCACCTCCAGGCGTCCGAACTCCCGGTTCCAGCAAAGCAGCGCCCATCCGGACCCCTCGACCACCGTGGCGGCGGTCGAGAAGTACTTTTTGAAGATCGCAAAGCTCCCGAAGTCCGCCTCAATCCGGGCCGCAACGGCGCCGTCGGGAGGCCCGCCTCCGTCCGGGCGCATGTTTTCCCAGAACAGGGTGTGCAGTTGGTGACCGGCGCCGTGGAAGGCCAGCTCCCGCTCCCAGTGCTTCACCAGCGCGTAGTCGCCCCGGTCGCGGGTTTGGGCCAGCTTGGCCTCGGCGTTGTTCAAGCCGTCCACGTAGGCCTTGTGGTGGGCATCGTGGTGCAGCCGTACGGTCTGCTCGTCCAGGTGGGGTTCCAGGGCGTCGTAGGCGTATGGCAGAGAAGGAAGACTGTGCATTGATCCCGGCCTCCTTTTTGATTTATCCTAATTCTGACACATTTGTGACCGGATCTGCAAGTCCGGCCCGGCACTCCAAGCACCGGTCAGCGGAGCACACCTTAAGGCGACGCGCGGCCATCCACACCCCCAGACGGCTCACACCCTGCCCCTTGAGAGCCCCAGCGGCAATCCACGAAGCGATGCGCGGCCATCGGCGGCGCCTGGACATCGCGAGCCTACGGCCCAATGTCACTTGGGGCGGTTGGGGCATATGATGCGCTATACCTTTCCGAAAGAAGGGCGATTGGCCGTGCATCATCACAAGATAAAACCGGGTGACACCCTGTTCAAGATCTGCAAGGGGTTCTCCATCAAGATGGACGATGTGTTGAAAGTCAACGCGCACATCAGGCGCCGGCCCCACCGCCTAAAGGTGGGCGAAATCATTGTGCTCCCGGTGCGGGACGCCCAGGACTGCCTGGTGATCGCACCTAGAATCGAACAGTTCCTTCCGGCCGGAGCCACGGTGGTCGAGACTCAGGAAATCAGATTAAGCGGCCGGAGGGTGTCCGAGCGGGTGATCATTTTCCGGACCGATCCCCGGACGAGCGGGGTGGTGGTGATCGACTTCACCTGCGTCGGCGGCTGGCGGGTGGTATGGCGCCGCGAAGGAGTCAATCTGCCGTTGCGGGTGTCGGCCACGGGCCGGATTACGAGCGATGACCGGGTGCAGGTGGTAATCGGGTCGGACAACGGGACCGGTCAACCGAACTGGTTCTTCGTTCTGGGTTGGGAGGACGAACGCCCAACGGTGCTGCTGGACTGGGAACAGGCGCCCGCCAACGCCGGGTTCCGGGTGGAGAGCGGTGCCGTGGAAGTGACGGGGCCCGCCGGGCTGATCCGAAGGTACAACTGGGACGGCCGGCAGATCGTCCGGGCGTAACAAGAAACAAGCCCGCGGCCGAGCGGCCTTGGGGCCAGGCAGAAACAAGAGAGCACAGGCACCAAACACTAAAGCCTCCCGAATCCCGGGAGGCCTTGATCTTCCTGGTGCCGAAGGTGGGAGTCGAACCCACACGGGTGTTGAGCCCGCCGGATTTTGAGTCCGGTGCGTCTGCCAGTTCCGCCACTTCGGCTTAATGCAAATGAATTATACCACACCCGGCACGGAGCGGGCAAGAAAAGACGACCCCCAGCAGGACTCGGAATCCCTGCTGTGGCCCGACCACTTAAGATCGTGTGTCAGTCCTTTAACCCAATTTCTGCCGCCGGGGGCGTGCGCAGTCCCAGGGAGAAAGCCCGATTGTTCGCAAAGAAAACTTCGGAGTTGGTTTTGCGCCGGAGGCGGTTAGCCTTTTGCATAATCCTTCTTGACAAGGTAAACTATGAGCATAACAAAATGTATGCGCGGGGAGGTCCGGATGTGAGGGAAAAGGTCGAGGAAGTGCTGAACAGGGTTCGTCCCTTTTTGCAGCGGGACGGAGGAGACGTGGAACTGGTCGAGGTCAAGGACGGTGTCGTCCACGTGCGGCTTACCGGGGCCTGCCGCGGCTGACCCATGTCCACCATCACCCTCAGGCAGGGGATTGAGCGGTCGCTCAAGGAAGCGGTTCCCGAGGTCAAACGGGTGGTCCAGGTCTTCTAAGCCGGAAACCCCCCTTCACGGAGGTTTTGCACCGGTGAAGGGGTTAGGCGGTCCCGCGGCCGGGAAGAATACTATTGCCAGCAAATCTAAATATTGGATCAATTGCCGGAGCTATTGGTAGTGCACGGGGCTTGACCGCAGATTTCCTTGACAAGACGGTGGATAAGCCATTAGAATTATGTTTGGGAGAAAATAGAACTGGCATATACCTTATCGGTTTTTAGGATAAATAACCGAATACGGCTCGCGGGTCACCTGCTCAGGGGCGCTTTTCGGTGATTCCGTGGAGCAGGTGCCGTTCTTTTTCTGCCGGGGTATCCTCGGTTTTTCTATTTTCAATATCCAATTAAATTTTAAGGAGGTGAACTTTTTGCCGGAAAACACAGCAATCATAATCGCCATTGCCGCGGCACTCGTGGCATTTATCGGCGGGTATTTTTTGCGCAAGCTGCTGGGTGAGATGAAGATCTCGTCCGCGGAGGAGCGGGCCAGGCTGGTGCTGGACGAAGCGGCCAAAGAGGCCGAATCCAAGAAGCGGGAAGCTCTTGTTGAGGCCAAGGAGGATATCTTGAAACTCCGGAACGAGGTGGAGCGGGAGAGCCGGGAGCGGCGCAGCGAGCTGCAGCGTCAGGAACGGCGTTTGGTTCAGAAGGAAGAGAGCATGGACCGCAAAATGGATGGGCTGGAAAAGAAGGAGGAAAACCTGGCCAAGAGAGAGGCCGGACTGAGCAGAATGCACGACGAACTGAAGGCGTTGCAGCAGAAAGAACTGCAAGAACTGGAACGCATCTCGGGGCTTTCCACCGAGGAGGCCAGGCAGATTCTGCTCCAGGACGTCGAAAAGGAGATCCAGCAGGAGGCGGCGTTGCTGGTCAAGGAGATCGAAGGGCGGGCCAAGGAGGAGGCGGACCGCCGGGCGCGTAACATTGTTTCGCTGGCCATTCAACGGTGCGCGGCCGACCACGTCGCCGAATCGACGGTGGCGGTGATCCCGCTCCCCAACGAGGAAATGAAGGGGCGGATCATCGGGCGTGAGGGGCGCAATATCCGGGCCTTTGAGACCCTGACCGGAGTGGACCTGATTATTGACGACACGCCGGAGGCCGTGATCGTGTCGGGGTTCGACCCGATCCGCCGGGAAACCGCGCGCATGGCTCTGGAGAAGTTGATTTCGGACGGCCGGATTCACCCCGCCAGAATCGAAGAGATGGTGGAAAAAGCCCGCAAGGACATGGAGGTCCAAATCCGCGAGACCGGCGAGCAGGCCGCTTTCGACGCCAACGTGCACGGGCTGCACCCCGACCTGATCAAACTGATGGGCCGGTTGAAGTACCGGACGAGCTACGGCCAGAACGTCCTGAAGCACTCGGTGGAGGTCGCCTATCTGGCCGGTTTGATGGCCGCCGAACTAAGGGCCGACGAAAAGCTGGCCCGGCGGGCCGGACTCCTGCACGACATCGGCAAGGCCGTGGACCACGAAGTGGAGGGTCCGCACGTGACCATCGGCGTCGACCTGGCCAAGAAGTTCGGTGAAAGCCCCGAAGTCCTGCACGCCATCGCTGCGCATCACGGGGATGAAGAGCCGGAGACCGTGGAGGCGGTGTTGGTTCAGGCCGCCGACGCCATCTCGGCCGCCCGTCCGGGAGCACGGCGCGAAACGTTGGAGGCCTATGTCAAGCGACTGACCAAGCTCGAGGAAATAGCGAACTCCTTCTCCGGAGTCGAGAAGGCTTTTGCGATCCAGGCCGGCCGTGAGATCCGGATCATGGTCAAGCCGGACAAAGTGGACGACTTGGGTGCGGTCCGTCTTGTCCGTGATATCGCGCGTAAGGTCGAAAACGAACTTGAATATCCGGGCCAGATCAAAGTCGTCATTATCCGTGAGACCCGGGTGGTCGAGTATGCCAAATAGATAGGCCGGGAGTAGGGGAATGCCGTGCGGCTTCTGATGATCGGCGACGTCGTGGGCCGACCCGGACGCAGGGCTTGCCGGATGGAGGTGGAGCGCCTGGTCCGGGAGTTCGGCGCAGACCTGGTGATCGCGAACGGAGAGAATGTGGCGGGAGGCAACGGAATCACTCGGGAAACAGCGGATGAACTCTTCTCCTGTGGGATCGACGTGCTCACCATGGGTAACCACGTCTGGGACAAGAAAGAGATTCTGGGCTTCATCGAGCACGAGGCCCGGCTCATCCGCCCGGCCAATTACCCTCCCGGCACTCCGGGGGTGGGATATGCGGTCTATCGCACCCGTGAAAACCAGCCGGTCGCCGTCGTCAACCTCTCGGGACGGGTTTACCTGGCTAATTTGGAATGCCCGTTCCGCACGGTAAGCCGTATCCTGGACGACATCAGAAAGTACACGCCGGTGGTGCTGGTGGATTTTCACGCCGAGGCCACTTCCGAAAAAATCGCCATGGGCTGGTACCTCGACGGAAAAGTAAGCGCCGTATGCGGCACTCACACCCACGTGCAAACTGCCGATGAGCGCATCTTGCCCCGGGGTACCGCCTACATCTCCGATGTCGGCATGACCGGCCCCCGGGACTCGATCATCGGGGTCAAGGCCGAAACAGTGCTGGAGAAGTTTCTGACCCAGATGCCGAGGCAGTTCCAGGTGGCCGGCGGACCTTATCAGTTGAACGCCGTTCTGGTAACCGTGGACCAGGATTCGGGAAAGGCGCTTGATATCTCGCGCATTCAAAGGTATGAGCCAGCATCATAGAAATTTTTCCAGTTGTGTTAAAGGAATTCTCAAAATATTGGCGAATACCCATAGAATGTCTTGGCAGCGATTTCCGAAGCCTTTAAGGAGGTTACTAGAATGGAAGTATTAAAGGTTTCAGCAAAGTCCAACCCAAATTCCGTAGCCGGTGCCCTGGCCGGGGTCTTGCGTGAGCGCGGCACCGCCGAACTCCAGGCGATTGGAGCCGGGGCTATCAACCAGGCAGTGAAAGCCATAGCGATCGCTAGAGGGTTTGTAGCGCCCAGTGGAATGGACCTTATCTGCATCCCGGCGTTCACCGACATCATGATCGACGGTGAAGAAAGAACGGCGATCAAGCTGATTGTGGAACCGCGCTAGAAGAATAACCTTAGGTTAAGCCGACACCTTGGCCGTCTCCTTATTGGGGGAGGGGTCAAGGTGTAGTTTTTTGGAGAATAGTATGTTAGGAACCGGCGTTTGAGGAGGGTGAGAGTATGCCTGCGGACCTGCACGTGCACACCACCGCCTCCGACGGCACCCTGTCCCCGGTCCGGGTGGTATGCCTGGCCCGCACTCTGGGTCTCGGGGCGATTGCGATCACCGACCATGATACGGTGAGCGGCGTGGCGCCGGCTGTTCAGGAGGCCGCCGCCCGAGGCGGGCCCGTGGTCATCCCCGGGATTGAGATCAGTGCCAGTCACCATGGGCGGGACGTACACATTCTGGGGTACTACGTCAACACGACGCACAGCGGCTTCTTGGCCCGGATCAGGCAACTGGCCGATAAGCGGAGCGAGAGGGCGGCCCGGATGGTCGGCCGCCTCCGGTCATTGGGCTTGAAGGTCAGTTTGGACGACGTGCTGGAGCTGGCGGGTAAGGCCAGCCTCGGGCGACCGCATATCGCCGATGCCCTGGTTCGCGCGGGGGTGGTCCAGAACCGCGCCCAAGCTTTCAGCCGTTGGATCGGGCGGGACTGTCCCGGCTATGTCCCCCGGGAACCGGTTTCCCCATTGGAGGCCGTGGCGCTGGTCCGCCTCGCAAAAGGGGTGCCCGTCTTGGCGCATCCCGGCACCGCGCGGGCCGACGGCATCATCGCCGAGTTGGCCGCCGCAGGCCTGCAGGGTCTGGAGGTTTATCATCCTGAACACACTGCCGAGCAGGTGCGCCGCTACCTGGACGTGGCCGCCGCGCTCCGGCTGGTGTCGACCGGGGGATCCGACTTTCATGGCGGCGACAACCATGGGCGTCTGGGTGAGGTGCTGGTGGGGCTGAAGGTGGTGGAGGAACTGAAGCGCAGGCGTCTTTGAGTCTATCACCAACCCAAACTACATAGACTATGGGTAAACACCTTATTGGTGGGGGTTTGCCGATGCCGTATGATGTTGGCCGGCTGGAGCAGCGGGTGCGTGAACTCGAGGATAAACTGCTTCAGTTGCGGTTGAGCAGGAGGGTGCTTATGTTGCTCTTGGAGCGGCAGGAGCAGGAAAAAGCCACTTTCCTGGAACGCCTTGCACGCGAGAATCGTCGGTTGATGCGGGCTAACCAGCAGTACGCCCATCACCTCCTTCAAAAGAACCGACAGATCTACGAGCTTGAATCCCGTCTGCAGGTGATCAGCGGCGAGAAATCGAGGCATTAGACAGCTTATCCACAAAACTGTACACATAATGGGAAAAACTGTTAGCAACTTCAGTTAATGGCACCACTCTCAGCACATGTCATCACAGCACAGGGCCTGGTGTCCCTGCCAGGATTATTTGTCAGTGATTGACGGGATAAGATGGCAGGGATAAGTAGTTGAGGGAGCGAAATGCAGAAATCAGGCCATAGACCTGGTTTTTTTATTTGTGGAGAGAAATAACCG